>JBCBVN010000070.1:0-16125 GCA_039817625.1 Bacteroidota bacterium
TCGGCCACCCAATCTGCCTTTGCCGCTTCACACTATAGCGATGCGGTAACTTTTGCCGGTTGGCGATCTGATGTGCTGCGCATCCTGAAGGCTGCAGACATCAGCTTATTGCCCAGTGTGAAAGGAGAAGGCCTGAGCAAGGTCTTGCTGGAATCTATGTTCCTGGGTAAGGCAACCATTATGACCGACATCGGTGGTAATCGACATTTGGGCATACACGAAGAAACCTGTTTGGTTGTTCCTCCCCGCGATCCTGCTGCCCTGGCTGCTGCCCTGACCCGGCTAGGTAAGGATACCGTCCTGCGCGAGCGGCTGGGCCCGGCCGGTCAGGCCTACGTGGAAGAGCACTATCATGCCGATCGTACAGCAGCCGAATTGGATGCCTGGTATCGGGAATTGCTCAATCGACGCACTGGATGAGACGCTTTATGGCCTCGAGCGCGTATCTGATGAGCTCATGAGTTTTATCTACCTTCCGGCTGTGCTTCGCTCCGTATCATTCCAGTTTTATTTGGCCATAGCTGTTTTGCTGCTGGGTAGTTGGTTCAGTATCGGGTTTCATCAGAGTGATGAGCATTATCAGATACTGGAATTCGCCGCCATGCGGGCTGGGCATTCTCCGGTCGGGGACTTGCCCTGGGAATATGCCGAACAGATGCGACCTGGCCTACAGCCTTTCATGGCTTATGTCGCCTACCGCATCATCGGTGATCCGTTTTGGACGACTTTTTTCTTACGCTTATTGTCTGGTGCTTTTACCCTTTGGGTGGCTTGGTTGGTTTTTAGGCGCTGTTTGCCTCAGCTTGGCCAAAAAGACTGGCGGCCCTGGCTGGCCGGGGCTTGCCTGCTACATTGGGCCATGTGGTATAGTGGCTTGCGGTTTTCCAGCGAGAGCTGGTCGGGTTTGATGTTTGCCTTGGGTTATTTGACCTACATGAGCTTGTCTGGTAAGTCCAGCGAACCTGCCAGGCAAGCTCACAAATACCTATTCCTTTCCGGGTTCTGTTTTGGCCTGGCCTTTTGCTTTCGGTATCAAGTCGGCTTATTGGTTCTCGGTTTTGGTGCCTGGCTGCTGTTTGTACAACGGGAGAAGTGGCTGCATCTGGGGTTGATCGTATTTGGTGGACTT
This sequence comes from Bacteroidota bacterium, assembly GCA_039817625.1. Lineage (GTDB taxonomy): Bacteria > Bacteroidota > Bacteroidia > Chitinophagales > Saprospiraceae > Neolewinella. Next base: position 1,130 of record JBCBVN010000070.1, read on the forward strand.
TTTGCTTTGGCACTAGGTGTTTTAACCGATTACTGGCTGTACGGACAGTGGGTTAATGCCCCCTGGAATTATCTCGCCCAAAATCTCATTGAGGGCAAGGCCGCTACCTTCGGGACCAGGCCCTGGTGGGGTTATTTTGAGCTCGTTTTCCTACGGGGTATTCCGCCATTGAGCTTACTATATGTATTAGCACCATTGGTCTTTTTTTGGCACCACCGCAAGCATCCACTTACCTGGTCCTGGGTGCCGTTTTTGCTCATTCACATCGTATTGTCTCGCAAGGATGTACGATTTCTGTTCCCGCTGTTGCCGCTTTTGCCGATCGTGTTATTGGGGGCGTGGCAGGTGGTGGTGGTTTATTCTGAGGGACATGTCCGCTTTAAGCAATCAAGCAGCTTTACTTTAGGCTCCCGCTGGCGCTATCTCGCGTATTTGATAGTACTGATGAACCTAGGCATTTTGGCCGTCAACGCGTTTAGGCCGATGCGTCCTTCGATAGCTGCTGCCGAATATGTCTATCGGCATTTACCAGAAGATACCATCTTGGTTGTACCGGAGGGGCGACCTTATGTATTTTATGACCTTCCCGCCCATTTTTACAGGCGCGAGGGTTTACAGCTCGTTTCCGAATGTCCGAGCGGAGTAGACTGCTACCACATCCTCAAAGCTAAACCCAAGGAAGTGCCCTCAGATGTCAGGGTGTTGTGGACTAACCGGCCCAGTTGGTTGCCTGTTGTTGGGGCAGATTGGTATTGGGTAGTGAAGTGAGGGGGAAATGTAGTGTAAATGAGTATAGAAATGTGTCTATATTTACCACTGTATGTAACTTTATAATCCATAATAGTATTAGAAGAAATGAAAGTGAAATTAATTAATAATTCAACAGGATCCTCTAGGGTTTTTTATAAGGAAGAAAGTGTCAAGGACTTCTGCTATTGCATATAGATCAAGTACCTTCACCATCGTGATTTATGGAACTTATATGGCTGGTAGTGACCCTAAAAAGCAAGCTGAGATAGATAGAATTAGAAGAGTGCTGTTATTTGATTCTGAGATCAATAATATTACTAGAGAAGATTATAATGACTTTAATCACTAAGATCTCTAGATGGAGGGTTTACTTTTATTTAATCAACCTTAAACCATATTTTGAATGACTAAGTACGAAATAATCAATTTGTCTATTAAAGCATTGACTTTTTTAGTGGTTCTGGCAGGTGTGGTGTTGACTGTAAGGCAGCTTAGATTGAACACAAAAATATTTCGCGACGAGCATGATTGGAAAAGAAGAAATGCTGCGACCGAAATAGTCCAGCAAGTGAACGAATGTCCGCATAACGTAAGACTCAATAATGAATTTGAGCTTTCCAATAACTATACTCCCCTGGATTTAGATGTTGTAGATTCTAAAATAAAATTGGATTTAACCTTGCAAAATTCGATTCACAAAGTGCTAAATGATTATGAGGGATTTGCAGTAGGAATCAATCAAGGCTTATATGATGAAGACGTCATTAAGAACCTCAGAGAATATGCCATGACAAGGGTTTATGCAAACTTTAAAAACTATATTGAGAGAAGGCGACAAACACATACCCCGGAGGCATGGAATGATTATGAAAATCTGGTGAACAAGTGGAATGAGCCTAAGATGAGATCCAAAAAAAGGATGCGAACAGGAATCTAAAATGTATTGTTAAATGGGGACTCTTCAAATACATACCGTCATCTTTTAAAAAAAAATCGATCTACCCATAAGACATGCCACTACACCACAACCAGAATCCCGAACAGATCGCTCGAGATCAAATCGATGCTATGCTCACGGCAGCTGGTTGGGTCGTGCAGTCTAAAGATGAGGTCGATATCAGAGCCAATTTAGGGGTAGCTGTCAAAGAATATCAAACAGATGTTGGCCCAGCTGACTATCTACTGTTTGTGGAGGCTAAGCCAGTAGGCATCATCGAAGCTAAGAAGGAGCAAGAAGGTCACCGACTCACAGCGGTAGAAGAACAGTCTGTAGGCTATGCTAATGCCAAGCTCAAATATCTCTATAGCGATCCGCTGTCCTACGTGTACGAAAGCACGGGCACACTCACTCGCTTTACCGACTATCGAGACCCTAAACCAAGAGGCAGGCGACTATTCCACTTTCATCGGCCAGAGACCATAGCTAATTGGCAGCGTATGGGCAGCAGCATCCGGACCCGCCTCCAAGAGCTGCCAGAGCTAGATCCTGAAGGCCTGCGCCCCGCTCAGATCGTAGCGGTCGAAAACCTGGAAAACTCTTTCAGAAAAAACCGACCAAAAGCACTGATTCAGATGGCTACCGGTGCGGGCAAAACCTTTACGGCTTGCACCTTTGTTTACCGGTTACTCAAATTTGCCAAAGCACATCGCATTCTCTTTCTGGTCGATACCAAAAACCTGGGCGAACAGGCCGAGCAGGAATTCATGACCTATCAGCCTACCGATGACAATCGAAAATTTACAGAGCTGTACAACGTACAGCGGCTTTCTACCAGCCATATTGCTTCGGATAGTCAAGTCTGTATATCGACCATTCAGCGCTTGTATTCCATCTTGAAAGGTGAAGAACTAGACGAAAGTGCCGAGCTAGAAAACCCCAACGAAAGCACCTGGCTACAAAAGCAGCACAAGAAAAAAGAAACAGTCCCCGTCGATTACACGCCTCGTGTACCCATCGAACAGTTCGATTTTATTGTCATAGACGAATGTCATCGCTCTATTTATAACCTCTGGAAACAGGTACTCGACTACTTCGACGCCTTCCTCATCGGCCTGACGGCTACACCAGATAAGCGCACCTTTGGTTTCTTCAACGAAAACGTTGTCAGCGAATACACCTACGAAGAGTCTGTAATCGACGGGGTCAATGTACCTTACGATGTCTACACCATAGAAACGGAAATATCCAAAAACGGAGAGACCATCCAAGCTGGTTGGTATGTAGACCGCCGCGATAAGCTGACCCGCGCCAAACGCTGGCAGCAAGAGGAAGAAGACACGCCATACCACAAAAACGATCTCGATAAAAAGGTCGTCAACCCCAGCCAGATCCGCCACATTATACGCGAGTACAGGCGAGCTCTACAGGCCACCATCTTTCCCAATCGATTCGATAAAGATGGCGAATACGAAGTACCCAAAACCCTCGTTTTTGCTAAGACCGACAGCCACGCCGACGATATCATCAAGATCATACGCGAAGAATTCGACGAGGGCAATGACTTCTGCAAAAAGGTCACCTATAAAATAGACGAAGACCCTAAGTCGGTACTCAATCGATTTCGCAATGCCTACTACCCGCGCATAGCCGTCACCGTAGATATGATTGCCACCGGCACCGATGTCAAGCCCCTCGAAGTCTTACTGTTCATGCGTGACGTGAAGAGCATCAACTACTTCGAGCAGATGAAAGGGCGCGGTACCCGTACCATCAAAAATGACGACCTCAAGAAAGTCTCTACCACCGCCCAGACCAAAACGCACTTCGTGATCGTCGATGCGGTAGGGGCCACCAAGTCCAAAAAAACCGATAGCCGGCCACTGGAGCGCAAAAAATCGGTGCATATCAAAGATTTGCTGGGCGCGGTCAAAATGGGGCATGCCGACGAAGACCTCTTTCTATCTCTGGCCAATCGACTCATACGCCTAGACAAACAGCTCACGCCACGAGAATCCGAAACCCTACTCGAATACTCCGATGGCAAAAGCCTCAAACAGATCACCAAAGAGCTGATCGCCGCCTACGACCCCGACGAGATCGCTGCACGCACCCGGGCTATAGTCGAGCAGGTGCCCATAGCCGACCGTACGCCCGCCCAGGCCGAGGCTGCTCGTCAGACTGCCGAAGACGAACTGATCCGCGAGGCCGCTCGCGTATTCAATGGCCCCCTCTGCCACTACCTCGAAAACGTACACCGCCAGCACGAGCAGATCATCGACCACCTCAATATCGATCACATCACCAAGAGCGAGTGGGACCAAGACGCCACTCAGCGCGCCCAGACCCTCATCGAAGACTTTACGGAATACCTCGAAGCGCACAAAGATGAGATCGCGGCTCTTTCCATCTTCTACAACCAGCCCTACAACCGCCGCAGCATCACCTTCCGCATGATCCAGGAGGTCATGGAGCAACTCAGACTCGACAAACCCCGGCTCGCACCCCTCCTTCTCTGGGATGCCTATACCGCCGTAGAGCAGGTCAAGAGCGAGCGGCCCAAAGAAGAACTCACCGCCCTGGTTTCCCTCATACGCCGGGCTTGCGGCATAGACGACAGCCTGCGCGCCTACGACCGCACCATAGAGACCAACTTCAACAAGTGGCTATTCGACCAACATACCGGCAATCGCAGTAGATTTACCCCCGAGCAGATCGAGTGGCTGCGCATGATCAAAGACCACGTCATGGCCAGCTACCACCTACAGCTCGAAGACCTCGATTACACCCCCTTCGACGCCTTTGGCGGCCGGGGCAAAATGTATCAACTATTCGGCCGCGAAATGAACCAGATCATCAACGAACTCAACGAAGTACTCGCCGCATGAATCCACGTTTTTCTTTTTGCGGGCCCCCGCCTCTGGGCGGCGCCGGGCTATCCGGCACTCTCTCCGCTGCGCTGCGTTCAAACAACACCTCCTATCCCTGCCCGGCTACGCTTAACCCCTCGCTTTACCCTAAAACCGATGGTCAGCTATGATGGAGGATTGGGTGGAGTGTACGTTGGGGGAGGTTGGTGAGATATTTTCAGGAGGAACTCCAAAAACAAAAGTACCAGAATATTGGGGCGGCAATATCGGATGGATATCTCCAGCAGACCTATCTTTACATAAAGCAAAAACTATTGAAAATGGAAGGAAAAATATTACAGAGCTTGGATTGAATAATTCTTCCGCTAAACTTTTACCAAAGGGCTCTATTCTGTTTTCATCACGAGCCCCAATTGGTTATGTTGTGATTGCAGGCGAAGAATTGGCTACCAATCAAGGGTTCAAAAGTATCTATCCATTTAACGTAATTGACAAAGATTATATCTATCACTATTTAAAATCATCGAAAGGCCTTGCCGAGAAAAGGGCCAGTGGCACGACTTTCAAAGAAATCTCAAAAAAAGTATTTTCAGAGCTTCCCTTCCCCCTCCCGCCCCTCCCCATCCAGCGCGCTATCGTCTCTAAGCTCGAATCTTTATTCAGTAGCCTCGACAGCGGTATAGCCGACCTCAAAAAAGCGCAGGCGCAGCTCAAGGTGTATCGGCAGGCGGTGTTGAAGAAAGCGTTTGAGGGGGAGTTTACTAAAGCGTGGCGTGAAAAACAAACCGACCTGCCTTCAGCCGAAGCACTCCGCAAACAGATAGCCGAGGAAAGGCAACGGCACTATCAAAACGAGTTAGAAAAATGGGAAAAAGACGTTGCAAAATGGGAGGCAGAAGGGAAGGTGGGGAAGAAACCGAGGAAGTTGAAATCTTTGAATAAAATTGAAACTTTCTCTTCAGAAGAGCTAAAAAAACTACCTCTTTTACCTAGAAAGTGGAAATGGATCAAAAGTGGGAAGCTGTTCAAATATGTGACCAGTGGATCTAGAGGGTGGGCAAAATATTATGCGGATGAAGGTGGAATTTTTATTAGAATTACAAATTTGAATTTCGATACTTTAGATTTAGATTTAACTGAGGGCAATTTAAAATTTGTTAATCCTCCTAAGGGTAGCGAAGGCTCTCGGACAATCGTCAAAGAAGGAGATTTTTTATTTTCAATAACTGGCTACTTAGGAATGTTTGCGATTTGTCCGAAGTTAGAAGAGGCTTACGTGAATCAGCATATTTCACTTGCCAGACCAATTGGAATTAATAATCAAAAATTTTTAGGCTATTGGATTATTTCTAAGTCAGGAGGAAATCTTTTTTTAAATAAAAGAAGCAAAGGTGCTACCAAAGCGGGTCTTGGACTTAATGATATAAATCAGTTCCCAGTACCATTAGTGCCTCTAAAAGAACAACACCAAATCGTCTCCGAAATAGAATCCCGCCTATCTGTTTGCGACAGCCTAGAGGAAAGCATTGACGTAGGTCTTAAAAAAGCGGAGGCTTTGCGCCAGTCTCTGCTCAAAAAAGCGTTTTCCGGTCAGCTACTCACCGAGTCTGAGATCGAAGCCTGCAAGCAAGAGGCAGATTACGAGCCGGCCAGTGTATTGCTGGAAAGGATCAAGGCGGAGAAGGCCTAAACATCTTTAATTTAAGCACTATGCACCCAATCGATTGTTTTTCTACAGCAGATATACGTTGGTTTATGAAGCTGCATGCGGAAAATCGAAAAACCGATACGCTTTCAGAGCAGGAAGTTGAAAAAATAAAAGGCCTTTTCAATAAGGCAAACTACTGGGCGCAGCATGCAGCGACCGGTTCGCTCGTTTGCCGGGAAGACAACTATTGGCAGAACTCTAGACATCTAAAAAAATACAGCTGGCCCAAGCTTTTTGATCCAAACCATGAAGACAAGCTTATTTATTTCATATTCGGTTTCAACACAGATGGCGTGCTGTACTACAAGATCGATTGTCAGTGGTCGAAGCACATGAACGAACATCTTTCTGCTGAACAAGTCGAGCGATTCAATTTGATGGTAAATAATTCAGGCGCTAAGCTAAATGAGATAAGAGCGGAAAAACTATCGGATCACAATTGGAATTCACTCATCCAAACGGCTCGTGCTTTTGTCAAAGAGAATATGTCGCTTTACTACGACATCATCGATTATGTCTGGAATTCGTCTTCTAGCGTAGTAATGGAGGAGAAGCAGGCTAAAAAGCCGAAGCTGGACTATACGCCACCTCCTCAGGTTCCCGAAAAATTTGAAAAAAGAAAGTTCGCCTTCGAGATTTTGAATAGCGCACAGGATATTCCATTTGAGCAGCAAGCCAGGTCTGCGAAGTTGATTGGTGATGCAGGTGAGAAATTTATCCTCGATGTAGAAGCAGAAAATTTGAAAAGATTGGGCATTGACAAGGTGCCCGAAAAAAGACCCGATGGTGCTGGATATGATATTCTGTCCTATGATGAAAATGGAGATGAGCTACATATTGAGGTGAAAACGACACCCAGCAATGATAGTAGAAAACCATTTTACATGTCGAGCAACGAATTGGAATACTTGAAAAGACATGCAAATGCGGTTATATACAGGGTTTATGATTTCGATCTCAAAAGCGAGAGGGGAAAAGTCTTTAGATTAAGCTATGAAGACCTGGAAAATTACTTGGTTGAGCCAAGGGAGTATAAGATATACCTCTCATGAGCTACAATCCAAGGTGTGACTATTAACCAAAAAAAAGCTTCAGGCGCGTTAGACTAAACTGGAAAGCCTTGTATAAATAGGTGAAATGACTATGAATGGAAGTATCGAAATTTATCAATCAGAAGATGAACAGATTGTGCTAGACGTTTCCTTCGAGCAGGAAACGGTTTGGCTTAGTCAGGAGCAGATGGCTGAATTATTTGATCGAGACCGAACAGTTATCAGTCGCCACATTCGCAATATATTTAAGGATGGAGAACTAGCCGAAGAAGTGGTAAGTGCAAATATTGCACATACCACACCTCATGGAGCCATTACGGGAAAGACTCAGCAGAAAACAAAAAAGATATATAACCTGGACGTTATCATTTCGGTGGGTTACCGCGTTAAATCCGTCCGGGGTACGCAGTTCAGGAAATGGGCTACAGCGAAGTTGAAAGAACTATTGGTAGAAGGCTATGTAATCAATAGGCAGCGGTTAGTACAGAAGGAACAAGAAGTTAAAGTTCTAAAATCTGGTATTCATATCCTCGGACGGGCTATTGAGCAGAGGGCCAAAGAGGCAGGCTACAATTGGCTAAGTACCTTTGCCAAAGGGTTAGGCATTCTAGACGATTTTGATCACGAATCGCTTGATCGGACTGGTTTAACTAAGGGGCCGCCTCATTATCCTGCTCTATCTGAGTATTACGAACTTATCAAAGCTATGCATGATGAGTTTGATTCTGATCTGTTTGGTTTGGAAAAAGATGCTACTTTCCAAAGTTCGATTACACAGATTACCAAGGGTATAGATGACTCAGACTTTTATCCATCTATAGAAGAAAAGGCGGCTATGTTGTTGTATCTCATCACTAAGAATCATTCTTTTGTAGATGGGAATAAACGAATAGGTGCGGCTTGTTTTCTCCTTTTCTTGGAAAGCAACGAGCTATTATTTCTTCCAGACCGTACGCCAATTATCAGTAATGAGGCACTGGCAGCTCTCACGCTTTATATTGCAAGTAGCAAGCCGGAAGAAATGGAAACGGTAAAACGACTTATAATAAGTGTATTGAATCGAAACCAATCATGAGTAACACAGCCATCATCTCCAAAATCTGGAACCTCGCTAATGTATTGCGTGATGACGGGGTTAGCTATGGCGACTATCTGGAGCAGATCACTTACCTGCTATTTCTCAAGTTAGCCGATGAGCTCAATAAGCCACCTTACAATAAAGGTCTGGAATTTCCTCGTCTGAAAGACGTGGATAACAAGGAGATACCCGACGGTGAAATTTGTGATTGGGAGACGCTCTCTGGCAAGCGCGGGGCCGAGTTGGAATCCTTCTACAGCCAATTGTTGCGCACGCTATCAACAGAGCGTGGAATGTTAGGGCAGATATTTACCAAAAGCCAGAACAAAATACAAGATCCGTCCAAGCTGGTTCGCGTCATTGATATGATTGACCGAGAAGAGTGGAACATGATAGGTACGGACGTAAAGGGCGATATATATGAGGGGCTACTGCGCAAAAATGCGGAAGACACCAAAAGTGGAGCCGGGCAATACTTCACCCCCCGCGCGCTTATACAGGCTATGGTAGCCTGCGTAAGGCCTAAACCTGAAAAGACTATAGCCGATCCAGCTTGCGGTACCGGTGGGTTCTTTTTAGCTGCCTACGATTGGATCGTAAAGAACCACGATCTCAATAGACAGGAAAAGGACTATCTCAAGAACTTTACCTTTCACGGCAATGAGATTGTAGCTAATACACGTCGGCTTTGTCTGATGAATATGTTTCTACACAACATAGGCGAGATCGACGGCAAGGGCTTTATCAATGCCAACGATGCGCTAATATCAGATGATGGTAATCGCTACGATTATGTGCTGGCCAATCCACCCTTCGGTAAGAAGAGCAGTTATACCATAACTAACGATGACGGAGAAGTAAAACGCGAGGACCTCAGCTACAACCGCCAGGATTTTTGGGAGACGACCTCCAACAAGCAGCTGAATTTCCTGCAGCATATAAAAACGATGTTGAAGGTGACGGGCGAGGCTGCGGTTGTATTGCCCGATAATGTGTTATTTGAAGGAGGTGCCGGTGAAGAAGTCAGAAAACAACTACTCAAGACGACCAATTTGCACACCATACTGCGTTTGCCTACGGGCATCTTCTATGCGCAAGGTGTAAAAGCCAACGTCCTCTTCTTCGAAAACAAGCCCGCGAGCAAGGAACCATGGACAAAGGAGGTTTGGTTTTATGATTACCGGACCAATATCCATCATACGCTGAAGAAAAAACCGATTACCTATGCCCACCTAGAAGAGTTTGTCAAGCTGTACAAGCCAGAAAATATATATAAGCGCAAAGCCAGTTGGAGCAAAAAAAACGAAGAGGGGCGCTGGCGCAGTTATACCTATGAGGAGATCCTGGCTCGCGATAAGACCAGCCTGGATATATTCTGGCTAAAAGACAAAAGCCTAACCGATCTCGATAATCTGCCCGACCCTGATGTGTTAGCTAATGAGATTATCGAAAACTTAGAGTCAGGTTTAAGTAGTTTCAAAGAAATCATAGACGTTATAGATGCATGACTAGTCCCCAACCCTTCGAATCCAACGAGCTTATTGATAAGTTGCCCAAGCATTTAAAGCAATTTATCAAGCCGCAGAATTATGAAGATTACACGCCCATCAACCAGGCGGTATGGCGATATGTGATGCGCAAGAATGTAGATTACTTGTCGCAGGTAGCTCATTCTTCTTATATCGATGGATTGAAGAAGACGGGCATTGAAATCGAGGAGATCCCGAGCATGTACGGGATGAATCGGATACTTAAAGAAATTGGATGGGCCGCAGTAGCAGTCGATGGGTTTATCCCACCCAATGCGTTTATGGAGTTCCAGGCGTATAAAGTCCTGGTCATCGCTTCTGATATACGGCAGCTGGAAAATATCGAGTACACGCCTGCGCCAGACATCATACACGAAGCGGCGGGGCACTCGCCCATCATAGCCAACCCAGACTATGCAGAGTATCTCAGAAGACTGGGAGCCATTGGTGCTAAAGCCATTTTGTCTAAGCACGATATGGACTTATATGAGGCCGTTAGAAAATTATCTATCCTTAAAGAAGCGGAGCAGGTCGATCCAAAAGAAATAGAGGCAGCAGAGCGGGAAGTCGAAAGGTTACAAGCTGCTGAGGTAGAGCTTTCGGAAATGGCACAAATCCGGAACCTCCAGTGGTGGAGTGTAGAATACGGGCTCATAGGCGAATTGGACAATCCTAAAATATACGGAGCAGGTTTACTTTCGTCTATCGGGGAGAGTAAATGGTGTATGACGGATGAGGTGGCAAAGGTTCCGTACTCCATAGAAACGACTCAGCAAAGCTTTGATATTACTAACCCTCAGCCTCAGTTGTATGTTACGCCGGACTTTTCCTATCTCATGGAGGTATTGGAGGAATTTGCCAATACCTTGAGTTTGCGAACGGGAGGTCGCCAGGGCATTCAGAAACTCATTGAGTCTAATTTAGTTGGTACCATAGAAATCAATACCGGTCTCCAGGTATCTGGCCGTTTTACCCGAGTTATTCTCGATGAAGACAATAAAGTCATCTACTATTGTACAGAAGGGCCGACTGCTTTGGCCTACCGAGAAAAGGAACTACTCGGCCATGGCATAAATGACCATAGTGACGGTTTCGGATCGCCACTCGGTAAGCTCAAGAATATTAACTTAGCCATTGAAGATATGGGGCCGTTTGACTTAAAGGCCTATAATTTTTACGATAATAAGTGGCTGTCTTTTGAATTTGCCAGTGGCATAACGGTAGAAGGCATGAATATTACGGGCATCAGGAATATCCAGGGGAAGCTGATGCTTATTCAATTGAAGGATTGTACAGTTCGCTATGGTGAGGAGACCTTATTCCAGCCTGAGGATGGGGTGTACAATATGGTCATTGGTACCAGCATCATTTCTGCCTATGCGGGTAGTGCCGATGAATCTTCTTTTCCCAATTTGTACGAAGCATCCAAAGTACTCACTATAAAACCGGAAAAAACCAGCAAAGAGCGAGAGCTGGAGCAGCTATACCAAACTGTTCGCAACTGGCGGGAAAGCGGTACCGCTCATGATGGCGACCTAAGACAAGTGTTAGCTAAACTTAGCTCAACATTTCCAGATCAATGGCTACTGTTATTGGAGGTTCTGGAATTGGCCAATGGAGAGGCATTAAAGTCAGAGGTGGCGAGCAGGCTAAACGCTCTGGCTGAGGGAAATCCAAATATTAAGGGCCTTATTCTGGAAGGGATGGCACTATTAGAAAATGGTATCCTAGCATAATGTATCAGATAACGATAAGGTTTTTATTTCTGACGTTCGTGTTGATGATCCTCTTATTCGTAGGGGTAAGCAGTGACTCAATAGCTGTTCAAGTTATCGCTGAACGCATCAATGGATTGACGGTCGAATCGGCGGTCACGGTAAATGGATATGGATTGGGGCAGATAAACGAGATCAGTCTCAATAATCAAGGTGAAGTTGTCATAGAAGTACGACTAGACAGTAAGCCGCCAATTCCTGCTGATTCTGAGTTTTATCTGGCCACGACTAGTCTCTTCGGTGATCAGCAAATATCAATAGACTGGGGTGAATCAGATGATTTTTTAACGAATGGCGATACCGTTTTTGCTTCTATTGAGCCTTTTTCTTTTCGGTCTGACACTTTACTCAATAAATTCAGAGAAGTGATAGATGAACTGGTAGTTGACTAGGAGATAGAATGGACTTCTGATTGGTTAATGGCTTGTATTGGAAGTATATATTGGGATTATCCGACTGACTGAGCTTTGGGAGTCAAGCTGGAACATCTTCAGCATTTAGCCCGTGAGTGTTGACAGCTGTTACATCACAAAAGGCAGAAGGTGGGCGATAAAGTTGCGGGATGACTGAATCTAGTTTAGGGTATGAACTATCTTGCTTGTTCTTAAGGTATAGTTCGATTTTACCATCACGAAGCACGACTACATGAACACTCCACCATCTAAGTTTTTTTTATCCCTACTCATTCTCATTTTTCATCAGCAGCTTTGCGCGCAAATTACTGACGCCAGTAGGTCTGGATTCACCTGGATCACTACAGAAGATGTGGCAGACCAGCAATACGGTGCTGGTTATACGATTTATAGTGCAGCCTGGCCTATTTTTAAAAAATACCCCGGGCCAAATGACTTTCAAATGGGGCTGGCTGGTTGCTGGCTAACTACTCAGCGTACTGGTACTGAGCCCAGCGATTTTTATACGACCATAGAAGGAGGCTTGGGCTGGTGGCACGATACGCGATTTGGGACAAGGGTACCTAAGTTTATTATGGGAGGTGTGTCTTATAATTTTTATGCCTGGGCAAACGGACCCGGAGCAGGAAGGAGTGATATGTTGTCCAATGGACAGCGAGACTGGAGTACCCCTGGCGGAAAGTACGGGGTGGCTCAATTATCAAACCGATTATTATGGGCGCCAGACGGACTTAATATGGCGCAGAGCCTCAATGGCGAGATGTTGGGTTACGGTTACACACCACTTCCTCTAACTGACCCTTTAGCACAGACGAATGGTGTAGACATAGAAACTGGAAATCAATGCTGGACACTATTCCTTAATACGACCAACTTTAAAGGTCCGGCTACCTTCTTCCTGCCCACCTTTTGGACGGAACCAGTTTTGAGTAATCCTTCCCTGGAAGGCCTGTTTTTGGATTCGAGGCCATCAAATCCCGATATAGGATTTGGTATCGAGCACGCTCAGTCACCCGCTTTAATGGCTCAGGGAGATGATGGAAATAGCTACGCTAAAATCGAGCGACTTCAATACCCGGCGAGTAATCAGAATAATTCCATGCTGTTAAACCAAGTTTCAGTTTACTCAAAAGGTGCGCTGTGGGACGAGATGGAATCGTGGTTTAATGGTGGTACGCCAGTACCCACGGAGAGCATTCAATCTGGAGCTTATGGAGTTCCATTTATCAACAATGGAGGAGCCATGGTCGGAGAGATTAGCGCTGCCGGAATGATTAATGAAATCGACTTGGATTATCTCAGTAACGTCCAGTTGACTACCAACATCATGGGCTATGAGTATAATCTGGGTGCAGTCACTCAAAGGGATGGACGCTTTTTAATGCCGGAGTATTTCAGGCTCGATGCCGATAATATGTGGCGGAGTGTGGGTGAAGAGTTAGTTCCGGCTTCTACTAACCTTTTAGACGCCGTTGTACCCTTAACCCCCAGGCCAGAGATTACCTATTTAACCCCTCTGGATCCGGAATGTGCCTGGCAAGACCCGAACGGGCCCTGGAATAGTCCCGGACCTGCAGCTGGTCCTTTTAAAGCTGACCTGGGAGATGGATCAACGGTCACTTACTATTGGTACAAGTTTATAGATCAGCCTGCTATTGTCCAGGCTAATCTTCCTGAAGAGGTTCGTACAGCCATGCAAAACAGGGTAGAGCTTATTCACGCCAACTGGAGTCATACGAATGAATACTTAGCTCCGCCTGAAGTTGGTGAGATTGCTACTCTTGATCCTTCAGCTATAGTTACCCCACCTGATGGACTGGAGATTGGATACGTGCCGATTGTAACCAGGCAGGAGAAGTCGCCAAGAAAAGTGCGGGTATTTGTATTGGCCGGCCAGTCAAACATGCAGGGATATGGCAAGGTAGATGATCCGGAAAACAATGTTGGTACTTTGGTCGATGTCCTACAAAACGATGAAGCTGGTGACTGGTCCGTTCTGGGTGAAGCCGATAATTGGACAACCCTGGAAGGAGCCTCTCTTTATTTCGCCAAGGAGGACGAGACGATCAGAGATCGGGTAACAGTGGGCCAGGGTGCGTTTTCCGATTTGATTGGCCCAGAGCTGTTGTTTGCTCATCAGCTTGATCGATATTATGATGATCCGGTGCTAATCATTAAAACCGCTTGGGGAGGGAAAAACCTCGCCGTTGACTTTAGACCTCCTTCTGCTGGTGGAGAAACTGGTGCGTTTTACAACGCCATGATTCAAACTGTTCAGGAGGTTACACAAAATCTAGGCACAGAGTTCCCTGACTTGGGGACTACAGACTTTGAAATATCGGGTTTTGCCTGGTTCCAGGGGTGGAATGACGGCGCTGAGGAGAGTTTCCTGGAAGAATACGAAAGTAATCTACATCACCTGGTTAATGATGTTCGAAATGATCTGGGTGTACCTATGCTTCCGGTCGTAGTAGCCAACTCTGGCCATGGAGGATATACGCTCAGCGGTGATCTTTGGGTTCAAAGCATGCAGACCATCGTTTCCGTCGCCCAGGAAAATGTCGGTTGTGATGATGAAGCTTATGGAGGTCGCGTGGGTTTTACAGACACTAAGCCTTTTTATTTGGATCAATCTGAATCGCCGGATGACGCCATCCACCATTTCAATAATAATGCACTCACATTCCTGAATATCGGAAAATCGATAGGTGATGAAATGATCAAAGCCATCAATGATATGGCTTACTGTTATTCGGATTGCAGCCAGCAAGTTTCACCGGGCATTGTATCCATAGGAAACCGAGTATGGAACGATCTTGACCAAGATGGCATAAACGATCCGGATGAACCTGGAATTCCTGGTGTATCTCTGGTTCTGTGGGGA
>JBCBVN010000071.1:0-15978 GCA_039817625.1 Bacteroidota bacterium
GTTGAATTGATCGAACACGGCAGCTCCATCGGGATAAGCAAAAGTGACATTGTCAAAGCGTATTTGACCTTTTTTTATTAAGACTTTCGCAGGTGGAGAGATTCCTCGAATCTCGACATCCTCGCTCGAAGTCTTGCAGACCAAGAGGCGGGATTGGTCGCTGTCAACAATATGCGGTTCCTGCCGCACGTGATCCATAAATTTGTTGGCATCCGCAAAAGCTTGTGTCATCGCATTGATCATCCTGGAAAAGTTCCAGACCTCCTCAGAAATGTTGCGGGTGTAGTAAAGCACTAAGACGATCACACCCGGGCTAATCCATCCGTTGTACCAGTAGTAGGCACTAACTAGCAGTACACCCACATCCAGAAAAATCAGCATGATCCCTTGAAGGCCATTGCGCCAGCGACTCCAGTATCGATTGCGATGGCGGGCCTTAAAGCGCAGCTGATTGCGATCGCTGTAGTGCTGGGTTTCCCGCTCCTCAGCGCCAAAAGTCTTGATGGTCATGGCGTTGCTGAGGTTGTCTGCCAGCAAACCCGTCATACTCGAATTGAGGGACGAAACCCGACGCTCATACTTGAGCTTTACTCGAGAAACCAGAATCACTACCGCCAGAAAGGCGACAAACCAGACGAGGATACCAATAGCTACCACTGGAAAAATAAAAGCCAGAGAAACCAAGCTGCCGGTAAATACAATCAACCACCAAAAAAAAGTAAACGTCCCTCGATCTAGAAAAAGCTCAAAAGCACCCCGCATCTGCCGATGATCGTTGAGTAAACCACCCGCAAAATGATTGACAAAGAACTGCCGTCCGTGCTTGAGGTAATGGTCAAACATACCATTCTCCAGATTGCGACTGGTCCCCAATTGAAAACCATCATAAAACCAGTCGCCCGAGCGATAGGCCAAATTCCGGATCAAATGCAAAAGACCAATCATCAGGGCAAACTGCAGCAACTGCTCGTACTTAAAGTCAAGCACCTCTGGCTGCATACCTTCCGTACCCGTCACCATAGTATCAACCATCTGCTGGTAGTAAATCGGAATCAGGATAGAGTCGGCAACAATACCCAGTGCATAAAAGCCATAAATACCTACAAAGTACCAGCGGAAAGGATAAGCAGCCTTAGCCCAGTATCGGAGCATTTCGCGGAATTGCTGAAAAACACCCTCCGAGCGGGCAGAAACCGTAGAATGAGACATGAGATGGGGTTTTTGAGGTTTAGGAGGAGGCAGGACAACAGTTAGAACCTTCAAAAAATTCCCCTCACTAGGAAAATTGACAACCCTTTCTCTCGTGTAATCTGGCTAAGCCATAATAGCAACCCAATGAGCGTGTCAAGGAAGGCCAAAGTGGACCCCTCGACACGCTATTATGGATGAATATCAAAAATCTTTCCGCACAATCAGAGCCGTATCCAAGCCAGTCAGCTCCCGATCGTGACGCCAGTCTACTTCAAAACCAGCATCAGCAGGCAGATATATGGTGTCGGGCGCACCCTCCATCAGCTTCGCTATATTATTGCGATCCTGACGATCAAAGCCATACCAGATGTGGACAGAATCTGCATCAAAAGTCGCTGTCCGACCGCCGGGCCATTCCATATCCAGATCGATAACCTGTACAGACAAATCATCGAAATTGGCCGTATTCTCTCCTATTCGGGTTTCAATACGGCCCACCTCTCCTGAGAAGGCTACGCCTGGACAGTCGCTACTTTGATATAAATACTCGGCATAGACTTCGATAGGTCCATCCGTTTCGGCACAACCACGTATGACTACGACCTTGGCCTCCAAAGGGCCGAGTGCAGTGAAACTCGGAATCGCATTGCTACCTCCGTGCTCGTCAAAATCCAGGCTAATAATTCCAGGGTTATTGGCATTGAGGTTGATGCGAACTTCCACCGGCTCGTCCATGATCATGGGGCGATCAAAGCGGAAACTCATATCATCGAAGGGCGCATTCCCCGAAGCTACATGGTCAAGCGCAGACCGAGGACCAGACAGTATATATTCGCCAGAAAGCGAAGGGTCATGTATCAAGTGAAAACCTGCGGAAGTCCTAATCCGATCGACGAATCCGATGGAATGAGACTCTTCTACGATCGGCCCTTCTACAAAAATGGTATCGAAGAATCGCGCCTTCTCGGCCAGCACAAAAGACGCCTGGTCACCTTCGCGCTGATATTCGGCATTTACTGTAGTGATGCGAAAAACCGGCCATACACAAATAAATACGCAGGCTGATATAAATACGATTTTAGCGGTTTTCATGTTGGCCGTTTTTAAAGCTGTTGATAATTTCGACCAGTTCTTCAGCACTAATGCCCAGAAGGTCGAGGGTACTTATAAGCTCAGGAAGGGTCTGCTCAATAAAAGCCTGGCGCCTGAGGCGAGCGGCTTCCTTGGGACCGTCTTTGGCGACGAAAAAGCCTACACCGCGTTCGTTGTAAATGATGCCGGTCTCTTGCAAGAAATTATAAGCTCGCATTACAGTATTGGGGTTGACGCCGACTTCTTCTGCCAGCTTGCGCACGCTTGGTATACGGGATTCGGGAACCCAATGGCTGTGCACAATCTGATCGATGCCGTAGTCGGCAATTTGTTGATAAATGGTGGATGGATCTTGAAACTGCATGGCTACACTTGTTTGTGGCGTAAGCCGATGTAATGCACTGCTATGAAAGCGAGTGCGGCGACAATAGAAGGTACGAGGAAACCGACCTTGGAACCCAGCGCAAAGCCCAGAGAGCTTTCCGTATAACTGCCCTGAAAAAACAGGCCAACCAGATTACTGGGAGAAGGGGTTTCGGGGATATCGATCAGCACCTGCTCTTCGGGCAAAGAGCTGACGGTAACGGGCAGAGCAACCATAATGATAATGCCCACCAGTATATACCAGACCACAGCTCGCTTGGGCTTCAGTACGCCGATGGCGAAGGCTAAGGGAGCCATAACATAGTAAGACACCAACCCAAGACTCAATAGCGGCAACACCGAACCAAAGTCGGGAAACGGGTACTTGATCAGTCCGCGAAATAAGCCCAGCAGCAGGTAAAATGCCGCAATACTGATGTAGCTAAATAGCGGAATGGCCACTAAAATACCGAATAGACTACCCAACCAGCGTTCTAGTGTGCTGACCGGAAGACTCATGAAACTCACCGCTTCTTCATTGTTGGCCAGGTGTCTGGATGCCAGGTGAATGGCGGTAAAGACAGAACCAAAAATGAAGGAGCTGAACACCCAGGGCATGACTGCCTCAAGATTGAACCTAGGCACCATGTGAGAGAAATCAGTGCTCTCAGGACCAATGGTGAAGTAGAAGAACAACGCAAAGACCGTTGCTGCAGCGAAGGGGGCGGCCAGGTACCATGATGGTGACCTCAGCCACAGCCATCGCAGATATCTTAGAAAACGTGGGGCACTAAACATCTATGGATGATTGAAAGGTTGGGTCGACCAGATTGCCATCGGTCAGACCTAAATAGAGGGTTTCGAGGTCGGGCTGGGCCGAGCTGGGGCCACCATCTGCACGTACGATATGCCAACCTCCAGGAACACGACGACCAAATGCATTGGTGCCGGCCTGTGGCGGATAGCTACTGTGGTGATAACTGTAGATGTTGCTGGCTTCTGTCAAATCTACATGTGCCCATACCTGGCGCTTGTGCAAGACCACCAAGCGGTCGAGAACAGGGCCTACTTCATTGAGCAAGTGGGTGGCCAGAATGACTGTTTGCCCAGCTTCGGTCGCTTTAATCAGGCTGCGGCGAAACTGGTCCTTGCCGTTTACATCGAGACCAATGGTCGGTTCGTCTAGCAAGAGCAGCGGGGTGCGAACGCCCAGGGCAAAAGCCAGCTGAACCCGGCGTTGTTGGCCAAACGACAACTTACCTAAAGGCCGAGCTGGATCAACCTGAAAATCATCTAGGCACTCCTGATAAATTTCACTGGAAAAATTGGGGTAAAATGCACCTTGCACCCGACCTATCTTAGCGGGCGTCCAGGCGGGTAAATTGGGCTCAGCAGGTAGAAAGTAGACTTGCTGCAAAAAGGAAGCAGATCGCTTGGTTGGGTCTTGACCCATAACCTCGACCGTGCCCGAGCTGGGGTATCGCAAGCCCACCAACATCTTAAATAAGCTGGTTTTTCCCACACCATTAGGCGCAGCTAAGCCCACAATTCCGCCACCCGGCATGCGCAAATCAACCTGCTCTAACACGGGCTCTTCCCGGCCATAGCGCAAACTAACTTGTTGGAGGTGGATAATCATATTGTAGTGTATTAGTTGTTTAATACACTACAAGGCTAAGGCAGATAATTTGGAGAAAATGATCTGTTCGACGAATGACACTGTTTTAAGGATGAACGCGACGAACCCATCCTGTAAAACCCTTATCTTTATATCATGCTCATCTTAGTTGCCTGTTTTGCCCTCACCTTACTTTACTACCGCCAGGATAGTAAAGACATTTGGTTCTGGTCGTTTATGTTCTGGCTGGCTTTGGTCGGTACGGGTTGGCGTCATTTAACCTTTACCGCAGACTATGACTGGACCATCCTGCTTCCGCTCATCATACGCGATTTGCTCACAGTAGGCCTGGTTGGCTTGGTGCAATCCATGGCCGTTCGCAAGCAAATACCCCTCTGGCAGGCGGTATTATTCATGTTTGCCCTGTTCGCAGCCAGTCGCATGATTGAAGTTGGAGCGGTCAACCAGGCACCGGATGTACATAATTACGGCGTGGAGCAATCTCCGGCTTCTACAACAGGAGTAAATTCTGGTTCAGAACGCGAGTTCGAATACCTGGTCGATCTCAATATGAGTACGCGCAGCGAAGCAGAGCTACTTGCCTGGGCTACATCTAATGGCTATCAGGTCGAACGGGCCTTCACTATGGCCGATACAGATGCAACTGACTTAGATGACTACTATCTGCTCGATGCGCCTGCCTATGACCAACAGACTACAGAGCGACTGCTACAATCCGGCTTGTTTGACGATGTCGAGGAGAATGATGTCTTTGAGCTGGAATTGCCCAGGGGTATCGTGTATCCCGGTGGCCGGGGTCCGTCTCCATCCAGTTTGGTACCAGAAGGTCAGGAACCCGGTGTACACAGAGGGAGTCAAGATCCACTTATTGCCCAACAGTGGGCCTTTGATGTACTTGACTACAACGCCTACTACCAATCTCTGGCCAGTCTGCCCAACCCGAGAAAGAAAGCGCGGCTCTTCATACTTGATACCGGCATAGACAGCCAACATGAGGATATTCAAAGCAACTACCGGTCTCACAAGTCTAAGTACGACAAAGATCCCAATGGTCACGGTACCCACTGTGCAGGAATAGCAGCAGCAACCACCCACAATGGCTTGGGAATCGCTAGCCTTAATGCCAATGGCATCGTGGAGGTTACAGGAATACAAGTGATCGGTCGCTATGGAATGGGTACTCAAAAGACCATCATAAGTGGCATTCTTGAAGCCGCCGATGCAGGAGCAGATGTCATTTCTCTCAGTCTGGGCGGGCGGGCCAGCGGCGATAAAAAGCGCGCCTACAATCGTGCCGTCAATTATGCCAGAAGAAAAGGAGCCATTGTCGTTGTCGCCGCAGGAAACAGCGGCCGTAAAGCCACAGATTACGTACCTGCATCCGCGGCTGGAGTCATAACCGTCGCTGCCGTCGACAGACAGCTGCAACAAGCGGTTTTCACCAATACCCTGGAGGGCATTACCAATCCGATTTGCGCCCCTGGTGTTGGTATTCACTCGACCATACCCAATGGCTACAAGACGTACAGCGGCACCAGCATGGCTTGCCCACAAGTAGCTGGCCTTCTGGCCGTCATGAGAGCCTATGATCCCAGCCTCGATACAGAGCGCGCCTACCAGATCCTAAGACAAACCGGCCGCAATTTAGCCGCTAGCGATCGCATCGGCCCTCTTGTTCAACCTGCCGCAGCTATGCGCTCATTAATGGCTAGTAGTCGATAGGTCTAAGCAAAAATTGCAGCTTTTATATTACTCAGAGTATTTTACTCAATCATCGGTTTTTCTTTCCGTAGTAGACCTTATTCGATTAAGGGTCATTAGCTCTCATCTTCTATAATTCCCCATAGGACGTACAAAAGTAGGACAATAATTGCCCCAATGAGCAATGCTACTATCCCTATCAAGAACTTGAGCAACTCTCTAATAGTAGGCCATACAAAGGCTATTATTATCAAAATCAATAGCACAATAAAGAGTACTTCAACTTTCATATTACAGCCTGCTTTTTAAGTTTTGACTTTATTAAGGACAGTAATAGTCTCAAGACTATAAGTATCCCGACTCTCCAGATACCGTCTGCAGTACATTCTGCCAGACCTATATTTCCAATCAAGATATTAGTAGCTCCTTCTCCAACATCTACCACTGCATTGATTCTACTCAAATAGCTGAGTTTTAATTGTGAAGAGGTCATAAGTTTAGGAAGGTGATCTGCCTGCTTTGAAGCCTTTGACTTCAGGCATTTTTTGACACTTTCTAATGAGGTATGCATGATATTCGTATTTTAGTTTCAAGCTTTGCTTATTTGCAGAATCCATCTCAGATCACTATATTTGAATTGTATTGTTGCTGTGACAACTAATATTCACGAAGGACGCATCTCCTTTTTTTTTAGCCAAGTATTTTAAACACTATGATTTCACTTTGAAATCAAATTGAATATTATGAGAGTTGAAATTTTATCTCAAGTGTTCCAACAGCTACACCTTAGGATCATTGAGAAATGTAATGAGCTACTGAAGAAAAAAGGCAAATCACTAACTGCCAATATAGGCCCAGAACGCTATGGGTATTTCGATCATGATGGCTCCAAAGAGGGGATAACATATCTCATAGCATCAGATGACAAGGTGCTTGAGTTCTTAAGACTTTACTACAAAGGCAAACAGAAAAGCGGCAAAAAAATCAACATAAAAAATGCTGACACAGCTTTAGACCGGATAGGAGAAAGATACTTATATGGGAAGCAACTCGAGGCTTCAAAAAACCTAGGTACGGTTAAACTCAAAGGGCAGTATTGCCTCTTGTTTATTAAGTTTTTGGGGTACGACAGCTGGGATGATTTCCTAGATGCAGAAGAAGACAATCTGCCTCTTCAACTGATCAGACAGCAGAGGCAACTCCTAGCGCCAAAGATTGGTAGCGAGTACTTACAAGGTGAAATTGCAACTTTTGTCACCTACTATTTCAGTTACTTAGATAATAAGATCAAAAAATTCATACTTGAAATAAGTCCATTCTCTGGCAAAGCAGTACAAACAGGCTTTCACTTTCGAGAATCTAGCCAAGACATAAGGACTCGTGAAGTTTTCATAGACTCCGCTACAATGTACAAGGGAACTGTTTCCCCATCAGGTAAAAATGGTCTGGCTGTAGTGCTTAAGGGGAAAGAAAATGATGCTACTAACCACATGAGCATCCTTCTGTATCAGGGAGGTATGCCACTTTTAGATGCTACACTTCTAAGAGGGCACTTACAGACTATGTCTGCTCATGGTTATATATTTTCAGGTGAAATCTTTCTACTCCGTGAAAAAGACATCGTTCAAAAAGACAGACTTTTAGCTCCTGCATACGACCAAAAGGAAGAGGTAAAATACATTCATAGATATCTATTTCTACAGCGCAGGACATCGAGAGTACCACAGTCATTAGTTCAGAAGGTAGAAGCAATAACTGCTAAAGGCAAACCACTTAAAATCCTGCAGTCTATGGTTGGAACATGGAAATTCTGGGGCGTATACAAAGGCGGAAAAATTGCACAAGCGAAAATGGTTGTTGAAGATGACTATTCAGCATACCTATATATACATAGTCAGAAAGGTAAGGAGCGACAAGTATGCACATTCAGCGTAAGCGATGATAGGAATGGATATAACCTATGGGTGATGGCTCATGAGCAGTTTGGTGCAGAGCTTAAGAATGTAGCTTTTTTTGAAATTCCCAGTGAATTTTCAAACAGAGAAAAACCACTGGTCTGGACACAAGGTGTTGCTTGTAATGTCGGAGTCAACAAATCAGACTTTGGCATCACCCGGATTGTTTTAATGAAGATGAGAGACAACTCAGTTGATTTTAATCCTTGTATTCTGGGTGTAGGAGATTTGAGCCTAGCCTTAGAAGATTCAATACATAAAAAGGCATACAAGTACCTCTACAAAAGAAAAGAAGAGGACTGCAAGAAAATGCTGAAAAGCCTGGAAGAAGTCAATCGGTCAAAAGGCCAACTTGGCAACACAAATAATGCCGGTTACGAGTAGAATGCACATTCCCCTCCCCTTGAGACCTGTTACACCAGATTCCCATACCCAATACCTTGTACCCCGTACCCTGTACCTATATCGCAATACGCTGTACGCAATACCCAATACCCTGTACCTAATACCCTTTACCTATATCACCATACGCAATACCCTATACACCATACCCCGTACCTTGTACCCAATACCCAATACCCAATACCCAATACCCTGTACCCTGTACCCTGTACCCTGTACCCTGTACCCTGTACCCTGTACGCCGCACCCAATACCTCGCACCCATTACCCCATACCCTATACTTTTTCCCTATCTTCCCAACTTCTAGCAATCACACGCATGGCTAGTGTATTAACCTTGCTTTAATTACACCATCCAAGAACCAATCCATCCTTTAATTTTATGAGACATTTTATACTACTTAGCGCACTATTCGCTACGGGCCTTTTGATGGCTCAAACCAACCACAGAGTTGAAGTGCGCTCCAACGTTTTTGATCCGGAAAACATTACCATCCAGGTCGGAGATACCATTACCTGGGAGAATGTCGATGGCTTCCACAATGTAAATGGTAGCCAAGATGACTATCCAGACAATCCGGTAGGATTCGGCAACGGCACAGCCAGTGCACCATGGTCCTACGAGTTTGTTTTCGACACCGAAGGATTTTACGAGTACCAGTGCGACCCACATGTATTCTTAGGCATGGTGGGTACAGTCACCGTTCAAGCAGGCGGAGGCGATGAGTCTGTCGTGATCACAGAAATCATGTACAACCCACCCGAATCCAATATGGATAGCCTGGAGTTCATCGAACTCTACAATCCCAATACTACGGCCGTTGATCTGACTGGCTGGACCGTCAGCGATGGCTTCGATCTGGATTTTCCGGCAGGTACAGTCATTCCAGCTGAGGACTTCCTCATTCTCTGCGTGGACTCTGCCGCCTTTGTCAACACCCTCAGCTACACCGGTGCAACGCTACAATGGACCGAAGGCGCCCTGAGTAACGGAGGCGAAGGCGTAGCCATCTCAAACGCCAATGGCGTAGTAGTCAGTGAAGTGACCTATGACGATATGGTACCCTGGCCTACAGAGCCCGATGGTGACGGTCCCAGCCTGCAAGTTTGTGATCCCACCATGGACCTGAACAACCCCGCCAACTGGGCAGCATCCGCCACCGGTACAGGTGTGGTCATCAATGGCTCTGAAATTTTCGCTAATCCTGGCGCCCTACCCGCTTGCCCCGATCCCGTCCCTACCCTATCGCTAAGCCAACAGTTTAGCGTCAATGAGGACGTGGGCATGATCGATATTTTCGTTCTGGCTACCAACTTCGAAGAAGCTCCAGAGGTCATTTTCAGCTTAGACATTTCAACCTCAGCTACACTCGACACCGACTTTTCTGTAGTTAATGGACTTCCGCAGGTCGTCACTGGTGAAGCCGGAGCCTTAGATTCCTTGTTCTTGCGCGTATTGGTCGAAGATGACATGGAAGAAGAGGAAATCGAGACCATGGTCTTCAACATCACAACCAGTCAGATGGGTGTAGAGATTCCCAATAGCCAGATTACCATCTTCATCGAAGACAATGACCAGGTCAGCATGACCACCACCATAGGTGAAATAGATGATATTGATGCGGATGGCGTAGGCATATCCGTAGGCGAAACCGTGACCGTAGAAGGTGTAGTACACGCGCCCAACTTCCGCCCCGGTGGTATCCAGACGACCATCATCGACAGCAACAACGATGGCATAGGTATTTTCAGCAATTCCGACCCACTGGGCTATACCGTTACCGAAGGTGACTTGGTGAGAGTTACTGGCCAGGTCACTCAGTTCTTTGGCCTGCTTCAAATCACACTAACAGAGGTAGAGCTACTATCACAAGGCAATGAACTCTTTGACCCGACCTTCTCTACAGAACTCAACGAGAATACCGAGTCACAGCTGGTCATTTTCGAAAACCTGATCCCATCAACCTTTACCGTTCCCGGTGATGGAGACTTCAATTTCGTATTCCTCGACGAAGGAGATAATGAAGTGACCATCAGAATAGACCAGGATCTGAATATTGATCTGGAAGGAATTCTACAGACCTATCAGGACAATGGACTTTCGAGTCTGTCCATCACAGGTATTGGCGGTCAATTTGACGGCTCTGAGCCGCTTGATGAAGGCTACCAGTTGTTCCCTCGCAGAGATGCCGATTTCGGTCTCAATGTCAGCGTAGGAGAGCCAGCCTGGGCCTCGGAATTACTACTATTCCCCAACCCGGTGAGCGAGCGACTCGAAGTTCGCGCGCCCGTAAATCTGGATGTAGCCATTCTATATGACATGAATGGTCGGGAGCTGATTCGACTGAATAGCCTCCAGGCTTTACAGACCGGTATAGATGTTACTGGCCTGACAGCAGGCACCTATCAGCTGAGACTGATCGCCGACGACGACCAGGTCAATCGACTAATCATTAAACGCTAGTGTTTTTGAGGTGCAGCTCTAATGGAGCTGCACCTCAAACTCTAATTCATGACTGCACAACCTAAAATCGGACTTAGCTTAAGTGGAGGAGGCGCTCGATGTGCTGCCCATATCGGTGTATTGCAGGCACTGGAAGAAGCTGATCTCAAACCCATTCAGCTCGTAGGCGTAAGCTCAGGAGCAATCGTTGGTGCCTTGTACGCAGCAGGTAAAAAGCCGGCTGAAATTCTGGATTTCGTCAAGCAAGCTTCCCTCTTCAAATTATTCGGATTTGGCTTGCCTACCAAAGGTCTTGCCACGCTCAACTACCTGAACAAAAAGCTGGCCGAATCGCTTGGGGCAGACACCCAATTGCAAGACCTCGACCTGCCTCTTCACGTAGGTACAACCAACATGAATATCGGTCAGCTAGAGCTCTTCAATACGGGAAGTGTACGCGAACTGGTTTGTGCCAGTTGTGCCCTTCCCTTCGTTTTCAAACCCATCGAGATCAATGGCTATCAATATGCCGATGGTGGGATTTTCTCCAATATGCCCATAGAGCCTTTACAGCAAAACCCGGAAATAGATCTGGTCGTAGGTTCTAATGTGGTTTCCTCGGGATCTGTAGCAGCATCCGACCTGAGCAATCTCTGGGGAATTTTATGGCGCACCTTCGACCTATCGGTCATCGCTAACACCGAACCGTCAATAGCTGCCTGCGACATTACATTTGAACCCCCAGACCTGAATCAATACAATATCTTTGCCTTCTCAAAAATTGATGAAATGTATGAGGCCGGATATACCTACGCTAAGGAAAAAGTAGCCGACCTGCGGAAGTACAAATTAAAATACCCCTAGCCAGTACCAATTCCCGAATTACTACATCCTCATCACCATTCCTCTCGACCAATGAAAGATTCACTGCTGACCATCGCGCTGTTTTTGGGTATGGCGTATCTGCTGTTTAAGATTGGGCGGACTATCTATCTGACGCGGACAACGCATGCAGATGATGAAGATCTGGAAGACTACTGGAATGGCCATCTGGAAGCAGAAAACCCTGCTGGCTACAAGCAACTGCGCGAACATCTGGGCACTTGCGAAACTTGCCGCGACCGCCTGAGTGAAATCATAGCCGAGGGAAAAACCCGCTACCGGGAAGAAGGGCCGATCATGACCAGAAGGAAATTCTAGGGCTCAAAGAAACACCACCCACTTTTAGCGTGAGCGCCTGCGCTTCAATTCCGTTTGCAGCATTTTTAATTCACGGCTGGTATCGCCGGTGATTGATTTATTTTCCTGTGCCCGACGCACCAGATAAGGCATCACATCGCGCACCGGCCCATAGACCATGTATTTAGCCACATTATATCCTGCGGCTGCCAGGTTAAAAGTCAGGTTGTCGCTCATGCCCAACAACTGGCAAAAGTTGAGGTGCTCGTGCTTGCGTGGCAAGTTGCGTGCTGCAATCAGGCCGGCCTGCAATTTGACGCTGGCTCTATTGTGGCTGGCATTGCAACTCGCCAGGGTCTCGTAGTGATCCAGGCAAAAGCGAAGAGCAGCATTGAAATCATCATGAGTGGCCGCCAGATTGGGTTGAATGGGTGAAGGATATCCCATCTCCAGAGCACGGGCTCGCTCCTTTTCCATATAGGCGCCGCGCACCAGCTTGGCACCGAGTAGATAACCTTTAGATGCGGCCTCCTCTTGACTGGCCATCAGATAAGCCAGGCGATCGTGGCGATACAGCTGAAAGGTATTGTAAACCGTTACCCGATCTCGATTATACCGCTCCATCATCAGGGTCGCCATCCGGTCGATGGTCTCTTGAAACCACGATTCTTCGGCATCGATAAACACCTTTACTCCTCTTTGCTCAGCGACATTGCAGATGGCGTCCAGTCGGCGAATGGCGCCGTCGTATTCGCG
Organism: Bacteroidota bacterium; assembly: GCA_039817625.1. Taxonomy (GTDB): domain Bacteria; phylum Bacteroidota; class Bacteroidia; order Chitinophagales; family Saprospiraceae; genus Neolewinella. Next base: position 12,722 of record JBCBVN010000071.1, read on the forward strand.
TTTGAGCTCATCTGAAAAGACAAACTCTGCCGCTTGTAGCTCTTCCAGAAGGCCGTTTCTGGCCAGGCTCGTGATCTTGCAAGTAACCACAGGTACAGCCGGTTGCTGGGCAGCAAACTCAATGGCTGATAAAAGCTGGCTCTGGGAAGTATTGTAGTCTTCCTCCGACTCTTTTCCTTCAGCTCCATAGTCGAGTAAGGAAAGCACTCCATACTCATGAAATTTTTGAATGGTCGGGATGCAAGAGACCAGACTCTTACCACCAACAAACTGTCGGTAGAGGGTATTCTCTACGGCCCAGTTGGCGCCTGGCAACCCCCATTCCACCGCTTTAAGTCCCAGACCGGAAAGTGTGTTGGTTAAATTGGGATTGGCCATGAGCTTGAATAGGCGAACTGTGCTTTTCAATTCGCGATCGCTCATGCGCGCGAAAGCCTTCTCGGTATCGTCGAAGTCTAATTCCGGCAGGCCTAAGCCCGCTTCCTGAAGTTGTCCCTGCAGCTTGCCAATTGCCTCAGGTACTGGTCCTCCCTTTTCGTTCATTCGTCCAAATTTGCCAAGCAGCTTCTGCCTGCCCGATTAACATGCCTAGTCCATTTTGGGTTTTTGCGCCCCTTTGGGCTGCTAAAGTTAAGAAATGCGTTTGAGCTGGATTGTAGACCAGATCATAGCAGTAGTGGGTATCATTGATGTGGCCATACGGCAGGTCGGGTGCCTCGCTCACATTCGGAAATGTACCCAGCGGTGTCGTATTGATGATGAGCTGATGAGACGATATAATCTCCCGATCCAGGTCTCGGTAGCGGATGCGATCCGGACCAACTCGTCTACTCACCAATTGCACAGCTATACCCATCCGCTCACAAGCATATTGAATGGCCTTGGCAGCTCCACCCGTGCCCAGTACTAATGCACGCTCTGGCTGGGTTTCACCAAGCATTTTTTTCAGATCTACGGTAAAGCCCAGATGATCGGTATTGAACCCCAATGCATGCCCATCCAGGAATAAGATGGTATTTACTGCTCCGATTTCCAGAGCCGAAGGCGACAAGCCGTCTATGTACTCAATGACTTTTCGCTTGTGCGGAATGGTCACATTGATGCCGCGAAGAATATCGATCTCATCTCCTGCCCGGGAGGAGTACTTAGGTAGCTGGTTGTTGAAAAATGAAACGGCGCGCTTATACTCAAAATTCAGATACTGGTGGCTATCGGTTAGTGCCATACGCTCGAATTTCTTACTAAAATACGCCTGCGAAAAGCTGTGCGAAAGAGGATATCCGAGTAAGCCGAAAGTGGGCATGGCTAGAATATTTAATATTCAGTTGATGATATATGATTCCTGCGGTAACCAGAGCCAAAACTAAAAAATACAAATCGCCAGTCGCAATACGCAATACGCAATACGCAAACTACTCCTTCTGCCCAAATTTATCCAATAGCCCAACAATGGCGAGTCCCACCACGAATGCAATCACCACAAAAACCATAAAAGCATCTCCTTCGTACAAGCCAGGGCTCACATTTTCCGTAAGATCAGCCACCTCTTCTCCTTTGCTGTTGATCCGGTAGCTGATAACATTTTGCCAGGGCCAGAGCTTATTTAGAGAGCCGAGCATGAAGCCGGTGAGCAGGGCCAGGGTCTGATTGGGAAATTGCTTGAACGTCCAACTCAGCAATCGGCTGAACACAGCCAACCCAACCAGGCAACCGAGCATGAATACACCTACGGTTACTGCTTCGCTGGTATCGCCTTCCAGCAAGCTGCGCATGGCATTGAATACTGGCGCATACATACCCAGCAGCAGTAGAATAAAGCTACCCGAAATACCCGGCAAAATAAGCGCACTAATGGCCAGCGCCCCGCTTAAAAACACTAGCAGCGGTTGAGTTGTCCCTCCCATTCTATTGAGCACGGTCAGCGCAAAGGCAAATACACAACCCACTATCAATAGCGTGACTTCTCTGCCGGTCCATTTTTCGACCTGCCTGCCGATGTATACAGCCGAAGCAATGATCAAGCCGAAGAAAAAGGCCCAAACCACGGGCGGAAATCGCTCCAACAGTTCGGTCATGCCAAAGATCATAGCCACTAGCCCGGCAACCATCCCCAGGCCCAATTGCAGCAAGAAAGTGCCATCTATCGCCTTCCAGAGGCCGGAAAAGCCACCAGCGCGCCACCCCTTAATCACATCTGGCCCGAGTATGGACTGTATGGCATTGAGTAGTCGCTCATAGATCCCGGTAATAAAGGCAATGGTACCACCAGATACGCCAGGAATCGCTTCGGCCATACCCATCGCGGCGCCTTTTAACAGGAGTGTCAAATTCATGGCGCGAAGGTAGGGAGAAAGGTCTTACTACACGCTCAACCCAAACCGAAAATCCGTCCGGCTACGATACACCTCACCCGGCCTTAAAGTGGTCGTTGGAAAAGCGCTTTGATTTGGGGAATCGGGAAAGTGTTGGGTCTCCAGACAGACAGCCCCATGCTTGGGAATCGGTTGACCTCCTTTACCGATGAGATGTGAATTCTCAAAATTTGTGGTAAAGAGCTGCATGCCTGGCTCGGTAGTCAGCACATCTAGTGTACGACCACTCGTCGGGTCATAGAGACTGGCAGCTAGTTCCAGATCGGATTCTGTTTGTCGATCTAACACAAAGTTGTGGTCGTAGCCTCCGCCGAGAACCATTTGCTCGGTCCTGGACCCAATCCGAAAGCCAATAGGAGTAAAGGATCTGAAATCAAAGGGTGTGTCGGCAACTGATCGATATTCTCCCGTTGGGATCAATGAGGCATTGACCGGAGTAAAAGTGTCGGCACAAATCATCAATTCGTGGTCCAAGATATCACCCTGCCCAGCCAAATTGAAGTAGCTGTGATTCGTGAGATTAATGACGGTGGGCTTGTCGGTGGTAGCCTCGTATTCAATCGAAAGAATATTGTCATCCATCAAAGTATATCGAGCTGTCACTTCTAAATTGCCTGGATAAGCAGCTTCGCCGTCCAGGCTGATATACTTCAGGTCAATACCTAGCTGCTTATCCGACTTGAAAGCCTCCGCTTTCCAAAGCTTATGACTAAAGCCCGCTGCACCGCCATGCAAATGATTGGGACCATTATTGGTAGCGAGCTGGTATTCCTGACCATCAATCGAAAATCGTCCCTGTGCAATTCGATTACAGTAGCGGCCAACCAGGGCACCGAAGTAAGGATGATCGCCCAGATAGCCATCGAGTGTATCAAATCCCAAAAC
>JBCBVN010000072.1:0-15826 GCA_039817625.1 Bacteroidota bacterium
GAGAAGGGTATGTACGTATATCAGGAACTAGCCAAAGGCACCTGATGTAAAAAGCCCCTTCGATCTGTGGACCGAAGAGGCTTTCCTTGTTATTGGTTGGATTTGGTTAGCACTACATCATGCCGCCCATACCGCCAGGCATTCCACCACCGTGAGAGTGGGGAGCTTCTGGCTCAGGCTTGTCGCTAATGACACACTCTGTAGTCAATACCATACCTGCGATACTAGCCGCATTTTCCAGTGCAATACGCGTTACTTTGGTTGGGTCGATGACACCGGCCTTCTTGAGGTCGACGAACTCATCGGTACGGGCATTGTAACCGTGACTACCTTCGCTATTAATGACTGTTTGGAGAATGACGCTTCCTTCTACACCTGCATTATCTGCAATGGTACGCAAAGGCGATTCGAGTGCCTTGCGAACAATCTGAATACCAATGTTTTGGTCTTCGTTGTCAGCAGACATACCGTCGAGTGCACTGATGGCGCGCACCAAAGCTACACCACCACCAGCTACGATACCCTCTTCAACAGCAGCTCGAGTTGCGTGAAGTGCATCGTCTACGCGATCTTTTTTCTCCTTCATCTCAACCTCAGTGGCAGCTCCTACATATAGAACGGCAACACCACCTGCTAACTTAGCCAGACGCTCCTGGAGCTTTTCACGGTCGTAATCACTGGTAGTTGTGTCGATCTGCTGCTTGATCTGATTGACACGGCTAGTGATCAAATCTTCAGCTCCTGCTCCGTTGACGATGGTCGTATTGTCCTTGTCTACGGTAATTTTCTCAGCAGTACCCAGCATATCTACGGTAGCGCTATCCAGTTTGTAGCCCTTTTCTTCGCTGATTACCGTACCGCCTGTTAGAATGGCGATGTCTTCTAGCATTGCCTTGCGACGGTCACCAAATCCTGGCGCTTTCACAGCTACTACCTTCAGCTGGGCACGCAGGCGATTTACGACTAATACACCTAGTGCCTGTGACTCGATATCTTCAGCGATGATAAGCAGTGGACGACCACTCTGGACTACGCTTTCCAAGATAGGCACGATGTCCTGCATGTTGCTGATCTTCTTGTCGTGGATCAGAATGTATGGATTTTCATACTCTGTGACCATGTTGTCGGGGTCGGTTACGAAGTATGGGCTGAGGTATCCACGGTCGAACTGCATACCCATGACTTCTTCGACATAGGTGTCAGTTCCTTTAGCTTCCTCAACCGTGATAACACCATCTTTGCTGACACGCTTCATGGCATCGGCAATCAGTGCACCGATCTCGCTGTCGTTATTGGCAGAAATAGCGGCGACTTGCTCAATCTTATTGAAGTCGTCTCCGATGGTCTCTGACTGCTCTTTTAGGTGCTCGATGATGGACTTAGTGGCCTTGTCGATACCTCGCTTCAGATCCATGGGGTTAGCGCCGGCAGTAACATTCTTCAAGCCAGCCTGAATCATGGCCTGGGCTAGAACGGTGGCAGTGGTGGTGCCGTCACCTGCAATGTCTGCAGTCTTGCTGGCTACTTCCTTAACCATCTGAGCGCCCATATTGCTCACGGGCTCTTCCAGCTCGATTTCTTTGGCAACAGTAACACCGTCTTTGGTTACCTGAGGAGCGCCGAATGATTTTTGGATAACTACATTACGGCCTTTTGGGCCTAGGGTGACTTTGACGGCGTTTGCCAAGGCGTCTACACCGTCGCGCAACTGCTCTCGTGCATTGCGATCAAAGCTAATTTCTTTAGCCATTGCTTTTTGTGATTTTTAATTCTTCGATTTTGGTAATATGTGGAGGGGCTGAGTGGCCAGTTGGTTTAGATGACAACCAGAATGTCATCCTCACGCATGATGAGGTAGTCTTCCCCATCGATATTTACTTCTTGGCCGGCGTACTTACCGTAGAGCACGATATCGCCTTCAGCTACAGTCATCAAGTTGCCATCTTTACCTGGGCCAACAGCGATGACCTCTCCGCGTTGCGGCTTCTCCTTGGCAGTATCAGGGACAATGATTCCACCTTTTGTTTTTTCTTCGGCTTTTGCCGGCTTGACTATAACGCGATCGTTGATCGGCTTCATAGGAGCTTGTTTAATTTTGTGAATTGGGTGATATTAATCAGCAATGGAGACCCGACAAAAATCAAGTAGAGCCTCCGACTTGCGGAAGTGCTAATTCTGTGCCAAATTGGTAGAGGCTGACGGAATGGCAGATGGTACTTTGTTTAGCTATATAAGGAGACTCGCTGCACAAGACATGAATTGTTCGTAGGTGAGCCTTTTTGAAATTAAAGTCTACCAATTCAAATCCTTTGATGAGAGGGTGTACCCGCCTTCGATCTTTGGCCAGTTGATGCCGATTTCAGGATCATCATAGCGCAGGCCTGATTCGGCTTCCTTGTTGTAGAAATTATCGCACTTGTAAGAGAAGGTGGCAGATTCAGATAAGACTAGATAGCCGTGGGCGAATCCACGCGGTATGAAGAACTGAAGGTGGTTTTCCTCGCTGAGTTCCAGGCCAAACCACTTTTTATAGGTTGGAGAATTTGCTCTAAGGTCAACAGCAAGATCGAATACAACACCTTCGATACATCTGACCAACTTCGCTTGAGCGGCATCTCCCTTCTGAAAATGTAACCCTCTCAGAACCCCCATGCTGGAGCGGGCTTGATTGTCTTGCACGAACTGGGTATTTAGACCGGTGGTCTCCTCCCACTTTCGCTGGTTGAAACTTTCGTAGAAGTAACCCCTTTCGTCTTCAAAAACTGCAGGTTCAATAATTAATAAACCCTCAATGGGCGTAGGGTGTACAATCATGATCAGGTGGTTACCTTTGATCTGCAAAGAAAGCAAATATGTCAGATTGGCTTTTTTTTGTGCGCATGGGCATTGATCACATCTGGAGTGAGGATGCCTATGACCACATTCTATTCCTCATAACGATATGTGCAACCTACAAGCCTAAAGCCTGGCGTCAATTGGTTGTGCTGGTCACCGCTTTTACCATCGGGCATGCCTTGACCATCTTTCTGGCAAGCCTGTATGGTAGCGCGCTTTCTCAGCCTATGACGGAGTGGCTGGTCGGACTGACTATCGTGCTCGGTGCTATGTACAATCTGGGTTTTTCAGCCGACTGGCATCAGCGTCATCGATGGTTAAACTATGTGGTCGTTATCGGTTTTGGATTGATACACGGCTTGGCCTTTAGTGGCATGTTTCGTGCACTAGCCTTTGAAGGCGGAGACTTGATAGGCGTGTTACTTGGCTTCAACCTGGGGGTAGAGGCCGGACAATTAGCTATCGTGTTGCTAATCTACGGCCTGGCCTGGCTCGTTGTTAAGCAATGGAAAGTACCGTTTTCTTACTGGAGGATCGGATTGTCGGCTGTAGCACTGGTATATGGATTGTACCTGATGTGGGAGAGGTGGGTTTTTTAGGCAAGAGACAAGGGAGAGGAGACAAGAGACAAGAGAGGCGCTCACTGCGTGAGCTTTAGAGGCGAGAGGCGTTTGCTGCGCAAACTTTAGAGGCAAGAAACAAGAAACAAGAGGCAATAGATAAGAGGCGCCCACTGTGTGGGCTTGAGAGACAGGATTTTAGAGGCGAGAGTTAAGAATAATTACCAGCCTCTGTATCTAGGGAGTTCTTTTAATCCCAGCAGACGTAGGTACACAATGAGTTGGCCCCTGTGATGGGTAACGTGGTCCTGAAGCAGCCAGGCGATAACTCGCTTGGTTCGGGGGCCGACGAAGAACTGAACTTCTGTAGCCCAGTCGCCTTCGGGGACGTTCTGAACAGCCTCTTCCACAAAAGTAAAAGCCTTAGTCAATTCTGCCTTTATTTCAGAGTGATTCAGGGTGTCGCTATTCAGGAGATTCAGAGTAGCGTCTCTATCAAATTCCTCTGGCTTGTATTCCAGAAAGCGATTAGATAGAAAGTACATGTTGCCAGCTATGTGCGTTAGCTGAGCCCTGAGGCTCATTTGATCTGGAGTAGGGCTATAATCCAGGTCGAGGGTGTCACAGAGATCTACCAGTTCAAAAAGGTAGGTCTTGGAATTATCCCATTTGGTTTGCCACTCCGATAGGTTGATGTCTTGGGCATGAGTAAAGCTTGTCATCGCGAATAAGAACAATATGGATTGCAGTGCCTTCATAATGTAAATGTCGTTAATCTGTGAAATTGGCATAAAAAAGCCCTTTGATCAATGACCAAAGGGCTGCAATTTCTTTCGTGAGTAGCTTGTGGAAACGGGAAAATTACTCTTCCACGATTTCCATGGTTACAGTAGGAGTAACCTCCTTGTGTAGTTTGAGGATTAATTCGTAGCTACCAATTTCCTTGGCGCTTTCAGGAAGAACGATCTTCTTGCGCTCAACTTCGATTCCGAATTGCTCCTGAAGAGCTTGTACGACCTGAAGTTGAGTGATGCTACCGAAGATACGTCCACTGCTGCTGGCTTTGGCGCCAACCTTCAGCGTTTGTCCTGCTACTTTATTCGCCATAGCGCGGTATTCATCCAAACGCTTCTGCTCTTGCGCTTCTTCGCGGCGAGTCATTTCTGCCAGGCGTCCTAAATTAGACTGGCTTGCAATAATGGCTAAGCCACGAGGGATGAGGTAATTGCGCCCGAAACCAGGCTTGACAGTAACGATTTCGTGCTTGTCGCCGACTTTCTCGACGTCTTTCAGCATGATTACTTGCATGATAGTAATGTTGTTGTCCCGACCTTTTGGGGAGATTCCCCATTTACAGTCGGTTAGAATGATGAATCCGTATAGCGTTTGACGTATGGCGTACAGCGACTTTTAATGATGGCCGCAATACGCCATACGGACTACGCCATACGCTTTTTACTTTAACAAATCCGTCACATACGGAAGCATAGCTAAGTGGCGTGCACGCTTGATAGCCGTTGATACTTTCCGCTGGTACTTCAGTGAGTTGCCACTGATTCGACGGGGAAGGATTTTTCCTTGCTCATTGACGAAAGACAACAAGAAATCTGGGTCTTTGTAGTCAATGTACTTGATGCCGTAACGCTTGAAACGGCAGTATTTTTTGCGCTTCTGACCAATCTTTGGATTGGAGAGGAACTTGATGTCATCACGACTTGCCATCGGATATTATATTTTTTGAATGAACTATTCTTCTTCTTCCTTGCGAGATTCGGCATCTCCACTGGGTACGCCACTAACGCTGGGTGCGTCGCTTTGCTTGCGGCTAATACCGTGGGCGGCAGACTCTGTCTTGGCAGCTTTGTTTTGCTTGCCTCGCTTGGCCTTGCCAATTTTGCCATTGCGCTTATCCTCGTTGTACTGTATACCGTACTTGTCGAGGGTAACCGTCAAAAAGCGCATGATGCGATCATCGCGACGCATAACCAACTCGAAAGGCTGGATAAATACGCCGTTTTCAGAAGTATATTCGATGCTGTAGTAGACCCCGGTATTGCGCTTCTTAATCGGGTAAGCCAAGGTGCGCAGGCCCATCTCGTCAACAAAGACGATGTTGCAACCTTCTGATTGCAAGTGGTCTACGTACGCCTGAGCCGTCGTTTTGATTTCTTCCCCCGACAGCACTGGGTCTACGATAAATGTAGTCTCGTAATGTCTCATTGGATTCAGTCGTACTGAAGTGATGTAATTGGTTAAATGCCTTGAAAAACGAACTGTGTCCCAAAGCGGGCGCAAAGGTAAGGAAATAAAGTTAGACTGCGAATACACCTAGCCGAAATGATAGATTTGAATGTATGGAAATAAAAAATATGTGTAAAAAACCGACATCCCTTTTTGGGGTGCGTGAAATTTATATATGTAAATGTCTTTTGTTCAATATTTAAGGATTTAAGTTCATGCCAACCTATGAACATATGTTCATACAAAGTAGTATTTGAAAGCTTTCAGGGGCCATGATCTGGGCATAGTTTGCGATAACAAACGTGCATTAACCATGACTGCAACTGCCCCAAATCCACTGATATCGGCTGCTGATCAGAAAGATATTGAAGAGCTGGAACGCCGAATAATTGCCTATCAAACCGGAAAAGAAGATGAAGAGCGCTTTAAACACTTTCGTCTGACCCGAGGTGTATACGGCCAGCGTCAATCGGGTGTGCAAATGTTTCGAACCAAAATTCCGTTTGGTCACATCAAGCCTGATCAACTGGTTGCACTCGCCGACATCAGCGAGAGATATACCAATGGAAATTTACATCTGACCACCCGCCAGAACATACAATTGCACTATGTAAAGTTGAGTGATAGCTCAGATGTCTGGCGCGACTTGACCGAAGCCGGGTTGACGGCCATGGGAGCTTGTGGCAATACGGTGCGAAATATCACAGCATCGCCACTGGCTGGCATTGATCCTGAAGAACCTTTTGACGTCACCCCTTACGTGCAGGCATCATTCGAGTATTTCTTGCGCAATCCGATCTGTCAGGAGATGGGGCGCAAGATCAAACCCGCATTTAGCAGCAGTGATAAGGATTCGGCATTTACTTATTTCCACGATTTCGGATTCATTCCTCATTTGAAGAATGGCAAGAGGGGTTTTAAAGTATTGTTGGGTGGTGGCTTAGGGGCTGTAAGCATGGTTGCCCAGACGGCTTACGAGTTCTTACCCGAAGATCAGCTTATTCCTTTCATGGAGGCAGGTATTCGCGTATTTGACCGCTATGGTGAACGCGAGAAGCGCATGAAGGCCAGGATGAAATTCCTGCTGAAGAAATTGGGATTGGAGGAACTCATGCGGTTGATAGAGCAAGAGCGAACGGCCGTGCAGCACAAGAGCTATTCCGTAGATACCGTCTGGCAGCCACATACGGGCACTATACCGTCAGATAACTTTGCAAGCATTGAACCCACTGACGAAGCGCTTTACTCAAAGTGGTTGGAGACCAACGTCATTGATCAGAAACAAAAAGGTTATCACGCGGTGGCCATCAGGGTGCCTTTAGGAAACCTGGCCGCTCAACAGACCAGGATACTGGCGGAACTCATTAAAACCTTCGCTAGCGAAGACGTTCGTATTACCATCAATCAGGGCTTGCTGCTTCGCTTTGTTCCTCCATCGGCTCTACCGCATTTATTCAATGGTCTTTATGGTTTGGACCTGGCCTTGCCCGGCTTTGATAGTACAGCCGATATTACCTCCTGCCCAGGTACGGATACCTGTGCCTTGGGTGTGACCAAGAGCACTAGCCTGGCTACGAGATTGGAGCAGTTGGTATTCGAAGAATTTCCTGACCTAATCGGCTCACGCGCTATCCGCATCAAGATATCTGGATGTATGAACTCTTGTGGCCAGCATATGGCAGCAAATATCGGCTTGCACGGAAGCTCGATGCGAATCGGTCCACGTATTGCTCCTGCTATGCAGCTTGTGGTTGGGGGCGGCATCGCTCCCGATGGGCGAGGCTTCATCGCTCAAAAAGTGATTAAGCTGCCGACTCGGCGTATACCTGATGCGCTGAGGCGCCTATTCAACGACTATCAGGAAGAATCCGGTACTGGCGAATACTACAACGACTATGCAATCCGCAAGGGTAAAAGATATTTTTATGATCTACTCAATGATCTGGCGAATACAGAAACCCTGACCGATTTAGACTTCCAGGACTGGGGTGAGCAAGAAGAGTACAAGCAAGAGATTGGAGTAGGGGAGTGCGCCGGTGTAAGCCTCGATTTGGTCAGTACGATCCTGCAAGACGCCGAAGACAAGATCGAAGCGGCTAGACTTTCTTTGGGTGCTCAGGCTTGGTCTGATGCCATCTACCACGCTTATGCCGCTATGGTGATCGGGGCAAAAGCACTACTGCTGGCCAATGATCGAAAGTGCAATGCCCAAAAAGGGATCCTCAAAGATTTTGATGAGCATTTGCTACCTAATCACACCAATGAGCTGATTGATATTTTAGACTTCCGCAGGTCGGGCACCTCGCCCGCAACTGATGGTAAGTCAGGTGCTGAAAATCATCAGCTATTATCTCTATCTGACATAGTCCTGTCTATAAACAAGGAACAGCCCAACAGGGAATTTGCCATAGCCTATCATCATGCGGCTGAGCAGTTCATTCATTGGGTGCAAACCACTCGGCGAAATCAGCTGATTTCTGCTGGCGGCGATAAGCTGGTTGTGGATCAGTACTATAAAGCCTAACGCTATGACCAAGCAAATACAAAAACTGGCCAGAGTCTCGCTGGTAGGTGCAGGACCAGGAGATCCCGAGCTCATTACCCTCAAAGGACTCAAAGCGCTCAGGTCGGCTGACGTTCTTCTGTACGATGCTTTGATCGCGCCAGAGCTATTGGATGAGGTACCTGATCGCTGCATCAAGATATATGTCGGTAAGCGAGCGGGAAGTCACTACAAAACCCAGAAGGAGATCAATGCACTACTGGTCCAGTCAGCCAAACGCTACGGTCACGCTGTGCGCCTAAAGGGCGGTGATCCCTTTGTGTTTGGGCGTGGCCATGAAGAAAAGGTCTACGCTGAGTCACATGGCATTCCTGTTCGACTAATTCCTGGAATAAGTAGCTGTGTAGCACTGCCAGAGTTGCAGGGAATACCGCCCACGAGAAGGGGTGTAGCTCAGAGCTTTTGGGTGCTCACTGCAAGCTTGAAGGACGGAAGTTTGTCTCCAGACCTTGAGCAAGCTGCTCAATCCAATGCTACTGCAGTTATCTTGATGGGTATGCGGAGGCTGGAGGCTATATGCAAGCTATGACCTGCGGAAGTCCAAATAAAAACACAGCTATTATGGTGATCCAAAATGGCTCCAGAGCCAATGAAAAAGTATGGACAGGCCAGGTGAACGATGAAGAGTTCATTCGCCGGGTGTCTGAGGAGAAAGGTGACGGACCGGGACTAATTATCATCGGTCAAGTCGTGAATTTGTCCAGTCAATGTCAAATTTCATCCATCAAAAATCTTTTCATTCGCCGAAACGATTCAGATGATTTTGGTGGTCACCCAGTTCCCGCTGAAACCATTGATCCGGGTGTCAGAGCCGCTCAACCTCATTAATTGAATATGAATGATCGAAATCAGCTTTATCCAGTATTCCTTCGTCTAGATCGGCTCCGTCTGTTGGTTGTCGGTGCTGGTGAGGTTGGGCACGAAAAGCTCAATTTTCTACTAAAATCTAGCCCTAATGCAAATGTTACTATAGTTGCACCCTGGATGGGGCCTGAATTGAAGGAGTTACTTGGAGAGCCTTTTAAGCAGTCTGAAGCAGCTGGCGTGAATACCTTTAAATTTAAGTCTCCGGGTGGAGGTTCCATTGAATGGTTAGAGCGAGAATTTTTGGAAAGTGATGCTGCTCATGCAGACCTTATCATTGCTGCAACCAATTTCAAAGACATCAATTTGCAGGTCTGGGATGCCGCTAAGAGGTATGATCGGATCATTAATGTCGCAGATACACCCCATCTTTGCGATCTCTACTTAGGTAGTATTGTTACAAGAGGGCCGCTTAAAGTGGCTGTCAGCACCAACGGACAGTCGCCAACTTTTGCTAAGCGGTTTCGTCAATGGTTAGAGAAACAATTGCCCGAACGTGAAACTGCAGAACTACTAGACAACCTCAAGCTATTCAGAGATAAACTGAGTGGCGATTTCAATGCTAAAGTAAAGGCATTGAATGAAGCGACTAAGAGTTTAGTGCAAGATTCAATTCCCAACCGATAGGACCAATCACCAAGGATACCACCCGACTATGATGCAGTCCGTAAATACTGTCCTTACCGAAGATTGGGTTGCCCAACTCAATGAGGATTTTCGCAAGCTCGACTTTGGCGATCGAATTCGAAGGCTTTATGACTTTTTTCCTGTAGACCAGGTACTATTTACTTCTTCTTTTGGAACAAAGTCTGTTGTGATGCTGTATTTGGTGTCACAAGCCAATCAGCGCCAATCAGTAACTATTCTGAATACGGGGTATCATTTCCCCGAAACCCTTGCCTACAGGCAAAAGCTCCATGAGTTGACAGGTTTGCCCATGCGCGAGGTAAAACCCGATGAGGCCAGGCACGAACTCACCCGCAAAACGGAGATGTGGAATTCGAATTCAGATCGCTGTTGCCATTACAATAAGGTGATGCCGTTGCGAGAACTCAAAAAGCATCATCGAGTATGGATGTCTGGCGTGCATGCTTATCAAACGATGAACCGTCAAAGCATGGATATCTGGGAGTTAGTTGAAGGGCTACTACACTTTCATCCATTGATCGATATCAGCGAAGGAGAGTTCTTATATCTACTCGATAAGAACAAGCTACCCCGCCACCCACTGGAAGCTTTAGGATATGGATCTATTGGCTGTACGCATTGTACACGCCCCGGAGCTGGTCGCGCAGGCAGGTGGGCTGATAAAGAGGGTAAAGATGAATGTGGATTACATCTTTAGGCCTACAAGATTTGTTAAGATACCAACCGAATAAAAGCTAAAAAATGATTAAGACAGATATCATCATCGTAGGAGCAGGACCTGTAGGTTTGTTCACTGTATTTGAGGCTGGGCTGTTAAAATTGAGATGCCACCTTGTAGACAGTTTGGCACAACCAGGTGGGCAGCTTACGGAGATATATCCTAAGAAGCCTATTTATGATATCCCTGGGTATCCTTCTGTCCTTGCCGGCGACCTAGTCGACAGTTTGATGGAACAGATCGCCCCTTTCAATCCTACTTTTACCCTCGGTGAGCGGGCGGAGAAACTAGAGAAGGTCGGTGAAAAAATGTGGCGCATTACGACTAGCCAGGGCACCCAAATGGAGGCACCTGTTATATGCATAGCTGGTGGTCTTGGGTGCTTTGAACCCAGAAAGCCACCCATCAAAGGCTTAGAAAAGTATGAAAATGGGAATGGGGTTGCTTACATTATCAAAGACCCCGAGGTGTATAGAGATCGCCGTGTGGTATTGGCTGGTGGTGGAGACTCTGCACTAGACTGGACCATTTACTTGGCAGAAATAGCAAGCGAAGTAACTCTGGTGCACAGGAGGCAATCTTTTAGAGGAGCCTTAGACAGTGTAGAGAAAGTAATGGAGCTGGCAGAGTCGGGAAAGGTCAGGCTAATGACTGATGCTCAGGTCACAGGAATTGTAGGCGAAGAAAGCCTAGAAGCTGTAACGATTAAGCATAAAACCCAGGGGGAGAGTCAGTTGGAGGCCGACTATTTCATCCCCTTATTCGGCTTGACCCCAAAATTGGGACCAATAGCCGACTGGGGGGTTGAGATAGAAAAGTCCTCTATAAAAGTGGATACGAGAGACTATAGTACCGGAGTACCAGGGATATTTGCAGTGGGTGATGTAAACACCTATCCCGGTAAGCTGAAACTTATTTTGTGTGGATTCCATGAAGGCACACTGGCAGTACAATCAGCGTTTCAGTATATTTACCCCGATAAAAAGTTATCATTTAAGTACACTACCGTTAACGGAATAGAGGGAATACCCAAATCCGATAAGGTGGCGGTAGAGGCTTAAATTAGCATTAGATTTCAGCAGAAACTGTGTTTGCGCGATATGATTGATCCAATTATCATACGCACGAAGCTTCTATGATTGGCATTAGTTCATGCCTAGGTCTTCGATGATGATTCCACCTTTTTCTGCGGTGGGATACTCTACTGGTGTGTCGATATTCATGTCGACGGGAGTAGCGAAAACGTTGAATGCAACTAGAATTGAAATGAACCAAGTAAACATAGTGACGAAGATTTGTGCGTTTTTGAATGGATTGCAGTCTATCGTAAGACACGTTCCGTGTCTTAAGTTGAAACAAATGTATTGGGGGTGTTTTAGAGTTGCACTACCACTTTATCGCCAGTTATCCCCTGGAATTATGAGTTTATCCGTAGAAAAAAAGATGTAAAAAATTGATAATGAGATAGATAAATTGTTGATAAAACGGCAAATTATTCCTTCAAAATTGATATTTTAGCATTGAAATTGGTCAGGTAAAATGCTAGAATTGAAGGATTTGGTGAGCTATGTCACCATGAGTCGATTGAGAAGGCTGTCTTTTTTTTATAATCTTCCAAAGGGAAAAGGCACTCAGCTTACGGCTTTGTACCATGCTATTTCTAATAATGAGGTCGCTGATGATGATGAGGCGTGTACTTCCTTATTCGGGAAGAAAAAGGACCCTCGTTATGCTAAAGTCAAGCACCGGCTAAAGAAGCAATTGATCGATACGGTTTTGCTCTTGGAACCGAAGGAAAAGGGGCAGGGAGATTACCATGAGATTTTCACAGATTTGAGGAAGAAGCTCTGTGTGGCAGATGTCATGCGTAGACAAGGAAGGTACAACATTGTTTACGATATTGTTAGCAAGGTATGTGAGAAGGCTAAAGAGGCAGAGATGGCTAGCCTGTGCTTGCACAGTGCAGATCTGATGATGACCTACTACTTATTTGGTGATTATAAGACGGAAAAGCGAAAGGAGTACATCGATATGGCCAGGCGGTATAATCACATATATCAGGCTGAGGTCGAATGCCATGCATCCTACCATGAATTTTTAGAGGTGGTGGAAGATACCAAGCTGTCTGATAAGGACAGGGCATCATTTGCCCTTGGGTTGTTGAATAGATTAGACGATTCCTTCCCGAATGTGTCAACCATCGAGTACAATTCTTACTACAACACCATTAAGATTGCAGCTAAAGTATATTCTGCTGATTATGAGTCGGTCAAGAAAATATGCTCTGAACAGATTGATCTGCTTGTAAAGAAACCGGTCTACCCAAGAGGTCATGTCCGTAATTACCTGTTTCAGCTAATTAATGTCTCCTTGCCCACTAAAGATTTTGAGACCGGCAAGGCTGCATATGAGCGCATAATAAGTATTGTTGATGTAGGTGTCCGGCCTTGGTTTAGAGCCAAGCAGCTGTATATCTATCTGGCTATTCACACTTCAGACTACAAGCTGGCTTTTGATACTTGTAATAATGTGATGGATCATCGCAAGTTCAAAAATCAGCAAGGGGAAATCAGAGAACGATTTTTGTTACTGCGGGCCTATCTTTCGTGGCTGAGAGAGATAGGTGAAATTGATACAGGGGAAAAGAAGCCGAGAAAATTCCGCCTAAGGAGATTTTTGAATGAAGTTCCCGAGTTTTCTAAAAAGAAGAGGAGGTTCAATATCCCAATCTTAGTGGTTCAACTGCTTTGGGTGATCATCTGGGAGGAATACGACGAAGCGGAAGATAGGCTGAGGGCACTCTCGAGATATACTCAGCGCAATAACTTGAGAGGAACCCCTGGTCTAGAGCGCACTAATTACTTTTTAAAGGCCCTGGCTAAGTTGAGATCTGCACGCTTCAATCGCACCAGATTCGAAGAAAAGACAAGTGATCTTCTCGATATATTGGCGGAGAACCCAAGCACAGTAAACCCAGACGCGATTGAAATCGAAATTGTACCTTACGAAACCCTATATAAATTGTTGTTGGAACAGCTGTAAGGGAGGGGTAAAGACTAGAAAAGACATTTTGGGTTGAAAGTAAATATCAAGTACTTGTAAAACAGCTAGTTAGATAGTGTATCGAAAAGTTATTTCCAGAAGTCTATGGAATAATCAGGGTGTCTAGGTACACAAATTAGCCATAACAGCTTTATCTTTGTGATAACGAAAGAATTTTTATTTACCACAGACATTTCACACGAAGAGACCTCTGTTTGGTTCTTGGATCATCAGTGAGGGGACTAAACACTTCGATCCCGTGACAGAGGCATAAACGTAGGAGCGACTGATAGGATCGCTTCTGCCAGAGACACCGGTTGTCCGCCAAATATACAAAATATTGGCGGTAACCGGTGTTCCTTTTTTATTCAACCATATCGGAACTCCCCAAGTTAGATTCTTGTGGAAACATTCGACCATTTCATAGTCGTAGATTGGAGTGCAAGAAATGCGCCAAGTTCAGCTCGGCCAAGCAAAGACGCCATATGGGTAGCAGATGGAGTAGCTAACCAGAGATCTGAAAGCGGGCGATCATCTCCTGTATACACAAGGTACTATCAGACTCGTAAGCAGGCATTCAAGGCGATATACAGAAAATTGGTAGACCTCAGGCGAAAAGGAAAACGAGTGCTTTTGGGCTGCGACTTCAGCTTTGGATATCCCAAAGGGCTTTCTAGCGGACTTAAACTTAAGGGAGCTGCTTGGAAGGCGATTTGGCAGGAATGGCATAGGGTGATTAAGGATGATGAAAAAAACAGGAATAACCGATTTCAAGTTGCCTCAGAATTCAATCGGAGATTGGGAGTAGGTCTCGGACCATTTTGGGGAGCGCCGAAAGGTGAAAGTGGTATCTTTCTAGGACCCACAAAGGACTTTTCTTATCCGGTTTCTGTGAAAGGCAAAATTAAGCTAGCAGAAAAGCGCCTGGTAGAAACCAGGCATAGTCAACTACAGTCTAGTTGGAAGCTTGCCTATATAGGAAGTGTTGGAAGTCAAAGCTTACTAGGTATACCCTATCTGTATCATTTGCGTTTTGAGCACCCGAAGTTGGCTGACTGTACTAAGGTCTGGCCCTTCGAAACGGGTTTGCATTGGCCAAATGAGGGACAGATTGTCCTGGCTGAAATTTGGCCCTCAGTAATTGAAAGACCCAGAAAGGACAGTATTCCCGATCGTGAACAAGTTCGAACTTACTTGAGGTGGTTGCGAGCAGCACAACAGGACGGTAGCTTGTATCAGATATTCTCAGGCTCTGATTCGATATCGCAAAAGGATAGAAAGCGAATTGAAAATCACGAAGGCTGGATACTCGGTATTGTGTAGTCTTCGCCTACCACATTAACCAATGCCAATGAAATCTGCCACGGCTAAACTCCAGGGTAGGGGCCGGCACCTTCACAATGTCTAATACACCAAGGACAAGTCGCACCCATCTTTTCTTTGTTGGGATTCGACTTAAGTAAATATCTGGACTGAGGAACCATTGTCTGTATCTGGTCTCAGGAAAACGGAATCGCTCGTCTCCAACAGACCAGCTATTGCCCAATGCTCCAAATACGTTTTCTGCTCCATACCCGAAAGCTAGGTTTAGCCATTGTGGCAAATTGGATTCGGGTAGAAACGAACGCAAATTGGCACTAAGCCATAAAGACTGATTGTTGTAGTCTTTGAGAAATCGTTCAAAGGGGTAATCGCCAAAGCGTTCTCGGCTTATATCTCCGAGGTTGCTTTGGATGCCATTAGATGACACGGGGAAGTCTGGGTGGTCGCGTAGATTATTGCCCACTTTTACCAATATCCGCTGCTCTTGCCAAAGTAGATCCTGGGCAAGAAAAAAACCAGTTCCCAGCGTATTGGCAGCCATATCTGTCCAGCTGAAGCCCCATTCCGTAGAGAATCCATCAAATACTTCTATTGTCCCTTGTATGAGCGTAGATACCCCAACGGCTGCCCATCTGGCTCCTGGTCTGCTCATTCCAGTCCATCGAGCACCATAATAGCTGAACCGGCTTTGAAAGTAGGCAGAGAAAAAGTGGCCCGCTTTATCCATCTGTGACCATTCAGGCCAATCATTAAAGGTTCTGAACGGTCCTCTTTCAAAATCTTTGTACCAGGTTTGATATAACAAGTAAGTAGACCCCAGGTAAAGACCCGATCCAACACCAAGGGCTGTCCACAATCGACCAGAGTCGAGGGTGTCTGCCGGTCTGAGTACAGAGTTCATTTGGTAGGGTGCTAGAGGATCCCTGGAAGTAAAGCTCGAGATCTGAGCCGGGAGATTAACGCCAATTGCCACTGAGAAAAAGAGAAAACAAAGCAGTTTTTTGTTGCTCTGGAGTGCTTTTAGAGGAAAAA
>JBCBVN010000073.1:0-15806 GCA_039817625.1 Bacteroidota bacterium
CTGACATGGGCTTGGTCAGTCTGAAATTGCTGAGTACGATAGCGTCTACATCCAGAATGGAGGCCAATTCGACGAAGGTGGAAATACCAACACCCCAGCCGAATTGGCCTCCATTCTGGATGTAGACGCTATCGTACTCAGCAATTTCAGACTGACCAAGCCCATGTCAGATGGTGCCAATATTGCCGTTGGTCTCCTGCTTGGTGTATGGGGAAATGCCAACCAAACAGAAGCTACCCTCGACATACACGATGGCGGATCAGGGGAACTGCTCTGGAACTACAACTGGGAAGCAGGTGGTACGGCCTTCAACAACCATGAAGACCTGGTCAATAGTCTGATGCGCAATGCCAGTCGCAGAATGCCCTATGTGATCAGAAGGTAGTCAAGGACTCAATCCAACTCGACTGTCCCAGGCAATGGGCCGAGATGAGTCAGCTTCATCTCGGCCAATTGCCTTCCGCTCAAACCGCATTTTTCTAGTCCGTAGCCGCTCAGCCAGCCGTGTAGAAACCCTGCCCAGAACGCATCTCCTGCTCCCGTAGTATCTACCACTTCTATCGGCCGACTGGGCATGAAAATCGTTTGGTCTTTCCCAAAAAGATAGGCACCTTCCTTGCCAAGGGTTAAGCACAATAAGCCCGCTCCCATCGAAAGAATTTGTTGTCCTACCTTGGATGGATCGCCAATCGGCGCCTTAAATAATCGTTCGTAATCGACTTCGCTCATTTTGACGAGTGCCTCCATTTCGATATACTCTGTCAGCACGCGCTGAGCTTCTTCCCGGTCCGGCCAAATCTCAATGGCATAGTTCACATCTATACTCAGCTGAACGCCATTAGAAACGACTTGTCTGGCCGCATTCATAATCGCTCCTCTGGCTGGCTCCCGACTCAGCCCAAAAGCTGTTGTATGAAAGAGCCGGGCCTCATTTATCTGATGGGCAGGAAACTGAGAGGGCAAAATCTGAGCATCCGCTTCCCGATAGGCCGTAAAAGCAGGCAGATCATGCGATTTCGTCACCAGGATCAATGAACTCGGCCTACTGTCCTTGCGCAAGTCAGACAGTTCTAATCCTGTTGAAGACAAACTGGCTTGTATCAACTGGCCCGCACCATCATTCCCTATCGAGCCAACGAACTTGACCTTCCTGCCCAATCGAGCCAGATTTCCACCCAAATTGGCTGGGCTACCTCCCGGATGCATATCAAAGGAAGAAACCTGCTCCAGGCTGTTAGCATATTGGGTGCTGATTAAGTCTACCAGCGCTTCACCCACTGCGATGCAGTCATATGTTCTTTCTGCCCTATCATCCATATAGTGGTGGGTTATTTCTTTGAAACGCAAAATAATGCATTCGGGAAATTCGTAAATTTACACCAGCTAAATGCCTGCAATATGACGCCTAATACGCTTCGAAAAAATGCCATAGACAGATTAAAAACCGAACACTTCGACCTGTTAGTCGTCGGTGGCGGCATAACCGGTGCCGGAGTGGCACTAGATGCCACAGCTCGGGGACTTAAAGTCGCTTTAATCGAAAAGCGAGATTATGCCTCAGGCACCAGCTCTAAATCGACTAAGCTCATTCATGGCGGACTCCGCTATTTAAAAAATATGGAAATTGGATTGGTCAGAGAAGTGGGTAAAGAACGCGCCACGGTTCATCGTTTAGCTCCCCACTTAGTCCGGCCGGAAAAGATGCTCCTTCCGCTCATTGAAGGAGGCTCTCTGGGAAAGTTCACTACTTCCATGGCCTTGTGGGTCTACGATTTCCTTGCTCAGGTTCACGGCGAAGACAAGCGAGTCATGCTAACCAAAGCTGAGACCCTAGACAAAGAGCCGCTTTTACGAGACGACATCCTTAAAGGTGGTGGGTACTATGCGGAGTACCGAACCGACGATGCTCGCCTAACCATGGAAAACATCAATACCGCCAGAATCAGAGGCGCCCTACCCCTCAATTACATAGAAGCCATAGACTTCAACTACACGGAAGAGGGCCGCATAGCCAGCACCAACTGCAAGGATAAATTCACAGGCGAGCAATTTGTCATTAAGTCTGCCCACGTAATCAACGCGGCAGGACCGTGGGTTGATGAGCTGAGACAAGACGACAATAGCCTGAATGAAAAACGGCTATTCTGGTCTAAAGGCGTACACATTGTTGTGGCCAGAGAACGATTTCCACTTGAGCAAGCCGTATACTTCGATGTAGCAGATGGGCGTATGCTGTTTGCTATCCCCAGACTTCGGTCGACCTACATTGGGACCACTGATACCGAGTATCAGGGCAACCCTAACGACATCCCGACTCATGTGGAAGATGTCCAATACTTGCTGGATGGGACCAACGCCTTATTCCCCGGTATCAATTTAACCATAGAAGATGTAGAGAGCAACTGGGCCGGCATCAGACCGCTCATCTATGAAGAGGGCAAATCTGCTTCGGAAATGAGTCGGAAAGATGAAATCTTCGAGTCAAAAAGCGGGTTGCTTAGTATTGCTGGTGGCAAACTGACCGGGTATCGAAAAATGGCCGAGCGCATACTGGATCGACTCAGTCGCCAACGGCAAGAACACCAAATGGAAGCCCTACCTCAGAGCAAGACCAAAGACATCCCTTTGAATGGCGGCCCTTTTGAAGATTTCGATGCCGTTCTTTCTTACGAGAAAGAAATAGAAGCCCAGCTCGAAGAAGCCAGCCTGAGTCCAGGTCGCGCCGATTACTTAGTCGCCAATTACGGTAGGCAAGCCGAACATATCGTAGCACAGGCAAAACAACGATCGGAAGGTACGGATGTGGCTAGGCTTGCAGCCGCAGAAGCAGCTTGGTGTATCGAGCACGAGCAGGCGCTATTTCCACTCGATTTTCTGAACAGAAGGTCGGGCAGGCTCTACTTCGACCTTCCTAGCATAAGTCCGGTTTTGGACGAAGTCCTTCAGGTCTTTGCTCAAGAATACGGATACACTGACCAGGAGATTGTCGACGAAAAGCAACGCATAGAGAACGAGTTGTACAAAGCCTATACTTTCGAGTCTCGGGAAGCTACAGTGAGCTAGATAGTATGGCAAAAGCGTCAAAGCCATTTTCCATCCGAAAGGCCATTGGTATTTTAGTTTTCATTGGCTTTTTATGGTGGTTGTTCTGCTTGCCAAGTCCCCTTTTCGATAAGCCGCTCTCTACGGTAGTTTTTGACCGACATGGGCAACTTCTTTCTGCTAGCATAGCAGCCGATGGTCAGTGGAGAATGCCCGCTTCAGACAGCCTGTCTCCATTGCTCGTTCAAGCAGTTATTGGTTATGAGGACCGGCGATTTTACCAGCATTGGGGTGTTGATTTTAGAGGACTTACGCGGGCCATTAAGCAAAACTGGCAAGCCGGTCGTGTGGTGTCTGGTGGTTCGACCATTACTATGCAAACCATAAGGATGGCCAGGGGCGACAGACCTAGAACCTTTTGGAATAAAGCGATAGAAACCCTGATGGCCTGGCGGCTGGAGTGGTCCTACAACAAAAAGGAAATACTTGAGCTTTGGGCAGCAAATGCCCCATTTGGCGGCAATGTAGTTGGTATCGAAGCAGCAGCATGGCGGTACTACGGTCGCTCTTCATTGGATTTGAGCTGGGCCGAGGCCAGCACCCTGGCTGTACTGCCCAATAGTCCAGGACTGATACATCCGGGTAGATCGAGAGACCAACTGCTGGAAAAGAGAAATCGCTTGCTGGAGTACTTGCATGCGGCCAGCCATATCGACAGTATGAGCTTGCAACTGGCCAAAGCAGAACCCCTACCCAGTGCCCCCCTTCCACTTCCAAGAGATGCCCCACATTTACTCCATAGATTTCGCCAAAAGAATGGCCCCGGCAGATATCACAGCTCTATCGATGGCGGGCTGCAAAAACAGCTCACCCAGCTGGTATTGGCCCATCAGCAAACCCTGGCCAACAATCAAATCCACAACCTCGCTCTGCAAGTTACAGAAGTAGCCAGTGGTCAAACCTTGGCCTACATCGGCAATGTGCCGGGAATCGCTTCGGCCTACAGCCCGGAGGTAGATCTCATTCGGGCACCAAGGTCGCCTGGAAGTCTCTTAAAACCACTACTATATGGTCTCGCCCTAGAGGAAGGACAAATCACACCCGCTCAATTCCTGACCGATATTCCAGTCACATTCGGACAATTCAGTCCCGCCAATTTTAGCGAAAGCTTCTCAGGCGCTGTACCGGCTAATCGCGCGCTGGCCAGATCACTCAATGTGCCCTTCGTATTACTACTTCGCGAATATGGCATCGCGAAGATGCATGCCCACACCCAATCATTTGGTTTTCGGTATATCGACCAGGATGCCGACCATTACGGCCTGTCCCTGATTCTGGGTGGTTGCGAAGTCAGCCTGGAACAAATGAGTGCTTGGTTTTTAGGGCTTGCCCGCCAGCAACGCTACTACTACGAAAGACAGGGACAGTATGCTGAGGCAGATTGGAGAATCCCCACTTTACTTGCAGATGAAATCAGAGACCCACTTGCTGAGCTTGAAAGACAAGCCGGACCAATAGGCGCTGGTGCTGGTCATTGTATCCTGCAAGCCTTGGAGCAACTCGAAAGGCCGAATGAAACCGGAGATTGGCAAAGGCTCAGGCCCGACAACAGAATTGCCTGGAAAACGGGAACAAGCTTCGGCTTTAGGGATGCTTGGGCCGTTGGCGCTTCGCCGGAGTATGTAGTGGCAGTTTGGGCAGGAAATGCCGATGGAGAGGGAAGACCCGGCCTGGTAGGTGTGCAAGCAGCTGCTCCACTATTGTTTCAGGTGTTTCGCACACTGAATACAACACCAGACTGGTTTGAACGGCCCTACGATGATCTTCGGCAAACCGCTGTCTGTAGAGTTACCGGATACTTACCCAGTCCGTCTTGCATGGAAATTGATACCAGCTGGATCCCTAAAAATGGCCTAAGAGCGCCAACCTGTCCATATCATCAAAGGGTTTTCACAGATGCTACCGGCCAATTCCGTACCCATCTCGATTGTGAGAATTCCGAAAATGTAATCCCTAGATCATGGCTGGTGCTTCCCCCCAGTCAAGCCCACTATTATCAGCGAAATGAGGCCACTTACCGACCACTCCCACCCTGGTCGCCCAATTGTATACAATCAGCTGTCGAGAACCCAAACAGACCAGGCGAGTCCAGGTCGGTCATGCAACTGATATACCCAAACAGCAACGGCCGTATTACCCTGAGTAAAGACTGGCAAGGAGAGACCGTACCTGCGGTCTTCGAGGTAGCTCATCTGCGTCCCTCAACAACCATATACTGGCACCTCAACGAAGACTACATCGGTAGCACAAAGCAGTTTCACAATTTTGAGCTGCAACCAGATCCAGGCAGACACAAGCTGACGCTGGTTGACGAGAACGGTCAGCGGCTCACTTACTTTTTTGAAGTTGTCGACAATGGATAACACCGGCACAATCAAAAATCTGCAACATTTCAATTACGACATCAAAATATTTTCTCTTTAGATCCAGTGTTTTTTTGGCTGTCACAATTTGGCGAAGATGGTCCCTGGCCTGATTTGAATTTTAATTTGCCAAAGACCTCTTTCTACGAAAAATAATTCCAAAGAGCGATAATTTCTGTAACTCCTTGCTAAGATTTTGAATCTATCACTTTGTTCACAGATCGTTGATTGTGACTGACTTGCGAATTCTTGATCTTGCACACCGCGATTTGGCCAGCTACTTTTGTTTTATGATTGATTAAGCGAGTGAATCATTCCTTCTTATATCAATTCATAACAGGCATGATCGACTTTAAGCTTTATACACTGCAGCTTCGTTAGAAGCTGCTTTTTTTTGCCCAATACTTACTTTTGCATCATGCCAAAAGAACCTCAAGCGCTACGAGACGTAGCAGAATTTCACCAAACCTTTCGCCTGCCTGTATCACCCTCAGCCGGAATACCCAGTCCGGAACGCTGTACACTGCGTGTTAATTTGTTGCGGGAAGAGCTTAAAGAGCTGGAAGCTGCCATAGAAGAAAAAGACCTCATTGAAGTCGCTGACGCCTTGGCGGATCTTCAATACGTCCTCAGTGGAGCTATTCTGGAATTTGGTCTACAAGATCGATTTGCGGCCCTTTTTGAAGAAGTACATCGAAGTAATATGTCCAAGACTTGCGACACCCTACAAGAAGCAGAAGATACACTAGCGCACTATGCTAAACTTGGTCAGGAGGGTTTTATAGAGAGCAGTGGCGATAAGTACCTCGTGTATAGACGATCAGACACGAAAGTGCTCAAAAACGTAAATTACTCACCTGCAGATTTGGAAAGCATCCTGAAAGGAAGCCAATAGCATGGATAGCTTTAAGCATAGAGGCCGCCGCCGGAAGCTAATTGCTGATCTCCGCGCCAAAAATCGATTCGATGATCGGGTACTTGACGTTATGGCAAATGTCCCCAGGCATTTGTTTATAAACAGTGCCTTTGCCGAACATGCTTATGAGGACAAACCGTGGCCCATTGATCGGGACCAGACCATTAGTCAGCCCAGTACAGTAGCCTGGCAGACCAGTGTTTTGTCGCTTTTGCCAAGACAAAAGATCTTAGAGATTGGGACGGGCTCAGGATACCAGGCTGCTATACTTTCCTTGCTGGGTGGGCGGGTTTTTACGGTAGAGCGGCATGAACCTCTCTGGCGGAAGTCCAGACTAAAATTCAGACAACTAAAACTGGGAAACATTCGCTGTTTCTTGAGAGATGGCCATGAAGGACTGCCCGAGTTTGCTCCTTTCGATCGCATACTTGCTACTGCAGCTGCAGAGAAAGTACCCGAAAACCTAAAGCAGCAATTGTCTATTGGCGGCTTGCTTATTATTCCTGTGGGTGGGTCTAAGAAAAATCAGCGCTTGATGCGAATAGAACGAGTCGACAAAAACCAGTTTAAGCAAGAAGACCTGGGCAGTTGCGCATTCGTTCCCTTCCTGGAAGGCGTGGAAGATTAGTCCAGTTATACCAATGCCTTTCGGCGCCCTTCCTTTAGCTCAAATAAAAACCCTTCTTCTGAAAGCTCTATATACTTTTCCTCGTCAAACTCAAACAATCTGGCCGGACGATGAGCGACACCCTCTTGCAACTTGTTTAAGTCTTTCAACAGATTCATGGAAAGAATTTTCTTTCTGAAGTTGCGTTTTTCCAAGTCAACACCCCAAATCGCCTCGTACAAATGCTGCAAATCTGAAAGCGTAAACTCAGAGGGCAATAGCTCAAACCCGATCGGTCGTGTTCTTATACTGCGCTGGAGTTTGTGCAAAGCGTGTTGCAGGATTTTACTGTGATCGAAGGCCAGTTCTGGCAAATCATTCGTAGAAAACCACCTTACGTCCCCAGCTACCCCAGAAGCTATGGGCTTGAACGAATCAGCCCTGACCAGGCTGTAGTAGGCTACGGTTATAACTCGGCCAAACTCATGTCGATTGACACCGCCGAAAGTCTGTATTTGCTCAAGGTAAACATCCTTGAGCCCGGTTAACTCAAACAATACTCTTTGGGCAGCTTCGTCTAACTCCTCGTCTGGACGGACGAAATAGCCCGGTAGACCCCAATAGCCATAGAATGGCTCTTCGATTCTGTGGATAAGAAGAACCTTCAAGTCAGAGCCGTCAAATCCAAAGATTACATTATCTACAGTAAAGGCCGACTTGAAGTAAGTATCAAAAATGTCTCGTGAACTCACACGTAATTAGATAGGCTGGGACAAACTAGTACAAAATCACCTAGGTCTACAAATTTGGGCCAAGGATTTTTTCCACCGGGGAAGATCCACATGTCGAGCGTATACCGACTCCGGGCCCTTTCCGCTAGTCTTCAAATACTTCGATTTCGCGATTCTGTACGACCAGGTCTGTGAACTTTCCTTTGAAACGAGTAGCTTTTACAATGTGATTGTCAATCCAGTGATAATTTCCTCCACGAGGTTTACCCATCAACATACCGTGATAGCGGAAGCCGTGCCGGTCTAGCCATTCCTCGGTAATCTCTCGATGATCTTCCGTTCGCGAAGTAAAGAAGGTGATGATATGACCTTCATCAAACCACTTATTTACAATGCGCAATGCATCGGGGTATGGCAGGCAAGTCCCCATTCGCTCGGGTTCTTCATTAGGAATATCGTCACAGATGGTTCCATCGATGTCAATTAGAAAATTCTTGACCCCGTCTTCTAAGATGGGGCTTATTGTTTCTCCTTTTTCGTTAAATGTGGTATTGAGTCCGTGTTTATCGGATGCCATCTGTTTTCAATTTGATGAAGTTGCAAAAATACGGCCTTTAATCGCTATAGACTAACTATGAATGTTATTTGTGTGTTTAGCATTGGTTCACAACATTATACTACTACCTTGCATCTATGAAAATTGCTCTTGTAACAGGTGCTTCTTCTGGTGTAGGAGAGGCCTTGGGCCCCATGCTGGCTAAAGAAGGCTATCGCGTATTCGGTATGAGCAGAAGAACCGTTGACCTGCCGGGTGTAGAAGCGCTTCCCGCTGACGTTTCCCAAGCAGATGCCGTTCAAGACGCTGTGCAGAAGCTCTTATCCAAAACAGGAAACCGACTAGACTGTGTGATTCACTGTGCCGGAATAGGTGGAGCAGGACCAGTAGAACAGATGCCGCTAGACCGGGCCCATACCATTATGAACACCAATTTTTGGGGGAGCTATCACATCTGCCAGGCTTGTTTACCTCCTTTACTAGAAGCACCAGCGGGCCGTTTAATTCTGGTGGGAAGCATTGCTGGATTTATGGGTATTCCTTTCAGATCTGTTTATTGCGCCAGCAAGGCTAGCCTTATCGCGTTGACAGACTCGCTCAGGTTGGAAACCAGTGGTCATTCACTACAGATTAGCTGTGTTTGTCCGGGTGATATTTCAACCAATAGCATAGCTACTCAGTATCGAATGCCCGTCGAAGATGTACACGAAAGGTACCGAAAGGCCTATCAGGCTGCTGATGATGGCATGGCCGATAATGTAGATCACGGTATGTCAGCTGAGTTTGTTGCAGCCAAGATCCAGGCTATTATTAAAAAATCCAGCTTAAAACCCAGATATGTAGTTGGGCCTGCCCTGCAAAGAGCCTCAACCATTGCCCGCCGCATTTTGCCCGGCAGAATGTGGGAGAACGTACTAAAAAGCTACTACTCATGACAAGTTGTGTCTTCCCCGGCTCTTTTGACCCCATCACTCAGGGGCATGTGGATCTTGTCTCTCGGGCTGCAGATCTGTTTGACCAGGTCGTGGTCGCTGTAGGCATTAATTCGCAAAAGAAATATCTATTTACACTAGAACAACGGATGGAGTGGTTGCGCCGGGTTTTTGCCGACCAGCCCAAGGTAAGAGTAGATTCTTTTGAGGGCCTGACTGCCCACTACTGCCAGCAAATAGGAGCCAGATACTTACTTCGTGGTCTTCGTAATGCGAGCGACTTCGATTATGAAAAAACCATCAGTCAGCTAAATGAGATCGTAGGTGAAGGCCTGGAAACCTTCTTTCTGATCAGCAGACCTGCCTATTCTCATATCAGCTCAACCATAGTCAGAGAGATTATTAAAGGTGGAGGCGATGTAACTCCCTTTGTGCCCGATAGCCTGGCAGATGAAATTGGAAACAGTCTCCTTAGGTAGTTTTCGCCAGGATGCTCTCAAGCACTATTCATACATTTGCGGGTACAACACACACACCAAAAGCGATCATCATCATGGGCAGAATTTTTCTCGACAACTCGGCTACTACCCCACTCGATCCCAGAGTGATCGAGGCTATGACCGAGTGTATGCAAAATACCAATGGCAATCCCAGTAGTATTCATGCCGAAGGTCGCACAGCCAGAGCTGCCATTGAAGCCGCAAGAAAGACCGTAGCAACAAGCCTGAATGCAGGAATCGGTGAGATTTTCTTTACAAGTGGCGGTACCGAGGCCAACAATATGGCCCTGAAAAATGCGGTGAGGGACTTGGGTGTGCAGCGCATTATTTCGTCTCCGCTAGAGCACCACTGCGTACTACACAGCCTGGATAGAATTGCAGCAGATAGTGGTATCGAAATTGAAATGGTAGATGTGGACGCTCAGGGGCGCGTACAAATAGACCACCTGCGGAAGTCCCTACAAAAAGATACTCGCAAAACCCTGGTCAGCCTCATGCATGCCAATAATGAAATTGGCACCTTGCTACCCTTACAAGAAGTTGCCGATTTGTGCCAGGAGCATGGAGCACTGTTCCACTGCGACACGGTACAAACCATTGGTTACTACCCAATAGACCTGGAAAAAACCCCGATTAGCTTCCTCTCTGGATCGGGCCATAAGCTATACGGACCAAAAGGTGTAGGATTTATCTACATCAACAATGAAAATATCGTCAAACCCTACCTGGATGGCGGAGCTCAGGAACGCAATATGCGAGGTGGTACAGAGAATAGTTATGGAATCGTAGGACTCGCCAAAGCCATCGAGCTGGCCAACGAGGAACTGGACCCACGCAGAGTCCATATCTCCTCCCTAAAAGACCATTTTGTAAACAGACTCCGCCGCGATATAGAAGATATTCGGTTCAATGGAGATATAGACAACGGGCACTTCAAGGTGATCAGTGTGAGCATGCCAGAAATGAGTACGGGTGATCTACTACTTATGAACCTGGATATGGCGGGTATTGCAGCCAGTGGCGGCAGCGCCTGTAGCAGCGGTATAGATACGGGTAGCCACGTTATTGCTCACTTGTATCCCGATGACCCAAGGCCCACCGTTCGATTCTCCCTTTCTCACCACAATACGGTTGAACAAATCGATCGCGTGGTGGATGTATTGGCAGAACTTGTGGCCAAAGGCAGGTCGGTTATGGCTTAAAAACCGATAGCTCCTACTTGCTTATGCAGATTCATACAGCCCGCTTTCATTCCAGCCATTCCCGCATCGAAAAGGCCTTAGCGCACAACATGCCCGAGTTTGCCTTCATCGGTCGGTCTAATGTGGGTAAGAGCAGTTTGATCAATAAGCTAGTAGGTCGAAAGCAACTGGCCAGAACGAGCCATCAACCGGGAAAGACTCAGCTGCTCAATCTATATCTGATAAACGAAGCCTGGTTTTTAGCAGATCTACCAGGTTATGGTTACGCCAAAGTAAGCAAGAAAACGAGGGGCAAGTGGCAAGACCGACTTGAAAACTACTTCACATACCGCACACAACTCACCAATGCGTTTGTCCTCATCGACGGAGGGATTCCACCACAAAAAATCGACATCGAGTTCTGCAACTGGATGGGAGAAAAGGGGGTACCATTTGCACTCGTATTTACTAAAATCGACAAGCGAAAATATGGTCAGGGCGAACACATTGCAGATTTCCAATCCGAACTGCTACAGACCTGGAGCGAGCTTCCCCCCATTTTCAAGACCAGTGCTGTAAATGGACAAGGACGGGAAGAACTCCTTGGCTATATTCAGGAGATTCTCAACATGTAAGTCATATATTTCCGACCATGTTTCAGCAAGAAGGCAAGATCTATCCACACATAATGCCCGATTTATCGGAATGGGCGATTTATAAGGTCAGCGAGGATAGAGCCAACTTTGTAGAAGAAGTAAAAGCCTATGCTACAGAGCGGATAGAAGAACTGCACAGTGATGAGCTACCTGAGCTGCTGAGTAAAACGGCTTATAGCGAACTCAAACGCACCAAAGAAGAGCCCTGGAAGGTAGACCCACCAAAAGAGCGGAAATACTGGAAAAAATTATCCAGACGCCTGGCTAACCAAAGCCTGGATGAAAAGGAGGCCAGTACAGCAGAAGATGCGGCCAAGGAGCTTTTGGAAGAAGTAGTAGATCGCTACGCCAGAGAAATAGTGGCTACCTTCAAAATTGGAACTTTCAAATTTGCCAGAGGATTTTTAACCCTTTTCCTGGGGCGACTACTCAACACCGCCGATGGACGATGGATTCAGGGCTGGTTCAGAGGTTGGTTCAGCAAAACAAAAAATGTACACAAACGACTGTTGATCAAGGGCTATGTAGATCAAATGAGGGGTCTCTGTGATAAGGGAACCGTCATACTGGTTCCTACCCATTTTAGCAACTTAGACAGTCTGGTCATCGGGTATGCCATGGAGCAAGTAGCGGGTGTTCCCATCAGCACATATGGAGCTGGCCTGAACCTGTTTAACACCGGATATACCGCTTATTTCATGAATCGCCTTGGCGTCTATCGGATAGATCGGCGCAAAAAAAACCCCATCTACCTGAATACCCTGAAAGCGAATTGCGTCAAATCTATCCTCAGGGGCGTGCCCAACCTATTTTTTCCGGGGGGTACAAGATCCAGATCAGGTGCTATAGAAACCAAGTTAAAGCTGGGACTGGTAGGAACAGCCATTGAAGCTCAACGCATACACTACGAACGCGGGAACGATCAGAAGATTTTCATTGTCCCTATGATCTTGAGTTACCCTTTTGTGCTGGAGGCTAAATACTTGATCGAGCAACATCTTCGGATAGCTGGAAAGGAAAGATATATCTCAGCTAAGGATAGCTTCCATTCTTTTCGGGCCATCATTAAGTTTATCTGGGGACTTTTCAGCAAGGGCAATCAGCTGACCATCTCACTTGGAAAACCGATGGATGTGCTCGGTAATTTCGTAGATGAAGATGGCAATAGTTACCACGGCGATCTCCCCATCGATACCAGAGATTACTTCCTGGCTGCCGATGGTCAGGTATCGAAGAACCTACAACGCGAACAGGAATACACCCGTATTCTGGGTGAGCGGATTTTGGAACGATTCCATGCCGACAATGTGGTATTGGCCAGTCATCTCGTATCCTATGCTGCATTTTTGTGCCTGGAGCGCGCTTATCCCAAACTCGACCTCTTCGGTTTATTGAGGCTGCCAGCTGAAGAATTTGCCTTTAACCGACATACCCTTCATGCTGTAGTGGGCCAGCTACAAGCAGCATTGATGGATATGGAGGCCCAAGACAAAATCAAATTAAGTCCAGAAGTACGAAAGGGCGTCAGCTCGCTCATACAAGAAGGCATTAAAAGCATGGGCAACTACCACATCGACGATCCCTTGTACTACGATAAGAAAAAGCGAGTCGTAAGCAAGAGCTTTAAGATGCTATACTATTATCACAATCGCTTGAGCAGTTATCGCTTGCAGCGATTTATAGACTGGCCAAAAAATGAGCCCGTATTGGAGTTGGCCAGCTGATGTCCCTATTTTTGCGCCTCTGACTACGCGAATATGTTGAAGCGACTTTTCCTCAACGATTATATCATTCTGGGTGCCATAGGAATCAATGTGCTGATCATATTCCTATTGTACTTCCCCAGTCTGGAAAATAACTGGTGGCTCGAGTTCATCGACCATCTGTTTATTCTATTCTTTATAGTCGAGGCCATTGTCAAGCTAAAGGTATTGGGTCGGAAAGGTTACTTTTCCAGCAGCTGGAATCGTTTTGACTTCTTCATCGTGTTGGGCAGTATCCCCGTACTTTTTGCCAGCTATGGCAATCTACCAGATACCAATCTATTGGTTTTACTGCGGCTGTTCAGGCTGGTGCGGGTTGTGAGATTCATTCGGTTCGTACCCAATATAGATTCTGTCCTCAACGGCTTAGGGCGAGCGCTAAAGGCATCTGTTTTTGTACTGGGTGCCCTCTTCTTTTTACTTTTTTTACTGGCCCTGATCACCTGCAACTTCTATGCCAAGCTCGCACCAGAGTATTTTGGAGATCCACTCATGAGCCTGTACTCCATTTTCCAGTTATTCACCATGGAGGGCTGGAATGAAATACCGGCGGCTATTTCAGAAAACACAGATTCTGCGGTCACCATCGGGTTTACGCGTTTCTACTTTGCTCTGCTGGTCCTACTGGGCGGTATTTTTGGTCTGAGCCTGGCCAATGCTGTATTCGTCGATGAAATGACCATGGACAACAACCTGGAACTGGAAAGGAAAATAGACACCCTGCAAAGTCAGATAGGTGAGCTCAAGGAAATGCTAGCCCAGCAGGCTAAGGAAAAGGAACAAGCAATCACTGAAGAATAAGCCCCCTACTCTACCGCTAGTGGCATCGGTTCCTGATAGAAAATAAGCATCCATTCCCCGCTGGATGAGGTGCGCAACCACCTGCGCATCAAGCCGTAGCGTCCCTGACGATCATTGATGCGCTCTACGATCAAATCATCGGTCAATGACTCAAACTCTGATCGATAGCCAGATTCAGCAGGGTCGAATACCCGATGCAGATTCCAGTTTTCAGCTTGGTAGGCAAAGCCGGGTACACGAAGTGAATCATTGCTGGGAATGCCTTGAAGTGGCCATTGGATATGGGCCATTTGAAAGGCAGAATCGGCATGAAAACGATCGTAAAACTCCACAAAATCAACTGGCAACTGGAGCGTTTGAGCAGTCTCTTCACTAGAAGGCGCGGGGGCTTCGCAAGCCATAATCAGCAATAGGAAAAACGGAATTAATCTCATAGATTTTGACATTGATTGAAGGGGCTGCATAGGCCGCTACTCTTCATAACTATAACTACCCGAATCAGTAACAATTCTCACTTCAGCTTTTTCCGCCGCTTCAACAAAACCGACGATCTGAGCATCGATGTTAAAAGACCTGGCCACATCGATAACTGCCGGCGCATAAGATTCCGGAAGATACACCTCCAGGCGATGGCCCATATTAAACACCTGGTACATTTCCTTCAAAGCCGTACCACTCTCCTCTTGTATAAGCTTAAAGAGAGGTGGCGGTGCCATAAGCTGATCTTTAACTACCCGGACATTTCCGAGGAATTTCACCACCTTGGTTTGCCCGCCTCCGGTACAATGGATTAGCCCTCCGATCTGAGACCTGACACCCGTCTGATCGCTCAGCAATTGCTTGATAACCGGCAGATAAGTACGGGTCGGAGATAAAATAAGCTTTCCGATATCTGTAGTTGTGTGCTCATCGATTGCTATTGGATCAGTGAGGTATTTACTCCCTTGATATACCACCTCTCTGGGCAGCTCTGGTTCAAAACTCTCCGGATACTTGGCGGCGTAGTCGTGGTGCAAAACATCGTGGCGGGCACTGGTCAGGCCATTACTTCCCATACCGCCATTATAACTCGACTCGTAGGTCGCCTGCCCATAGCTGGCTAATCCTACACACACCATACCCGGCCGTATGTCATTGACGATCAACTGATTCCTGCGCAGACGAGCAAAGGTGGTGTATCCCACATCTATGGTCCGAACAATGTCACCTACATCGGCTGTCTCTCCTCCACTCAGGTGAAGCCGAATACCGTGTTCGGCCATCCGGTCTGCGAACCCCCGGGCTCCCTGTATAATGGTTTTTAGGACTTCCGCAGGTAGTAGCCTCTTATTGCGACCGATTGTCGACGACACCAAGATATTGTCGACGGCACCTACGCAGGCCATATCGTCCAGGTTCATCACCATGGCATCTTGCACAATGCCCGACCATACGCTCAGGTCACCGGTCTCTCTCCAGTACAAGTATGCCAGACTGGTCTTTGTTCCCGCGGTATCGGCATGCATGAGGTTGCAGTATTCGGGGTCTCCGGCTACTACATCTGGTAAGACTTTACAGAAAGCTTTAGGGTACAGGCCCTTGTCTAACCCTTCGATAGCAGCGTGTACTTCTGACTTGGTGGCAGATACGCCCCGAGCTTCGTATTTGGAGTTTGGCATAGGACAAAGGTAGTGTTGCTGATATATTTTATAGTTGTCA
>JBCBVN010000074.1:0-15444 GCA_039817625.1 Bacteroidota bacterium
CTCAACATTAATTTAAGTGCAACTTTTTGCATTTGGACCAACATCAATAAGGCAAAATCCAATACAACTCAATTTATTCAAATGCCTACTTTTGCGCCTATGAGCCAGACGATGACCATACTATCGGGTATACAACCCACCGGCAAGTTGCATTTTGGTAGATACTTCGGTGCAGTAGAAAACTGGAGGCAATTACAAGCAGAGCACGATTGTTTGTACATGGTTGTGGACTACCACGCCATGACTATGCCTTTCCAACCTAAAAAGCTGCGAGAAAATAGTTGGGAGCTGGTTTTCAACTTACTGGCCTGTGGCATTAAAGCTGAGAACATCTTTTTGCAAAGTCTGGTACCCGAGCATACCGAGTTGGGTTGGATTCTGAATTGCTTTAGCAGCTATGGTCAACTGACACGGATGACTCAGTTCAAAGACAAGAGCGACCAGAGTGGCAATAAAAACGATGGCTTTGTCAGCGCAGGCCTATTCACCTATCCTGTACTACAAGCAGCAGATATCCTGATCTATCGGGCGACACATGTCCCGGTCGGACAAGACCAAACCCAACATTTGGAGTTGACGCGCAACATAGCTGAACGATTCAACAACTTTGCAGGCAAAGAATACTTCGAGCTTCCTGAAGCCTTATTCACGCAGGTACCCAAAGTGATGTCGACTGCTGACCCGACCCGCAAGATGAGTGCCAGTCTCGGAGACAAACACAATATCGATGTTTTTGCTGATGAAGCCAGAATAAGAAAGCAAGTTCGATCTGCCGTTACAGACACCGGAAATGTAGCCGAAGGTGAAATGAGCCCGGGCGTAGCCAATCTATTCCGCCTACTATGGGCCAGTGGTCGGACCGATGATCACAATCAATTAATGGATACCTATAAAGACGGCAAGCTCAAGTACACCGAGCTCAAAGAGGCAGTAGCCGATGGTCTGGTTGCCATTAGTTCGGAGTGTCGCAAAAGATTGACTGAACTCAAGGCAGATCGCAAATCCATTAAGTCCCAGATCAAATACAGCAGCTCCGAGATTAGAAAACGGGCACAAGCAACGACCAGGGAAGTGAAGGAAATTTGCGGATTGGCCAATGTCAAGATGTAAATTCCGTTTTGAATACACTACCAGGTAATTTTTAAAAATCACCAGGCAAGCACTCAGCTTGTTTGAACGACACAAGTTTACGTAATTTGACTTCAGCATTAGCTGATATTGCTTATTGCATAGTTAGACCCCAGGGATAGGATTCGTTGGAAATTAAAACAGACCAACTATGAGAGATTTTCTATTCGCCCTGTTGACGGTTTTATTCTTGCAAGCACCGGCACAATCCCCTTGCGAAGGGACTGCGGCTTTTGAAGTCCTACACTTCACCAAAACAAACGGCTTTAATCACAATACCAGAGATGAGAGCGCACAGCTGTTCTCCAATATTGGCGATACGAGTTCTTTTACCATTGTCGATACGGAAGATGCATCGGCCTTCGACGATCTGAGTGTGCTCGAAGACTATGAAGTCGTCATCTTCTCCAATACCAGTGGCAACAATTTATTGAATGCTACTCAGCAGGCCAACCTGGAAGCTTATATAGATGGCGGCGGCGCCTTTCTTGGAATCCATGCGGCTACAGATACCTACCGCAATGGATCCTGGCCATTCTACAATGACCTGGTGGGCGCTATTGTACAATCGGGTCCCAATCATACCTCTGCCAACCATATGAACTTCATGGATCAGATTGAGCCCGACCACCCTACCCTGGTTGGTATCCCCGATCCCTGGGAAAAGCGCGAGGAATACTATTACTGGGAGCTCAACGGTGGCCAGCTCAGCCCCAATATCCAGGAATTGCTGCGGGTCAGACAAACCGGATCCAATAGCTACGATGAAGAACGTACGATCACCTGGTATCAGGAATTTGGTAACGGAGGCCGATCATTTTACACGGCGCTGGGGCATCACCAAAGCGACTATTTAGGCAGTGATCAGAATAATGCCGTTTACTTTCAGCAACTACTCGCCAATGCCGTTTGCTGGTGCGCGGGGTCAGGACCCAACGTCGTCTCTGTTGTTGAAATCAACCTGCAAATAGAATCATTGGGATCCACCGATCAGCTCAACTGGCATTGGCCGGGATATGTACCAGAGCGGGTTGAGATTTATGCCGGTACAGATCCTATTGAAGCCGAAATTGTGGATGTCCTGATAGGGTCTGAGGCCAGAAACCGATCCTGGTCAGGTGACCGACCCCGCGGAAGTCTACATCAGGATTATTATTACCGCCTGGGCTTCTACGACACCGATGGTGTCAGCACCTTTTCACCTTGGGTCAGAATCGATCCTTTGGTTTCCACAGGACCGCAATTACTAACCGATCAAAGTGGAAACCGAGAGCTCATCATTCCCATGGATAGCCGGGTAACTGAAGCACATATCTTCGATGTCTTTGGCCGATTAGTTGGTAGCTTTAGGACTTCCGCAGGTCGGAATCCGCTAAACACTGACGGCCTGTACAGAGGTACTTATACCATCATTTTTGATCGGGAAGATGTCGCTGCGTTGAGATTCACCAAGCATTAATTTATTTTTACTTCTTAGCTTTAGATCGTGTTCTTTCGTACATCCCTTAAGCTTGCGTTGGCCTTAGCCATATGCACGACCTCCTTACGGGGCCAATATGGGGCCTCTCTCGACAGTTTATCTCAATATTTATCTACTCTCGAGCCTACTGACACCAATCATATCTACACCCTGGTTGAGATGTGGCGAGCCAGTTCTGGTAGTGATCTGGATGCTGCAGAGGCTTATGCCAGAGATATCCTTCAAAAATCAAAAGCCATTTCTTTCACTAAAGGAATAGCTACCGGCTATCAGCGCTTGGGTATTACCCAGGGCCAAAGAGGAGAAATCGATAGTTCCATGGCTAATTATCGAAAGGCACTGGCCATTTACAATGAATTGGAATGGCCCGGCTTGCAGGGTGTTATGCTTTACAACATAGGCGGTAACCACTCCAACATGGCCAACTACGACAGCGCCTACCACTACTATGACTTAGCAGCCGATCGATTTGCCGTGGACGGGAATTCGCAGCGGCAAGGTGCCGTTCTACTGTCTCTATGCCGCATAGATCGCGAACAACATCGGTATGATATTAGCCTGGAAAAAGCGCTCGAAGCCAGAGCCTTATTTTTGGATGCCCAGGACAGTATCTGGCTAGCCGATTCAGAACTGGAAATAGGTTTTGCCAATATGGAGCTGGAAGATTACCCGGCCAGCATGGCGAGCTTCAGAGAAGCGGCAGACATATACAATCAATATCAGGACGATTATTATCGCCAGATAGCCAGAATCAATCAGGCTACGGTTTACAATTTGATGGAAGCGCATGAGAGCAGTCTAAAACTGCTAGACAGTATCCTGGCAGAGACCAGAGCTTCAGATTTCGTTCCCCTAGAAATAGAAGCACTCGGTGTACTCGCCATCATGGAAAAGGAGCAACAGCTAAATGATCAGGCCAGGGTGCACTTCGATCGATTGCTGGACATTAGCGATCCGGAGGAGGATTTAGATGCAC
Source organism: Bacteroidota bacterium (assembly GCA_039817625.1). Classification (GTDB taxonomy): domain Bacteria; phylum Bacteroidota; class Bacteroidia; order Chitinophagales; family Saprospiraceae; genus Neolewinella. The sequence continues at coordinate 3,585 of JBCBVN010000074.1, forward strand.
GCCTACAAGCCCTGGCCTATTCATCTGATCTGCTCGCCCAGATGGGCATTTATGATCAGGCAGAAGACCGAGCCAAACAGGTTCTTGGGCCAGCGAGAGAAAGAGACCTTCTGCTATTCGAACGACTGGCTCAGGGAGCGCTTGTTCAAGTTGCAGCCGGACGGGGGGATTATCGGCTGGCTTATGAACATGAGCAGCGATATGATGAACTTACAGACAGCATCAAACAAAGAGAGAATCTGGATCGACTGGCCGTTATCGAAGCCAGGTACCAAACTGTTGAGCAGCAGCTTGAAATCGACAGACAAGCAGCAGAACTGCTCGCCCTGGAACGCGAACAAGAAGTCGTCCAGTTGCGACAGCGGGCCTGGATATTCGGACTCCTTGGTCTGGCTTTACTCGCGCTCCTTGTCGCATACTCTTTATACCAGAGAAATACCCGAATACAGCTGGAGCAAAAGACAGAAAAACTGATCCTGCAAAATCAGCTCAATGAGCAACAAAAGAAGTTAAGCGTTCATACACTTCATCTGCTTCAAAAGAATCAGGTTCTGGATGATCTGCGCATTCAGCTCGAGCAGATCAGCACGAAGACTGGAGATCAGGCCGGCATAGACAAAATGATCAGAAACCTGCAAAGCGAAGAGCGATCAGAACAAGACTGGAGTTCCTTTAAAGTATACTTCGAGCAAGTACATGGAGACTTTGAATACAATCTGCAGTCAGCGGCCTCTGAGGGCAAACTCAGTTCCAGAGAACTGCGACTGGCTGCACTGATCAAAGTAGGCCTGAACAATAATGAATTGGTTGAAATGTTGCGCATGAGCCAGGACAGTTTGTACAAAGCCAAATACCGCTTAAAGAAAAAACTTCCGGTAGCTGAGACGCAATCCCTGGACGAGTATCTACAGTCAATTTAACAGAGTTTAACGGGCTTTTAGCCGGATGTCCAGCATTTGTCCGGTATATATGTTTAGACTTCCGCAGGTCGGGCACCTACATTTGGATCAATTAGATTACTCAATTGTATCAACCTATGATCCGCTCGTCCTTTATACTGATTTTGTCTGGCCTGGCCACCCTCTACATAAGTGCTCAGCCTGCCGATGACGAATACTTTTACGGATTTAAAGCCGGTATGACCTACGGCAGCATATCCGATGTAGGCATTACCATCATCACCGATGTATTTGCCGCCGAAACTTACGAGGTCACCACCAGCCGCACCTTGGGCTTTGTTGGTGGCATTCAGTTTTATCACAGGTTTCGCGACTCCAGACTCGCCATCCAACCAGAGATTCTCTTTGGAGATTTCGGTAGCTCTTTTGACTATACCGATGAGCTTGGGCTGGAGTACCAAATGAATTTCCGATACCAACATGTCAGCCTGGGCACCCAGCTTAAAGTGCACCCCATGGGCCCGCTGCACTTCGCGGCTGGTCTGGCCGTCAATTTTGCGGTTTCCCCAGAAGCCGTCGACTATAGTTCAAACATGCCGGAACTGGGACCAGATCTCCAAATACAGCAAAGCCTCAGAGAAGTACTCAGAGGCGGAAATGATATTCAATTGCTCTTAGGAGCTGGGGTAGACTTCAACTTCGGATTGCAGCTGGAAGTCCGATATCGACTGGGGCTCAGAGATGTACTCGAAACTCAAGCCAACGGATTCGGCTTTATCGAAAACCCAAATAGATACAGCGGCATAAGCGCCACCCTGGGCTGGTGGATCCCCTTTCCGGATTGATGAAATTCCAATATCAGTTGACATCGGCATCGTGAAATCACCTCTTGATGCCGATGAATTCTCCGTGCATATCTGCCAATCTGTAACAAAGAAACCGTAAATAATGCCCATCCCACTTTATTTTTCAGGTCACTTACAAGCTTCCTTCCCGAAGGTGAGGGATCTTTTAGCCACAAGCTGGCTTTTCACGCTCCTGCTCTCTCCTCATGTCACCATCTACGCACAATCACCAGGAGGAGTTTCTACTCCTACCTTCTGGTATGAAGCTGGGCAAGCAGGACTTTCAAATGAGATTCGCCTCCCTGAAGACATCACTTCAGAACTACAAATTTTTACCGTTTACCAAAAGAACTCGCAGCTCGAAGAGGTCATCTGGAGTCTTGGCTCATCTGACACTGCAGAGATTGTCTTGACCAACCACAGACTGGCCGAATTAGATGATCTCAATTACCTAACCCACGAGGCCGGCGAGCTTGGGCAAACCGTTTTTCTACACACCTTCTACAGGCGAAAAGTGGAGTCAAATGGAATGTTGGCACTACCCAAAAAACTCCGCCTGACCCAGGCACAGCCCTACCCAGAGTTGCCCATAGAAAACCATAGTGCCGATCTGCTGGAAATCATCTTATACGATCGGGTTTTAAGCCCTACGGAAAGGCAGCAGATCGAGTCATATCTGGCACTTAAATATGGACTGACCATAAAGCAAAACGAAGCCAGGCACTACATCGATTCCGAAAGTCAACCCTACTGGGATGCTCAAATCGGTAGCAGCTTTGGGCAGAGAATCGCTGGGATTGGCCGAGACATCGACGGTTCGCTACACAAGACACAAGGCCGCAGTCAATTACCTGAGGGCAATATTTTAACCATCAGTACGGAAGAACTGAGTTGCGACCTCTGCTACCTCAGCTGGAGTGACAATGGTGAAGCAACGGCCATAGATCATACCTCGTCTATGAGCGTAAAAACGCTTTACAGAACCTGGCAGATACAATCACACATCTGGAATAGGAACCAAACGCTAAGTCTGCAACTAGATAGCAGATCTCTTTACAGCATTCCGGCAGATGAAGAGCAATGGCACCTCATCATAGATCCATCGGGAAGCGGTCATTTCGACGGGAATGAAGTACGGTATATACAAGCCGGCCGAACAGATCCGGAGACCGGAATTATCTCCTGGGATCTGCAACTCCCAAGTGACATACCCGAAGTCTTTCACCTGAGTTTCGGGTTTGAAGGCAAGCAAATAGCAGACACCGAAGGATTTTGGAAATCAGCCGTCCTATCCCCTAACCCAAGCCCTGATGGACACTATCAAGTAAGAGTTGAGACAAATACTCCCAAACCCCTGCTAATCAACACTTATGATCAATTAGGAAGACTTGTAAAAGTCAGTCAGTCGCCAGTAGCCAAATATCATTTGGTTAGTGACTACATAGCCCAATCCGGAACCTACAGGATCGAGATCACAGCCGATAGCTACCAAAAAACCTTAACCCTAATCATTCCCTAAGACTATGACCTTTAGAGTATATGCGAGCTTGTTGCTGCTTGGTTTTTGTCTCCGACCTGCGGAAGTCCAAAGCCAGAATGCCCCTATCCCTCAGGTAGACGATGAGTTTCTACCCACCCTGGAGTTGCCCACCTTTTCGCCCGATCCAGCATCGATGGTCGAACTGCCTACGGTGCCTGGCGCCGGTCAAAAAGGCGGAGCAAGTACGGAGATTCCATTGCTGCTTACACCGGGAAGACAAGATATGAAACCCAGTTTGAGCATTAGCTACCAGAGCAATGGAGGCAATGGTTGGCTGGGCGCAGGCTGGGACCTGAATGTGCCATCTATAAACATAGATACGCGTTGGGGAGTACCAAGGTATGACGCACAGTTCGAGTCCGAAACCTACCTGTGGCGTGGGCAACAAATGGCACCCGTAGCTCACCGCGGACCCAGAAGAGAACGCACTGAAAATCTCACTTTTCACTTGCGCCAGACTGATGTATTGTCCAGAATTACCAGACATGGTGATAGCCCCCAAACCTACTGGTGGGAAATCAACTTCCCTGACGGTTCGTCTGAATACTACGGCGGCACGCCAGAAACTGGTGCCGTAAGCGAAGCTACCCTCGATGGCCCTGGAGGCGCCAAGATAAAATGGGCACTGGTCAAGGAAGTGGATATCTACGGCAATTGTATTGATTATCACTATAGCCGACAAGCAGATCCCGGAAGGTTAGGCAGTAATGAGATGGGACATGCCCTTTACCTGGACTACATCACCTATACCGGATATGAAAATCAAGAAGGCCCCTATCGAGTAGACTTCATTCGAGATCGAGAGCTGGGCGAATCCAGAAGACCTGATGTGCGCATGGACAACCGCATGGGCGTAAAAATGGTAGAGCCGGATTTGCTCAGACGGATCGAGCATAGTTATGATGGGCAGTCCATACGATCCTGGGAACTCAACTACATTATCGGTGCCTTTAGTCAGAGTCTATTGGAATCCGTAATGGTTTATGACCAGGAGGGATCAGAATTTTACGATTACCGATTTGATTACTACGACGATGTGACCAGCGGTGGTGAGCTGTCTCCATATCGTTCCGCACAGAACTGGGACATCGGAAACGACAACGTGACCGGAGATGGCATAAATCCCATTCCCGGCTTCAGCAACGACGTCAGTGCCCTAGGTGGAGCTAAATCAACGAGCGTCCAAATCGGGACGGCCGTCACTTTTGGCCCCTTGGGCTCACCAGCTACCAAAGACTACACCGTAGGCGGAACAGTTGGCGGCGGCAGCTCTACATCGACTGGTCTACTGGCGTTTATCGATATCAATGGAGATGGTCGACCGGATAAACTCATCAGACGTAGTAATGGATTGGTGTACCGCCCAAATTTGGGCAATGGAGAATTCGGAGGTATCCGCCCGGTCAATGGGATCAATGAATTTAGCCAGACAGAATCCAGCGAGATTAACTTCGGATTTGAGGCCAATGTAGCGCCGGTGTTTGCCGGTTATGAGAATACCACCGAACGCAGTCGAACTACCATATATTTTGGTGATTTCAACGGCGATTATCTGGTTGACATCGTTCTCAGAGGAACCGTCTATTTCAACCACATCGATGCCAACGGGGATCCTACTTTCACCACAGACAGTGGGGATACGCCAAGCCCAATTGTTCCAGGCGCAGCTCCTGATCCAGATTTAGTGACCATTGATCCACAAGAGCAAGAAGACCTCATAGATCAGGCCCCTCTGCATGACGTTGTCCGCCGATGGGAAGTTCCGTACTCGGGCAGCATCAGCATAAATGCACCGGTGCGCCTGCACCCTTACGAAGGAGATGCAACTGCAGCTGCCTATACAAGAGACGACGGAGTGATGGTCAGCCTCCAACTAGACAACCTGGTAATCTGGTCGGCAACCATACCAGAGGATGACTTCGATTATCGAGAGTTGATGATCGAAAACCTGAACGTATCAGCCCGTCAACACCTGCATTTCAGGGTGCAATCGGTCTTCGATGGAGCGTATGATAGAGTTGACTGGGATCCGGAGATATACTACGAAAATGCAGATACGACTAATCTGGATGCCAACCGATTAACCATCAACAAGTATGTGGCCTCTGAAGATTATCTACTCAGTAGCTGCCAGTCAGTAGACGCACCCTTTAATGGCAACATCAGAATTGAGGTGCCATTTAGTAAGCCTAAGACAACAGATACCGTTTTTCTGTTTTTCTTCAGAGACGACCTCGCGCTTTTTGACCTTCCACTGCCCTTCTTCTCACTCAGCTTTCCGCCTGAGCTGGTAGTCGACGACTCTTTGGTGGTCATCGATCCGGTGGCGGTTGACACCAATACTACCCTGACCTTCAGAGCATCTGCCCGATCTAATATCGATTGGGGAAATGTAGCAATGAATCCCAGCTTTCACTACACCAGCATAGAAGATGGACGACCAGCATATGCGGATGATGGGTCGCCTCTTTATGGCTATTGTCCGGCCCCGGAGTTCATCATGTTTACCAAGCCCATCCGCAGACCCCAAGTCTGGTCAGTCGCCGACTCGTCATTCTACCAAGTTCGATTTGGTGTTCAGGCTGGAAATGGAGGAAATAACATTATGGGAAATTTTCGGATGAGTATTAAAACGCCCGATAGCCTACTTGCACAAATTCCATTTGAAGTAAACGATAGCGATGCCGGCTTCTCCATCATCCGCTCCTTTGCGGCCGAAGCTGGCGATAGCATTTATTTTGATTTTACTGGGGCAGATGAAGATCTGGCCAACTGGCTGTCTAATGAGGTCCAGGTAGAAGTACAACCATTGGGTTCATTACCAGGCAACTGGACCAACGCGGGGTTCTCCGTGGCTCACCTGCCTGAAATGGAAGAACTGCTTTTCGGAAATGGTTACAGAGGATGGGGCCAATATGTATATAATGGCAATAGAGACCGGGCTGATGTGCCAATACTGGAAGAGTTTTTAGTTCTACCGGAAGTAGATGTAGACTCCAGCGACCTGGAAGACATAGAAGATATCGATCCTGACGACCCCGACGCTTTCGATGATCTCGAAAGCCTAGGAGGCGACCCGACGACAGAGATATTTGTGCCCATGGTCGTCGATGCGAAGGCTGGCTACTGGCGCGCCTATGACGATCGTACAAGAGTGGGTCCCGGCTATCAGCAGAGCTCGCGTTTGGGGGAAGACGACATCTTGCTCACACCTGACCTGGGCGGTGGCGGATCGGCTCCCGCCATAGAAAGTATAGCTCGAATAAATGCTGTGGCCGGAGGACTATCTGCAGGGCCGGGAAGCCTGGGTGCCAGCAGTGCGTGGAACGAAGGGAAAAACCTGATCGACGTCATGGATATGAACGGAGATGAATATCCGGATCTGGTATCAGAGAATCGCATTCAGTACACGACGGTATATGGTGGTCTAAGCGACCAATCTCTATCTCACAACATGGGGCTTTACGAAGTATATAGCGAAGCTTTGGGCCTTACTGCTGGTGGGAAGTTTGTCGATTCGGGTCCAAGCAATACCGGTCTATCCGGCGGAGCAGGAAGCACAAGAAGAACCAGAAGAGGCAAGGCTACCGTCAAGCGATCCGGGGCTAAAGCCCGCTCGGCCAACGAATCGGCCGAAGGAGGTGCTTCCTTGAGCGGCTCCTACACTTCAGATGATGACTGGGCCGAGCACAGCTTTTTCGACATGAACGGCGATGGTCTGCTCGACAAAGTCTGGCGAGGTGGCGATGTGGCCCTCAATTACGGCTACCGATTTGGGGCGCGGGAGAACTGGGGATTTGCAGAAGTCAGACGTGGCGTCAGCGAGGACTTCGGAGCAGGCCTTGGTATCAACATCAGCAACAATAGCATTGGCGGAGGTTTTAGTGTATCCCGCACCGACAACCATATGAGTAGCGGCCTGCAAGACATCAATGGAGATGGACTAACTGACTACCTGTCCTACAACGAAGACAACAACCGCCTGAGCGTGCGATTGAACACGGGTTCGGGACTGGGTCCAAGCCAAACCTGGACTACCCTAGACAGACATTTGGACGAAGGAGATGCCACTAGTGAATCGGCCAATGCCGCATTTACGATCTGCATCAACATCATTTTCGTTCGCATATGTGTCAACCCAAGCGGCTCCACAGGCCGTGGGGTAAGCCGCGTCTTGAGCCAGTTCAATGATGTCAATGGCGATGGTTTTCTGGACCAGGTCAGCAGTACTGAAGACAGCGAACTCAGAGTCCGCGAAAGCACAATTGGCCGTACCAATATGCTGGCCACTATTCACGGTCCACTGGGCAGCAGATATGAGATCGATTACGCCCACCAAGCCGGTAGCTACGATCAACCTCTGGACCAGTGGGTTATGAGCGATTTGCTGGTCTTCAACGGCGTGGGAGGCTTTGGTGCGGACTTCCGCAGGTCGGTTTTTTCCTACGAATCACCCAAACACGATCGCCATGAAAGGGAATTTTTAGGCTTCGGGCGAGTAACCGAAACCCAACTCGACACAGAAAATGGTGATGTGCCCTACCGACAGATGGTTACGGAGTATCTCAATGATCACATCTACCACCAAGGGCTGACCGCAACCACCTACCTGTTAGATACCGAGGGAAACAAATATCAGGAGGTACAGTACGATTACGAGCTACGTGATCCATTCAACAGTACCCTTCTCAACCCAGCACAATTACTTAGCGACCAAGGTGCTGCCTGGCCACTGCTGGCCCAAAGGACTGAGCGATTCTACGAAGGAAACCCCACTGCTGGCCTTCAGCAGCAGTACACTTTTCAGTACGACAGTTTGGGCAACATCATTGAGTCTGTCAGCACTGGGAATGGAACACTCTCCGATCGATTGACCCACGAATATGTCTACCACCCAATTCCTGCAGAAACCTATCTGACGTCTGCTGTTCAGCAGTCGAGAGTTTTCGGAGGAGAGGATGTACTCCGACAGAGTCAGACCACAATCAATGATCATGGCCAATACGAGCAAATCACTCATTGGGTAGACGACACTGAAACAGTCATATTTGACCTGGTTTACGATGAATATGGCAATCTAAAGCAGGTTGTCCGACCTCCCAATCACCGCGGCGAGCGCATGAGCTATGACATCGAGTACGATTCTACGCTATTCACTTACCCAACCGGTATAACAGACGCTTATGGGTACCGTACCCAAACTGCTTACGAGTATCGCTACGGTACTACAGTCAGTCATACCGGCATCAATGGTCAAACCACTACTTACCAGTTAGATGAGAAGGGCCGGTTGTCCGGTGCCCAGCTGCCACAGGATAGCGTCATGAGCTACGCGTTCAGCTATGGCGTATCGCAGCAAGTACCTTATGCACAAATGGACAGATACGACCCGGCTCTGGATAGGTACTGCGCCTATTTCACCATCTCGGATGGCGAAGGAGAAATCGTACAGAGCAAAAGACCGGCAGCTGTTGGCCGAAATGCACAAGAAGTCTTGATCGTTAGTGGCGGTCGCGAGGTCGATGCCTTTGGCCGTACAACCAGAGAGTACTACGCCATCACCGAAGATGTATCCAACGGGCCAAACTTCAACAATAATCTGGACGACCAGCCGCCTTCTCAGGTACAGTTCGACATTATGGACCGGCCAGTACGCATTCAGCATCCTGATGGTTCGTTTAGCGGGAAAGCTTATGGAATCGAGCCCGACAGAAGTGGAATGAATGCCTTTAGCACTCGATTGACTGATCGCAATGGGAATAGAACCATTGAATTTACAGATCTGCGTGGTAGACTTCAGGCCCACCAGAGCATGAGCGATAATGGAGACATCTGGATGAGTCGGACTTACAATGCCCTCGGTGAATTGCTAGAAGAACAGGAGCACTTCGGCTTCAACAGCCGCAATCGCTACGACAGACTCGGCAGACTGATAGAAGAAACCCCCTACAATGCGGGAACAAGCAAGTTTCACTACGATCAGGCGGGCAATATGATCAGGCGAGAAACCCCAAATCTGACGGCATTGAATGAAGAGGAACCTCTGGCCATCACTTATACCTATGATTATGAGCGATTGGTCTTGATCGACTATCCGAAAAACTATCAGAATCGGGTAGAAATCAGTTATGGCGAACCCGACGCTCCATTCTATCGAGCAGGTAGGATCTGGCTCAGGCAAGACGCCAGTGGCGGACAAGAGTTTTTCTTCGATCAGGTAGGCAATACGGTCAAGGAGATTCGCACTTTGCTCATTAATGAAGCCAGTGCCCGAACCTGGGTCAGCGAGGCCAGCTACGATTCCTGGGGTCGAATTCGAACACTTGCCTACCCAGATGGTGAGCTGCTCACCTATAACTATCTATGTGGTGGGATGCTGGATGGGTTCTCTGGTGAAAAATTTGGGCGCACCTATAATTACCTCCAATCCAGTCGCTACAATGAATTTGGAGAACTACTCAGTCGCGAATTCGGGAACGGAACCGGGGAAGAATACGACTATGAGCCGGCTACCCAACGCTTGTCAAGGCTACAGCACCTGGGCATGATCGAAAACCTTCAGGATTGGCAATTTGAATACGACCATCAAGGCAACATCACCACCAGCACACAAAATGCGGGATCAACTCGAAACGGCTTGGGGGGAAGTGCCACACAGACCTTCTCTTACGACCAGCTCAACCAGCTGCGCACAGCTGAAGGCTCCTGGGCGCTGGAGGGTGGTTCTGAGAGCTACCGATACACGGCTTCCTATGGGCAATCATTCAACATAGAAAGTCAGCAAATGCTCAGGTTGAGCGATGGAGATACCCTGACGGATCAAAGTAGAAACTGGAACTATCGCTATGCCGAGGACTTCCCACATCGATTGGCAGAAGTAGGCGGACGAAGGTTCGAATATGATTTGAATGGCAATCAGCTATCGTATACAGGAGAAAACGGCAGCTATCGCTATGAGCAAAATCGCTGGGACGAGGAAGACCGCTTGATGAGTTATAGCGATAATGGGCAGTTGTACTACTTCACCTACGATGCCAGTGGTGAGCGAGTCATTGAATCCAGAGGTCGGCAAAGTGGTGTGTTCACCGATGGCGCGCCCTCGGGTTTCATTAACCATGGCGAAGACTTCAGGGCACACCCAAGTCAGTATATCACTGTAGACAAAGATGGGTTCACCAAGCACTACTTCGCCGATGAAGACCGAATTGCAAGTAGACGAGGAACTGGCGAGTTCAACAATTACTATTGGTTTGGCAGAGGTTTTACAGCGGGCGATCAAAACTATGCTGCGCGCATTCAGGCCCTTCGCCAGACCGTATGGAACTATTATGCAGAACTGGGCTTGCCACCAGGACCACCTACCCTACCCGGCTATTATGGCCAGCCTGAGCAAACTGGAAATGCGCTGCCCCTTCCCGCTCCGGGTGGTCAATTTGGTCAGGCGCCTCCTGGCTGGCCTGGGCCCAACCAGGCACCTGACTCTACTGCTGCGCCGGGTCCGCCTACGTATTTTCCAGAAGCTCCGACCCGCGAAAGTCTACAAGCAGGATACGGCTACGAAGGATATGGCCAGTTTCCGGAAGCAGACATCAGTTTTTATCATTTAGGCCCGCTCGGCCAGGTGGATGTAACCAGCAATTGGGTGGGTGAAGCATCCGCTATAATGGCCTATGCCCCCAATGGAGAAGAACTGTTCCATCAGGAAAGTGGCTCTTCGCTCAGCAGATATGCATATGCCGGCAAACCGGCCATCAATGAGGATGATGAACTCTACGACTTTGGCGCGAGGTTCTACGATGGTGAGTTCGGCCTTTGGCTAAGCCAGGACCCATTGGCCAATGAATATCCCGCACACAACCCCTACTCATTTGTACTCAATAACCCCTTGAGATTTACCGACCCCGACGGCCTGGCCCCCTACCAGCGCTTCAATACTGAAATGGAGGCCGCCGTTGATTTTTCTCGCATTTACAACAAGAAATCAATCCGCGACAACTGGGAATACGGAGCGAGTTTGTACAAGCGAACCGACCGATCCGGGCGGACTTATTACTTCTATGACAAGGCAACTACCGATCGTCAGTCGAGCAGCGTCAACATTCGCCCCAGGCGATTGCGCGGCGCGACCAATACGGGCAACATACATACCCATAGCCGCATGGAACACGGCGCCGACGGATACAACCATCACTCGCCAGCAGACCGAGATGTGACTCGCTACTACAACCGGCAAGGACAGCGCACATTCATGGGCTATATGGTCAATCCGAGAGGGGAACTGAAAGTCTACAATCCAGAAACCAACCGAACAGAACTGGTAGCAACGGGTCTGCCGTGGGATAGAAGTTTCTACGGCCGTAGAGATCCCAACAGAAGGAGATATGCCCGAAGGAGGCGAGGTGTTCAATACTCAGATCTGGTACTACCTACCCAAAATGGCGGTCAACGGGCCGGCGGTGAAATAAATGCCGGAAACCTGGGCATGGCCCTAGATCTAGAGCTACTCGAGCAGGGCGGCAGAGACGGCAGATTGAGAAGAAAAAGAAATCGGAGAAGGTGATGTTTTACAAATTCAA
>JBCBVN010000075.1:0-15299 GCA_039817625.1 Bacteroidota bacterium
TGTTAGGACCCTTAACCCAACTGCCGCCTGAGCAGGAGAGCGGGATGGAAGAATTCCCTTCAATTGTCGATTCTGCTCACCCACGTGTAGCGTCCCTCAATTCGCCAGGAGAAACTCCTCGCTGCCGTTTTACTGCTCGATGAAAGGAAGATTTGGAATTAAAGCCGGCCTCAAGCCCCAATCCCAGTAAGGTAAAGTGCTCATAGGCCGACGAACGCAACATGCGCTCTACCTCTTCTATGCGAAATGAATTGACGTATTCACTAAATTTTTGTCCGAGCTGATCTCTCAAGCAATTGGACAGCAAGTAGGGCTTTACCTCTAGCATATCGGCCAGCTGCTGCAAGTTGAGGTCTGGTTTTTGGAAAGGTTTTTGCTCATTCATAAGTTGATCCAATCGCTCGGCCAGGTCTGTCATTTGGTCACGACGCTCGGCCGTCAATACCGGTTTTTTGCGCAGCCCTTGATCGTCCTTTCGTCTGAGGCCTTCTATCCCCAACCAATAGGTTAGCACCGAAAGACCTCCAAAAAATGGATAATAGTAGTACCGGGTAAAATACCAGTAATCACTACCAATGATGACCTTATATATCAGCAGGTCAACCAGTAGAATACCTAAGACCAGAGCAAAGGACCACTGAAAGGCACGAGTAATTCGACTGATCCACTTGATCCGGACAGGATCAATAATGATGCCCTCTTGTTGCTCTTTCAAGAGCTGCTGAGCCCGCCATGCGTAGTAAATGATCGAGAGGCTGGCAATTATGTAAATGGTCGAATAGTTCATCCAAACCACATAGCCCCAATACCCTAGCCAGGATAAACTCTCTCGCGTACCGTCCCAATACAAATTCTGTAGTCTTACAAAGAGACTAAACCCCATTTGTATGATCAACGGAAGAAAGTGCCAGTAATCGGTCCGTTTCCAGTCTGCCTCCGGGCGAACAAGGGACCTGACATAGAAAAAGAGTAATGGCCCCACCACCCAGCTCATGTCTAACATGAAGTAGTACCAGGTATCGTAATAACCCAATCCGAACAACCGTAAAATCTGTACCATCAAGCGATAGGCCAAAAAGAATAACAGACACGCCAGCCAGCGATTGGCCCGACCATTCTGCTTTTGACTCGACCACAGTACCACACCGAATATGAGCCCCTGGGCAGCTCCTATGGCATAGAGAATAACGGTGAGTATTTCGGCGGTGGTCACGGGTTGAATTTCGGATTTAATTGGGAAAGACACAATGGTCCTTCCTTGTCTAAAAGAAACTTTCCAGCTGCGTCTTCTGTTATGGCATCGATAATAAGATGAATAAAACTCCGGATCGCAAGGGGCGATCCCATATTGAAAACACCCCAATAATGACTAAAAAGAAGAAGGGGCCTAAAGCTAAAAAGCTGACGGTGCCCCAGCTACAGCGCATTTTGCTGAAGCAATTTGACCAAAACCCCAAGAAACAATACAACCCTAAGCAGCTAATCAAAAAGCTGAATATCGGCAACAACAAAGACAGCGTACAACACGCACTCGACAAGCTGACCGAACAGGGAAAAATCAAAGCCAACGACAACTACAAGTACCAATTCAACGGCCGCTACGCCCAAGAAAATAGTAGAGACTATCTGGAAGGGCGCGTAGATATGACTCGAAATGGCGCTGCTTTCATCATCGTAGAAGGACGAGACCAAGACATATTCGTGCCACCGAGCAGAATGGGAACCGCCTTCGATGGCGACAAGGTGCGCATCCGCTTCTGGCAAACCAGAGGGCGCAACAAGCCCGAGGGCGAGGTTGTCGATGTTCTGGAAAGATCAGTCAAGGCATTCGTTGGTATTCTGAATGTGTTCAACAAGATCTGTGTAGTCAAAGTGGAAGGCCCACAAGCCGTGGATATCCTTATTGGCAGCAAAGATCGAGGCGAGGCTAAAAATGGCGATAAGGTGATTGTCCAGGTCTCAGACTGGACACCAGATAGCTACGGTAGTCTACGTGGTCGCATCACTGCTGTGCTGGGCAAGCCCGGCAGTAGCGATATCGAGATGAAGACCATACTGATCAACAACGGATTTGATATTGCCTTTCCGCAGGAAGTACTGGAAGAAGCAGAGGCCCTGCCTAAAAAGCTGGACCTACAGGAAATTCACCGGAGGCGCGATATGCGCGAGGTACCAACCTTCACCATTGACCCGGTCGATGCCAAGGACTTCGATGACGCCCTGTCATATCGAGAACTGAAGAATGGCCATATTGAAGTCGGCATCCATATTGCCGATGTGAGCTATTATGTAAAGCCAGGCAGTGCACTCGATATCGAAGCCGCTCAAAGGAGCACGTCTGTCTACCTGGTAGATCGCGTCTGCCCCATGCTGCCCGAGCGCATCAGCAATGAGCTTTGCTCGCTAAGGCCTAATGAAGATAAATTCACCTTCAGCGCTGTCTTTGAGCTAGACCCGAAAACCTATCAGGTTCGCAAACGCTGGTTTGGCAGAACTGTTACCCACAGCGATAGAAGATTTACTTATGGCGAAGCACAAAAAGTACTCGATACCGGCAAGGGAGACTTTAAGGACGAGCTCAAAACGCTTAAGAAGATAGCCGACAAGCTGCGCGAACGCCGATTTAAAAACGGTTCTATCGATTTTGCAGCGGAGGAAGTGCGATTCAAGCTCGATGATCAAGGCAAGCCAATTGATGTTTACATCAAAGAGCGGATCGACACCAATATGTTGATTGAGGACTTCATGCTCCTGGCCAATAGGGAGGTCGCCACCTTCATCAATAGGAAGGAGCACAAGCTCAAGGAAACCATCCCATTTGTTTATCGTATTCACGATGAGCCAGATCCGGAAAAAGTAGCCGGACTAGCCGATTTTGCAGCGAGCCTGGGTATAGAAATCGATCTGAGCACGCCTAAAAGCATTGCTCGCTCGTACAACAAGCTCATGGCCAAGGCGAGTGAAGACGCAGCTGTTCGCATGCTTTCGCCCATTGCCATTCGAACGATGGCTAAGGCCGTCTACTCTACCCAAAACATCGGACACTACGGATTGGGATTTGATTTCTATTCGCATTTCACCTCGCCGATCAGACGATATGCCGATGTGCTGGCCCATCGTATTCTAGATAAAAACCTACAAGCCGGCAGCCTCTATAAGGCCAACGGTATCAAGCTAGAGGAACGCTGTAAACACGTCAGCACCCAGGAGCGAAAAGCGGTACAAGCCGAACGAGAGAGCATCAAGTACAAGCAAGTCGAATACATCAAAGACCACATCGGTGAAGATTTTGATGGCATCATCAACGGCATCTCAGAGTTCGGTGTATTTGTAGAATTAGAGGGAAGCTTCGTAGAGGGTATGATCAGCTATGATCACATGGACGAGTCGTACAACATGGACGCCGGAAGACTAAGTATTACCGGTAGAAGAAGTGGTAAGCGTCTGAAAATGGGTGACCGCCTGCGCATCAGAGTACTCGATGCCGACCTGACTCGCAGGCGTGTAGACCTGGCGCTGGTAGAGGTTTTGCAGGTGAATGTTGCTAAAGGAAATGATAAGAGCAATCGCAAGAAACGCGCACAAAGAGGAAGAAAACCGACCCGCGGAAGTACAAAGAAGAGAAATAAGTAATACCGAGCTAAGGAACTGCTTATACCTTCGACCGATTTCACCATCTTTGTGTTCTTATTGCCATTAATCAATTATCTCCTTCTCATGAAGTTTTCCACGAAGTGTATTCACGGCGGGCAGCACCCTGATCCGCAAACTGGCGCGGTCATGATGCCTATTTATCAGACATCGACATATGCTCAAAAATCACCTGGCGATCACCAGGGTTACGAGTATGCCCGCACCCAGAACCCGACCAGAGATGCGCTGCAACGCAATCTGGCCAGTCTGGAAGGTGGTGAATTTGGCGTGTGCTTCGGTAGTGGCCTGGCTGCTATGGACGCTGTCATCAGGCTACTGGAGCCAGGAGATGAGGTCATTGCCAGTGATGATTTGTACGGAGGTTCGTACCGACTGCTCAGGCAGGTCCATGCGCGATTTGGCATAGTGAGTCACTTCGTTGATATGCGCGACCCCGCCAATGTAAAAGCGGCTATTAATGATCGTACCAAACTGCTGTGGATTGAAACACCGACCAACCCCATGCTCAATATTGTGGATATTGCTGCATTGGTAGACACGGTAAGCGGGCATGATATTTTGACTTGCGTAGATAATACTTTCGCCAGCCCATATCTGCAGCAACCGCTTTCGCTGGGTGCCGATATCGTTCTGCACAGTGCCACTAAATATTTAGGTGGCCACAGTGATGTAGTGATGGGAGCTATCGTGACCAGCAGAAAAGATCTGGCTGATCGTTTTTACTTCTTACAAAATGCTGTAGGCGCCGTGCCGGGTCCGCAAGACTGCTTCCTCGTACTGCGCGGGATTAAAACCTTGCATCTCCGAGTCCAGCGCGCTTGCGAAAATGCCAAGGTGATTGTAGATTTTCTTCAAGAACAGCCTGAAGTTGGAAATATCTACTACCCTGGTTTGAAGGACCACCCGCGCCATGAAGTTGCCGCTAGCCAGATGCGTGATTTCGGCGCTATGGTCAGTTTCGATCTTAAGGATGATAGTTTCGAATCTGCCAAAACCATCATGAGCCACACTAAAGTCTTCACTCTGGCTGAAAGCCTGGGCGGAGTCGAAAGCCTGATCGGTCATCCGGCATCAATGACACACGCCAGTATTCCTAAAGAACAAAGACTGAGCGTTGGACTAACCGACAGTCTGATTCGTCTGAGTGTAGGCGTAGAAGATGTCGACGACCTAATCAACGATCTGAAACAAGCTCTGCAGCAGCTCGAGAAAGAGCCTGCTATGCAAGCTTAAACGTTTGATTTTAAATATCAAATATCGGCCAATCGACAATAGAGTGTTGAAGGGGGTAGTTGTTATGTTTAAGTAGGATAATAGATCGTTATTTTCGTCCGGTCTAAAAAGACAAGCTTCAATCCTCATGTTCAGACTACTACTCTCTCTGGTATTCCTTTCTTCAAGTACACTGATGCTGAATGCTCAGGTCCCGCTCGCTATTGGTGAATGGAGAACCCTCCAATCCTATCGAATAGGCCAATATGTGACCCAATCGCCTGAGGATATCATTTACTCTACTGGTAGAAGCATCTTCTATATCGACAAAGAAGAGCTTAGCATTAGAAGGCTCACCCGGGCCGATGGCCTTTCTGAGACTAATGTTCGACTGATCAGATACCATCCGCCAACAGATATATTGATTATCGTTTATCAGAACAGCGTGATCGATCTGTTTTTCCCTGATGGCAGCTTCGAAACCCTGACACAAATCGACAACTTCAACGCGAGTGGCGGAGATACCAGGATCAATGGCATGGATTTTGGCCCGGGTAATCTCGTGTATTTGTCAGCCGGTTTTGGCGTCACGGCATTGGACCTGGACGATCTTACCTTTCCATTTACAACCCTCACGGGCATAGCTGTCTCTTCTACTGCCATACTCGGAAACTCCCTCTTTGCGGCCACTGATGAAGGCATGTATCGCGTCTCATTGGACGGAATAAACATTGTAGACTTCAACAACTGGGAACTACTGGGGAGTGACTTTGGCCTACCGGATGACTATACGTGCGGAGCGGTTGGAAGCTGGAACGACGAGCTCTATTTTGGCGTAGGACTCAACATACTTCGCTGGAACAACGGGCAACCGACGCTACACTACGAAGCCTCAGACCAAGATTATTTTTTGTCTTATCTGAGCCCGGGTCAAAACTTCATCATTGCAGGCTACCGAATTGAAGAAGGGCAAGGAAACGTTGATCGCCAAGTCGTTCTGCTAAATGAGAATGGCTTATTCCGAGAAGTGGTCACCAATTGTGTTGGCCCGACCAACTACACCATAGAAGATGAAGATGGCCGGATCTGGTTTGGGGAAGACTGGGAGGAAATTCGATATTTGAATGATCCCAGCGATTTTGAATGTCGACGATTGAGCTTCGACGGTCCTTTTGACGATTCTCCGTTCCGGATGATTCACGACGGTAATGCACTCTGGGTTGCTGCTGGCGCGTGGGATGTTCGCTTTAGCCCGACGTTCTCTAATCGAGGTGTATTTAGGTTTGAAGATGGACAATGGTCTACCTACGAAAGACAATTTTTCCCTGAACTACTAGGCAGAGATCCCGACAATTCCTTTGACGACGTGAGAAATGTTGTCGGGGTGGGCAGAAACCCCGTTACGGGTGAAGTTTGGGGGACAACCTATCTGGAAGGTGCCTACACGATTGACCCCGATACCGAGGAAATCGTCATCTACGATGAGTTCAACAGCAGTCTCCAGAATGCAGCAGGCGAGTCCCCGGGAAGAGTACGGGTGGGTAATGTCGATTTCGATGCCGCTGGCAATACTTACCTATCCAACCCAACAGCAGAAGACGACCTCCCCGTTTCTATACGCAGTGTAGAAGGGGAGTGGATCGCCATCGGTGGCGACTGCAATAAAAACGAAGCCTTTGACTTGTTACTTGATGACGCAGGCTACATCTGGCAGCTTCACGGCACTCAATCGGGAAATGGTATATCTGTTTTAGATCCAGCAGGTACACCTTTTGATCCCAGCGATGACCGCTGCCGAGATATCATTACTGCCAACAGTGACTTGCCGACCAATGAAGTCTATAGCATGGCTTTAGATTTAGACGGCGATGTATGGGTAGGGTCTGGCCAGGGCATTATCATTTTCGAATGCGGAACCGAGGTTTTCAATACTGCGCTTTGCAATGGCCGCAGGCCTGTAGTGAGTGACGACGAAGGCAATAATGCATTTCTACTCGAAACAGAGCTAGTGCAGTGCATTGCCGTAGACGGCGGCAACCAAAAATGGATAGGTACGACGGGTGGTGCTTATTTATTGAGTCCAGACGGAGAGGAGCAACTCGCGTTCTTTGATGAGGACAATAGCCCGCTTTTAGACAATAACGTAAGAGCCATTGCCGTGCACCCCACGGATGGCACTGTCTTTTTTGGCACCGACGACGGGATAATCGCCTATAGAGGAAATGCTACAGAGGCTGACAATTTTCATGCAGAAGAATTGGTCGTATTTCCCAATCCGGTAGAGCCGACCTACGAAGGCCCAATCTCCATCACAGGGTTGGCCAGGGATGCTCGGGTTAAGATTACGGATATAAGTGGCACGCTGGTTTTTGAAGGAGATGCTATTGGTGGTCAGTTCACCTGGGACGGAGCCGACTATAATGGTCGCAAGGTACAATCGGGCGTATACCTTATCTTTTCAGCCAGCAATGGCCGCTTCAGACTTGAAAACCCAGACTCTGCTGTCGGTAAGTTGGTGATCGTTCGCTAAATTTGGTGCTAGTAAGCGCTCATTATGGCTGCATCACTCATTTATGATTACAACGCCCTTCGCGATGACCACCCTGAGTCCAGGCGTCGCAAGTTTTGGTATTTTCTACTGGATATGGGTCTCATCATAGCAGGAGCTTATTTCATTTACAGATACACTTCTGCCTGGAAAGGGGAAAGTTCCCTTTTCTTCTGGTGGCTTTTACCCGGGGCATTATGCCTCATAGTCGGTGGCTGGTCTATATTGAGTTTTCTGCGAAAAGCCCGGTCCGAAGACCGACACTTAGAGCGCTATGTGAAGATCAATGAAGAGAAGATTAATTGGTGGCTTGACATGAACGAAACGCCTCAGCAGTTACTCTTAGCGGACATCCAGTCAGCAGAATTCTCTGTCAGAGACATTCATTTGTTTACCGATAAAGGTATCAAGCACACTTTGCACACCTACTTGATTCTAGCTCCTGAGAAAGAAAAGGAGTTGCGCGAAAAACTGCAGTCCAGATTTTCATCCTGAATGTCAACTTAGTCTGCCGGCTTATTCGTACAGACGTTTCTGCCTGCTTGGCACCGGCAGGCAGGCGCAGGTCGTAATTCTTCTCGATAAGGTTAGGGGCAAGGCTCTTCAGCCATTTCTCTTTCTATGGCTTCTCCGGGTATGCTGTTTTCGAGAACTTGCTGGTAATATGCCTCATACTTTGGCAGAATAGCATCTATGCTAAAACGCTCAGCCTGCCTTCTCGCTCCTGCTCTAAAGCGAGCTAAAGTATCTTCATCACTTAGAATCTCGAGTGCATCTTCAGCCATTTTGTCCACCATACCAAAACCAGAGGTGTAGCCTGTTTCTCCATTGATATTTACCTCTGGAAGACCTCCTACATTGCTGGAGATAACGGGCACCTCACAGGCCATGGCCTCTAGAGCGGCCAGACCGAAGCTCTCTTTTTGGGAAGGCAACAAAAACAAATCAGAAACAGCAAGCAATTCTTCTACAGCATCTTGCTTTCCCAGAAAACGGATGTGCTCACTCAATCCCAGCTGGCGGCTTAAAGTCTCACACCTCTGGCGCTCTGGACCATCGCCAATCAGCAGCAGCTTAGCAGGAATTTGATCACTCACAATTTTAAAGACATGGATAACGTCATGCACTCGCTTGACAGGTCTAAAATTGGAGACATGTGTCAATATGCGCTCTCCCTGCGGAGCAATCGCTTTCTTAAAATGATCTTTATCGCTCCGTTGAAACCTATCCAAATCAATGAAATTGTAGATCACTTCAATTTCTCTACAGACTTTGAATCTATCCAGAGTATCATTTCTCAGGGAGTCAGAAACCGCAGTAACTCCGTCTGATTTATTAATAGCAAATGTAATGGGCGCCGCAAAAGCTGCATTATTTCCCACCAATGTGATATCTGTTCCGTGGAGCGTCGTGACAAACGGCAAGTACCGACCTCGACTAATCAATATCTTTCGGGCCATATAAGCTACTGCGGCATGAGGTACTGCATAATGTACGTGCAGCAACTCAAGCTCATAATTTTCGACAACATCAACCAGTTTGCTGGCTAGTGCAGTCTCATAGGGCGCATACTCGAATAAGGGATACTCTGCACCACCATCTACTTCATGAAAGAAAATATTCTCCTGAAAACCCGATAAGCGGACGGGCTGCCGGTAGGTGATGAAGTGTACCTCATGACCCCGCTTTGCCAGGCCCATTCCCAGTTCTGTTGCCAATACGCCACTCCCACCAAAAGTAGGGTAGCAAACCATTCCTATTTTCATAACTGTGCGTCTAACGCACCTTCACAACGCGAATGGTATGGACCTGGTTGCCGGCAGTTAGCCTAATGAAATACAAACCTGTCGCCAAAAGATGAAGATCAATGTCTTGCTGAACCTGATCCACTCTTCCAAAAGAGCGGTTGAGCACAGAACGACCAAGCTGATCCAGAACTTCCATATCAAGTGTCTGAGCCTGTAGTAAGTCTACGCCCAGAGTAATCCGACCAGATGTAGGGTTCGGAGATGCGATGACCCGGCCAAAGTTGGTAATCTCGTCTTCAGTTCCAGATAAAAAGTCTACACGTACATCTACCATGTCCGTACAACCTTGTACATCAGTGACGATCAAAGTGTAATCTCCAGATGGCACATTGCTCAGGTCCTGAGTCATTTCTCCATTGCTCCAATTGTACGTGAATGGCCCGACACCCTGGTTGATCGTTACACTGATTGCCCCGTCGGTAGATACATTCGTGCTGGCATCTGTGACTTCCGTTTCAATGCCCAATGTTTCCGGACAACGCTTAATGTTGATGTTATCGAGGTCGAGGTAGTAATTGCCATCGGCCCATTCCGCATCAAAAACGACCTGAATATCAGAACCCGCGAATGCATCTAGCGAAAAGGAAATTCTCGTTAATGCCGTAGTTGGAGTGTGAGTAAAGGAATTGATAACGCCAAGTAGGATTTCATTTTCACCACAATTTTCAATTATACTGATGGTCACATCATCGCCTAAAAGGGTCGTTGCCTGCCCATCAACCACATCGACAAATCGGTAATCAAAAGCCAGCGAGTCTCCAAGTTCAACCGCTCCATAGTTGGCCGTTACTAGCCTTTCTATCTGGTTGCTGGCAGATAGATTGGTAAACAGTACCGTAGTCGGAGAACCATGATCTTGTGCGATAATAGTACTAGGATCTAGCTGCCATCCTTGTGGCTGCCCAGACTCAAAATCTTCGTAAAGTGGTATCTGCCGTACCGTAGTGACAATAGTGGAAATTGTATCATTCTGCACAACTTCATCACCATCTAGGCTCACCCATGCCAGTATTTCTATTGTGGTCGCTTGTGTACCATCAAAGGTGGTTGAAAACTCGTAAAGGGCAGAACCTCCCGGAAGAAGGGCTAGATCCAGTGGCTCGGAAACCACGTCTCCTCCATTTACCTGATAGTTGAGCGTGTAGTTTGTTATTTCGTTCTGCCCAAGGTTTGTGTAGCTGAAGGATACGATGTCTTCGGGAGAACCACAGGCCGCATTTTGAATGACCTCTACATTGGTAGCCGCCAGATCGATGGCGCCTCTTGGACCAATGTACACATCGTCGAAAGCAAAACCTTCGAGTTGCGTAAATGGATTACTAACCAGAACAAATCGAAATCTGACCAGCTCTTCACCGGCGAAGTCACCGAGCTCTTGCAGTGCTGTTTGCCAGCCTCCTGATGTTCCGTCCCAGTATTGAGAACCGAAATTATTGTACCAGTTTATCCCAGAACCAGCCGTACCGAGTCTGGCCCAGTTCTCATCATCTGTTGTTACTTCGATAAATACCCCGTCGCCGGAGAAGAAGGGGATGTTCGTGTTGTAGGCGAAGCTAATGACATAGTCGGAAGTAGCTTCTGTAAAGTCCAGACACGGTGACACGAGATAGGAAAGTTCGTTCGGATTGTACTGCCCACCCAAATTCGTTGCCCATACATTTTCACCGCTTGCCGCCGTAGAAAGTACACTTCCACTAGGTTGGCCATAAGACCAGCTATTCGCACCCAAACCATCTTGAATAGGAGCGAAGAAACCACTATTTTCTTCAAAGGCTTGATCATAAGGAAAGTCTGTAACCAGAGGAGCATTTATAATTTCAATAGAAAAAGTATCATTACTCGTATCCTGATCTCCATCCAGAGCTGTCCAAACTTCAAGTGTATATGTTCCCGGCGCACTGAAATTACCCTGAACATCGAATTCCGTAATTTCTGATTCGCCAGCGCCTACCACACCGACGAAAAGGCCGTCTTCGGGCATTTGCACGCCACCTGGAAGGCCATTAATGCTAAAATCAAAGGGGATAAAAGTCAGTGGCTGACCGCCAAAATTGGCGATTTCAATCTCTATATCTTCAAAACCTAATTCACACCCACTTAATGGATTAAGTACTGCCGAGATGCCTACATCTGTGCTCAGGGGCGTGAAGACCTCAAAGGGCCCACGCGCAATAGATGTGTCCGTGGTCATGCTATCCGTAGGGCACAAAATGGACAAGTAAAATTCATACAGGGTCGTATCTGTTAGTGGCTGCACCCGAACACTAGTGTCCATCGTCTCTATAATATCGATTTCATCTACTCCTGGCGTAAATCCTGCCAGCCCGTATTCCAGTAAGTAGACGGGGTCTTCTAGTGTTCTGACGGCGTTCCATATGACATCTACACTGGTAGACCTCAACCGGAAAAACTCAATGCTCGCAAGTGGTGGCGATACACATGTCTGGCACTCAACTATAAAATTGAAGATGTCTATCCCGGCCTGTGGCGGTGAAGTCGACTCGTAAACTATCTGATCATCATTGTCCAAAATCAAGAAAGATACCTCATCTGGAAACCCTCCTAGCTGGAAATCAATGCTTATAGAATCTCCGGTCTGGACATCGATAAAAATAGATAAGAAGTTTCCTCCATCACCATCTGTAGGTAAGAAGCCATACTCGGTAGCTGTTCCATTGAGGTGGAGAGTTAGAAATCCACCATTCCAACCATCGCCAAAGGAATCAAAGAACTGTAGCTGATACTGGCAATTTTGAGCTGTAAGGCTGCCTGATACAAATAGGAAAAAGTAGGAAAAAAGTAGGGTAATCTTACGAGTCATTAGCTTGTGCTTTGTAGATGGATGCTATACCAAATGGGGGATAAAAGGCCACGAATGCGAAAAGTAACCAAAATTGACCTAATTCGAGTGCTCAAACTTAAGAAGTGATGTCAACAAGACCGTACTCAAATTACTAAACCTAAAGCGCCTAATTCCTGTTAGGTCCGCCAGTAGTTCGATTACTTTTTATTTATCGCATCTATCTTGGCAGTATATTCTATTAGTGACTTGGCAAAACTATCCGGCATCAAACCCCACACCATAAGGGCTTGGGAAAACCGCTATGGGCTAATCAGCCCGCGCAGAACGCCAACGAATATACGCTACTACGAAGACGAGGATCTGAAAACGCTCCTTGGTATTGCCCTGCTCAAGCGCAATGGCATACGCATCTCAAAGATTGCAGAAATGAGTGAGAGTGAGCGTGCAGAGAAAATATCAACCTTTGGAAGCGTCAGTTTCCAGGCTGATACTCAACTTGACGCATTGACGCTCTCTATGGTCGAGTTAGATGAGTATAAGTTTGGACACATCCTTCGGGCTAATATCGATCAAATCGGTTTCGAGGCAACTATGCTCGAAGTGATTTACCCTTTTCTCGACAAATTGAGCCTGCTGTGGCTGACAGGATCGCTGGTCCCTGCTCAAGAATCTTTCATCTCTCAGCTTATCAGGCAAAAGATACACAGTGCCTCAGATCAGTTACCCCCACCTTCGCCAACTGGAGGTCCAACGGTTTTGATCTATTTGAGAGAGAACGAGCAGCAAGAACTCACAGCCCTTTTCGTCCACTACCTCATGCGCAAGCGAGGTATCAGGTCCATTTATCTAGGCCCTGATCAAACCCTGACGGATTTGGTTGACGCACAACGTTTGACCAAGGCTCCATATATATTCACTATCCTTTCGCAGCCCGAAGGCGATCTCCCCGCAGAAGATTACATCGATCAGTTAATCAAGCACCTGCCGGAAACTAAGCTGCTGCTCACAGGCTATCAAGCTGTGGTTTATCGCACCCCAAATAAAGAGGATCGCATAAAGGTGATTGGGTCTCTTTCAGATGGTATCCGGTATTTTGATGAATTAGCCAGCAGCCAGTAAATCCTTTATCCGTTCTACATCTAGATTTCCCTGCCTGGCTGTTGCAGCCCAGCCTGACTTTTGAGCACGCTCTGCCAGATAAATTTGCTCCGTTTGGCCAGGTGTTGGAATTAAGAGTACTGCTTTTCTACTCAGCACTTTCAGATCCATCAAAGTACTATACCCTGATCGGCATACCAACAGCTGGGATGTCTCGATGATCTGTCTGACATCTAGAGCATTCCCGTAATCTGTAATGCGAATATGATTTGGAGCACTTATTTTTTGTGCCTTTGGAAGGCCTCTAATAAGCCAATGTGGCCCTGGTATTTGTACCAATAAATCCAATAATTCGTTTTCCAGCTTCGTCCGTTGTGGCTCTGGCCCACTGAGCAAGACTCCTATTTTTAGCTGGCTGGGTCGAGAGAACTCCTTTTCGTCAGCTTGCTTTATACGGCTCAGGTACCCGACATAGTAGACGGGCTTCAACTTTAGGTGCTCACTAAGAGCTCCACTTAAACGATCTCCTACTGCTTGGTCAGGTACCCAGTAAGCATCAAAGGGCTTGATCCAATGATGGTATAAACGCCCCACTAAGCGGGGGACAATCGGATGCAATTGGTGGCTTAAGAAAATACTTGGTACTCGTTTCGAAAAACATCCGAACCTGCTGTCAGAAATAAGTCGATCTGCCCGACTCTGCATAATAACTTGATCTATTTCGCGCCGCTCAGCGCGCATTGCCCTAAAAAATTTGGGCGCCTGCAAGATCATATTCCAAGCCATTTGGCCTGTCGGATATTCTATGCCATAGGGCGTTAGTTCAAAACAGTCCTCACCTAAGGTCTCCTGCCTGATCATTTCGAGAGCCTGACCCGAAGAGGCCCAACAGACATGTTCTCCCATCGCTCGCAAGCGAGCCGCTAAAGCCAAAGATCTACTAGCATGGCCAAGGCCCCAATCGAGAACAGCGATAAGATTAAGCCTGCCAATGCTTGGCTGACTAAAATCCAAATCAGATTCCACACATCTTGCTTGATGCATGTTACATAATTACAGCTTTTCCCAAAAATGCCGTTCCTTGTGTAACCTATTTATAGAAGATGCCTACACGAAATCTGCTTTTTGCCAAAATGGTCCTGCTGGCCATTTTGATTTTGCTCTTAGCCTCAGCATGCGTGAGTGCTAAGAACGGGTGCAATTGCCCGATGTATTGATGTAGAGAAAGGAAAGGGCCGCAGCCTTTGTGGGAAGTATCCGATCCTGCGGAAGTCTGAAAAAAGAATCGCTCAACAGGAGAGTCATACCAAGCAATAAGCTAAAATTAGATGGCCGATAGCGAACATATCACTATCGGCCATTAACGACACTTTTCATGTGATCTATGCGGTTACGCCATCATATTGATTGCATCCAAAGTCGGCCTTAGTGATGAACTCAGTACCAACAGGCTCAGATCGATCCTGGATAACGGGTAATACGAATTGGATTCCACTTTCGCTCAGGACACCGCACTCACCAAAATTTTCGTATTGAGATACGCTTGTAGTGTTTGTGTCCCAGTGGTTACAGCTTTTGCATGTTGCTTGCATGTGTACTAATATTTTTGGTTGACAAGGTTGTGCTAGAAAAACTATTAGCAGCAAAAACAGTTTCCGTAACTACCTCATTTTGTGCAGTTTGTAAAGAGACTAAATAAGGTAAGCTCAGAGTAGATACTCTAAAACACGTTCATTTACATCAAATTTTTCGAGGGCATTCAGGCCCAAATAATCTATGCCACACGCTATTGCACGATCGCTTGAGCTGCTCGGACAAACAACTCTCCCAGCAGCCAGCAAATACGTTTCAGGAATCAATCCAATAAGTTCTGAGCCTGTAGTATCATACCCACTCGCTCTGGCCAGGCGAGTGCATGATCGATACAGATGAGCGAGGTTCACCAGTTGTGGCTCAACCACGTTAGTGCTGACCTGACAACAGCCGAATTCGGGCTGGTGCCAGCCTATGGCCTTGAGCCCTTTTATTAATCCTCGCTGACCTTTAATCCCACTTTCCCGCAAAATACCCGCTATTCGCTTGGCTACTTTCAATGGCGTGTCTGCTCGTAGGTTGATGTTAAAAGCCACCAAAAAGGAGCGAGCACCGATCACTGTTGCCCCGAATTTTGCCGAGG
>JBCBVN010000076.1:0-15230 GCA_039817625.1 Bacteroidota bacterium
AGTGACTACGTATACCAGTATTCCAAGTTTGAATGGCCTAAGGAGTAGAGCGAACTGGGGTGCCGGAACGGTACAGGCACAAGCGTATTTGGATGACCAGGCCTTTAATCAAACAGCCATAGCCATCGGCCTGCATTTAGTGGGGCAATTGCGAAAGATAGCTCGTGGAAAGCACGACACCGCTGTAAAACAGTTGGCCCTGTGGATAAAAGAAAGCAAAAGACCCGTATTTCTCAGAATCGGATATGAGTTCGAGGGGGAATGGAATAACTACAAACCCAAAGACTTTGTCAAAGCCTGGCAGCACATTGTACATATCTTCGACGAACAAGAAGTAAAAAACGTAGCCTACGTTTGGCAATCCGCCGGCATCAACGCCCCCAATCTTTCAGATTGGTATCCCGGAGATGAATACGTCAATTGGGTGGGCTACTCCCACTTCGACGGGCCAAACCCCGGGCATAGCATGCGGGACTTTGCAGTAACCCATCAAAAACCCATCATGATTGCAGAAGCTACCCCTAGAGTAGATTTGAAGCAAGTGAATGGAGAAACAATATGGGCAGATTGGTATCGTCCCCTTCTCGATCAGGTCTACAATAGCCATCAAATCAAGGCTTTAGCCTACATCAACGCTTTCTGGGACCAGCAACCTATGTGGATTGGTCAAGGCTGGGGCGACTCTCGTGTGCAAATAAATGAACAAGTCCGCCAATTATGGGCTGTGGAAATGGAAAAGAGTGTGTGGGTAGCGGGCAGTGATGTGCCAGAGTGGTTCAGCTTTGAATGAATAAAATCTCATTCTGCCAAAAACGCTAATCACTTGTAACACCTCAACCACCTCACCGCATAAACTGTCGAAACAAGATCGTTATGCGGCTCTCGGTAACTCTCATTTTTCTATTTACACTTGTCGGCAATTGGGTACAGGCTCAGACCTTTCCTGATGAAACCATCGTATGCCGGCAAGGAGCTTACACCCTGGAAAATCCACTGCCAAGTACCAGTGGACTCTTCTTTCAATGGGAACGCTCATTTGATGGCGGCACCAGCTGGTCAGATGTGGCCGGTGCTACCGATGCCAATTTGGACATCAATAACCCCAATACTGGTATTTTTTATCGTCTTCGATATGCCAATACGGAAGCCTGCCTGATGGAACCGACCTGCGCAAGTCTAACCAATGAAACTCGTCTGCAAGTCAACATTGCAGAGTACTTCCAATCCGCTACCATTTGTCAAGGGGGAAGCGTGGTGGTCGGTAGCGACACCTACACCAGTGGCGGCAACTACCAGACCGTACTCGACATGGGCGGTTGCGACAGTGTCGTCAATACCTTCGTCCTCGTGTACGAAAGCTTTGATCAGCTCATTTTTGCCGACTTATGCCCGGGGGAAACCTACCTCGGTCAGACCTTTGATCAGGATACGGTCTTCAGTCAGACCTTTAGCACGATCAACGGCTGCGATAGTACGATCACTTATGAGATCAGTCTCAGCTTTCCCGAAAGCCTGGAAATTGAAGGGCCCAACGAAGTTTGCGCTGGCGAAACAGCTACCCTTTTTGCTTCGGGACAGTTCAGCAGCTATGCTTGGGCAGATGGCCCAAATCAAAGACAGATAGAAGTAGACCGATCGGGCATATATCGTCTGACGGTTACGAATAGCCAGGGATGCACCGCAGAGCTCAGTCATGAGCTGAGGGTCGTCGAACTAGAGGCTACGACTAGTTTTACCAGACCTAGCTGCCCGGAAACAGCAACAGGGAGTCTGCGTATAGATGCAAGCGGTGATGAGTTTTTGATGTACAGTTTTGACGGCGGTACCAGCTTCTCAACCGAGGCACAGATCACCGATCTTACAGCAGGCAACTACAATTGGGTAGTTGAAAGCCCGGGAGGCTGCCTGATCGAAGGAGAAACCACTTTAGCTGACGCCCCAGGTCTCGGAATGAGCACCTCCCTACCCTTGCAACAAAATATAGAACGTGGAGATGCTGTACCGCTATTGATAGAAACCGACTTTGCGGCAAGTAGCTGGAGCTGGACGCCCAGTATAGGCTTAAGTTGTGATGACTGCCCAGACCCTGTAGCTCGCCCATTGGTCGATGGTAGCTATACGGTAACGGCTACTGCGCCAGGCGGATGTACAGAAACTCTGGAATTCTCTTTTAGTGTAGCCGATAACCGCCGGTTTTTTGCACCGACAGCATTCAGCCCTAATGGCGACGGACAAAACGAAACCTGGGCCATTTTGCCCGGTCCTCGAACAGAGCGGGTGACCGACCTGATGATCTTTGATCGATGGGGAGGTACGCTATTGGTGCGCGAAGGCGGATACGAGCCAACAGACCCACGAGTTAGTTGGGATGGGACTTCCGCAGGTAGCCCGCTCGAAGTTGGAACGTATGCTTTTGCTGCTACCCTGGAATTCAACGACGGAACAAGCCGCCAGATCAGCGGCACCATTAATTTAATCCGCTAGCGACTTAACTTTAGTTGCTGGTAAAAATTTGAAGTCATGACCTTACCGAAACTCCTTTTTTCCATATCTCTGCTAGCTTTTGGTATGCAGCTGCAAGCACAAGACATGCCCAGATCTGTAGTAGGTAGTGCCGGAGCTTATTTCTCCAATGTCAATACCGGAAACCTGCACTGGACGGTGGGCGAGGTAGCTGTAGACTATAGTGTGAATGGCATTACCCTGGCCCAGGGTTTTCACCAGGGTTACTACGACTTAGTCATCAGCTCCATATTTGAAGCACCTGAACTCAACCTGAGTTTAACCGCCTTTCCCAACCCGACCATGGGCCAATTAACCCTGGAAGGAACCTGGGATCGTGGAGATCGGGTGCAGATGACCGATCTGATGGGCAGGCCCGTTATCGAAGCTGAGCTCGATCCAAATCGCATGGACTTTGACATGGCTAACTACCCTAATGGGGTGTATCTACTGAGCGTATCCAGGGAAGGACGCATATTGAAGACTTTCCAGGTCATAAAGCAGTAGAATACCCTAGGCTGATCCAAGCAATAGTCTAGCTTTGCACTATCTTTTTCGATGATTCGTTAGAGTTATTATCTAACGGAGTTGGCGAATAGGGCGTAATGAGTTCTATTCGCCAATATCTATCATACGACCCTCAGATATGCAACGAAGACTACTTTTTTCTACTACCCTATTGATCGGATTCCTATCCTTGGCTGCCCAACAGCTCGTTTCCCTTGAAGGCTACGAGATGCTGGCGCCTCCGCCCAAGCTAAGGCCTGTCGAATCGGCTAAGGCCGCTTGTAATTTTGAAAACTTACCCTTCGAACGAGTTCGGACAGACGAAAACATCTCTGTATTCTTCGAGCTTGACACCTTCGGCTTTGGCGGAAACAATAGTGATTATGTGTGCTTGAATTGTAGTGAAGCTACCTTCGGCATAGCGTCGGTAGATGGGCCTCAGCTAATCTATACCGGCACGACAACTACTCAGGGTATAGATAGCATATTGGTCTCGTATGGTGATACCCTGACTATGGAATTCGCCGAGCCAACCCTCATTCCGGTACTGTCCCAAAGGCCTAATGCCATCATTAACAATCCCGTCTTACCGGTTGGGCCTCAAGAACTGGTCAATCAGTCTGTAAGCCTGCAACCACTAGAAGGCGAGCCGTTTTGCTTTGACTTCGTAGATGACGATGATTATACTGGTCGTGGTCAGCTATTCGATTTTGTAGACTCGGATGATATTACTCAAGGATTTACCTTCCGCTCCGCGAGGCTAGCCGGACTCGACAGATTGGGCGTACGAGTCTGCAATGAGTTTGACTTGTGCGACACTTATTATTATTTCTTCCGCGTTCAGCGACCCAATATTGACCCGCCATTTTTTGATGATTTCTCTTACGACAACATCAGACCCGATCTGGATTTGTGGCAAGATGAAGAGGTCCTCATCAACCGCAATTACGGAGTTTTGGCCCCTAGTGTGGGCGTGGCTACTTTCGACGGCGTTGGTCCATTTGGACAAGCATACGAGGCTTCGGGTAGTAGCGCGGCCATCAGTCGCGACTTTCTCACTTCAGCAGGCATAAATCTGGCTGGACAATCTGGTTATGTGTTGACGTTCTATGTGCAACCGCGAGGACTCGGCAATCGGCCAGAGCTCTCTGATTCGCTCATCCTACAATTTAGAAATGAAGATGGCAGCTGGCGAAGCGTATGGTCTGAAGGCGGCCTGTCAAACGGCGAACCTGACAATAGTGATCGGCCCTTCGAAGGCTATGCTGTCTCACTGGAATCTCAAGACTATTACAATGGGTTCAGTTTCAGATTTTTTAATCTGAGCGATGAGGCAGGAGCTCGCGACAATTGGAATCTCGATTACGTACGCCTCGATAACATAGCTACGACAATCAGCCTGGCTGATATCGCCTTATTGAATCCACCGAGACCAATAACTACACCATATACGTCTATGCCATTCCGACACCTGGAAAGTGCCGGACCTGCGGAAGTCCAAACTGAACTGGCCGTAGACATCTGGAACCACCTCGCAGGGCAAGACCTAAGGGTAAATAGCTCATCACTGATGATTGGCGAACTGGAAACCGGGCAACTCTTCTTCAATACCAACCTCCTTGACGGGCCTGAAGCAGATATTTCACCGAGTTTACCCATCGAAAAGCGCTTTGACATGCCTGGAACAGCTCCCTATAATTCTGGCTACCAAAACTACGTCAATTCGCTACTCGACCTGCCCAACTTAGATGAAGAGCAATACGAAGTTCGTACGACTTACACCATAGAGGCCGACGAGGAGACGGATCGACCAGGAATAGTGGAATCGGTACAATCGAATAATCAACTAGAACAGCTCACGATTTTAGGTAATTACTTCGCCTACGACGACGGATCAGCAGAGCTGGCCTTAGAGGCTCAACCCAACCAGCGGATCGCTCAAGAGTACGATGCTTTTGTGCCAGACGTGCTAAGGAGTATCAACATTCGCTTCCCCAGAACAAGCGCTAATGTGGCTGCACAGGAAATAGATATCGAAATTTATATCGGCGAGCTGGACGACACCCCGGAATACACCTTTCCCGTAACTCCAGTCTACGTGGAAGACTTCTTCCTCGATAGTCTACAGGGTTTTACCACCTATGCACTGCCAGATTCTGTAGACCTGCCAGTAGGTAAGTTTTACGTAGGCTGGCGGCAGGTTGCCAACTGCAATATTTGTGTACCGGTAGGTTATGACCGCAACAACAATGTGCAAAGCCGAATATTTTTCAGAAATCTCGGTGGCTGGTTTCCTTTCATCACCTCCATCACAGGCGCGGTTATGATCAGGCCAGTAGTAGGTAGTGAGACCATTCCATCCACCAACAGTACAGAATCGCCCAGGGATGAGTCCAATGACTGGCTGGTCATTTATCCGAATCCAGCAGATCAGCTCGCCTGGCTACAATTGCCAGACGGGCAACGACCTATTCAAATATCCTGGGCATTATTCGATATGAGTGGTCGACAAGTACAGCGTGGGAATGGCTATGAAATATCTCTAGCCAATCTTGCCCGAGGCACCTATATCTTGCGCGCCATTGATGATCAGGGGCGCATCAGCAGACAAAAACTCTTGAAAACCAGCAACTAAATGTATGCTTACATGGTATACTAAAACGTCTGAGCCACAACGAAAGCCAAGTATCCTTATGAACGATATTACTATTCAAGAATTTAAGCAGCGCGAATCAGAAGCCGAAAAAGACTTTGTGTTGGTTGATGTGCGCGAGCCCTACGAACACGACGAATTCAATGTAGGCGGAATGCTAATCCCCCTAGGTGAGATCACTGCTCAGCTGGAAAAGCTGGCCCCTCATCGCGAAAAGGAAATCATTGTTTATTGCCGTAGTGGTCAGCGATCTCGTATGGCCAAGATGCTGCTAGAGCAATCTGGTTTCGCCAAGGTTCGCAACCTGGAAGGTGGTATGATGGCTTACCAGAACGCTTAGTCTACCTGGTGTATATAAGCATCAAAGCCAACTGCTCGCAGTTGGTCTCTTCGTGATTTCGCCTGGCTGTAAGCCGAGTATTGGTCGACAACTACCAAGGCGTAGGTGCCACGATCGAAGATCTCTACACTGGCATCTGGGAAACCAGCCCTGTGCAATCTGCGCATTTGTGCATCTGCGTTTACGCGCTCGCGGTAGGAACCGGCCACCACCAGGTAGTCGCCAGCTCTCGGAGCAGCTCTCGAAGCCGTACCACCGCCACTTCCAGATGATGATTGGGAATAGCTGCTGCCCGAGCTAGCAGATCTATCTCCACTGGCATTATCCGTCTCGTCGTCTGTAGGCGTATAACTCGATCCTGTACTCACTCTGTAATCGTTTGTTGTAGGCGATTCGTCAACAGACTCACCTGCTTGAAAGTAATCTTGTTGATCGCCTTCATCGGTGTCGGCACTGCCGCTTTCTTCCCCGTCTAAGCTCGTGTCTGTATTGGCCGAGGCTCCATTATTGGCCTGACCATAATCACTCTGATCCAATTGTATGGGAGCGGGTTCGGGTTTATCTGAATTTTGAGAAGCCTGTACAGCTTTTGTCAAAAAGTAAGCTAGTGCAATCAGACAAGCTATCAAAATGACAGGTAGCAAGGAGTCGAGGCGCATGGAAATGTGGTATTTGTTGGGAAAATAGCTTTCTCTAAAACTACTGCTAATATATAAAGTGTTTTTAAATATGAATGCACTTTCCCGTTACCGCCGTGATATATAGCAACAATTTGGCACAAAAAAACATTCCATTTTGCGGCCTAACCTCTGCCGCTAAATATGAACCTTCCGCTCCTTTAGTAATTATCTTCTTACCCAACCTCTACAACATTGAGCTTGCAAACAGCAGAAGATCCAACGGCAGCCACGCGTAAACAAGACCATATCGAGATGGCTTTCGAGTCTCAGGTAGCTCCTGCAGCCCTGGACAATCGCTTCGATTACGAACCGCTCTTAGCCCCCCACCCTCAACCTGGTAGTCTGGCCAAACAGCGCATGCTGGGCAAAGAATTGGATGCACCCATTTGGGTGAGCAGTATGACCGGTGGTACAGAGATGGCTCTGACCATAAACCGCAACCTGGCGGAAGCTTGTGCCGAATTTGGTCTAGGCATGGGACTGGGCAGTTGTCGCCCACTACTCTACGAGGAAGATCGTCTGGAAGATTTTCAGATTAGGCCCATTATCGGTGACAACCGGTTGCTTTTTGGCAATTTAGGACTTGCGCAGGTCGAACGCCTTCTCGAAGACGGAGATTTATGGCGCATAGACCGACTGATGGAAATGTTGGACCTCGATGGCCTGATTATTCATGTCAACCCACTGCAAGAGTGGCTGCAGCCCGAGGGTGACCGCTTTAAGCGATCACCGATCGATATTATTGAAACTATTCTGGAAAATAAGCCCAACCTCCCTCTGATGGTCAAAGAGGTGGGTCAGGGAATGGGCCCAGCCAGCTTGAGGCGATTACTCGCGCTACCCTTACTGGCACTCGATACTGCTGCTAACGGCGGTACCAACTTCAGCAAGTTGGAGCTCTTGCGAAACGGCGATGCCGAGCGAGCCGCTTTTGCCAATTTGAGTCTGGTTGGTCATTCGGCTTTGGAAATGGTCAATATGATCAATGATCTACTTGAAGACCCGACCCTGAACGTCCAATGCCAACACCTGATCATCAGTGGTGGAGTTCGTGACTTCCTCGATGGCTACTACCTGACCGAACGGTCAAAGCTTCCTGCTGTATATGGTCAGGCCTCGGCTATGCTGCGTCATGCACAGGGAGACTATGGTGAACTACGCAAACATTTGAATCGACAAATCAGAGGCCTGGAGCTGGCTCATACCTACCTGCGCCCCCGCGCTTAACCCGCATCGACAAAGACTACCCCCCACTTCGTATGTCAAAACCGGTATCCCCCCAACAGGTCAATGGCTTCAGTAAGCTGAGCAAAGCCGAAAAAAGAACCTGGCTTGCCCAACAGTACTTTGCAGAAGATACAGGCATTGCAAAAGAGCTGGACCAATTTGACTCCAGTCACGCACAAGTTCAGGAAACACTAGACCAGTTCAGTGAAAACACCATCGCTAATTTCCCCATGCCCTATGGACTAGCGCCCAATTTCCTCATTAATGGTCGAACGTATACCGTTCCGATGGTGATTGAGGAAAGCTCGGTAGTAGCCGCAGCCAGCAGTGCAGCAAAGTACTGGATGAATCACGGAGGCTTTCACGCTGAGGTGATTTCACAGGAGAAACTCGGACAATTGCACTTTCACTGGGGCGGATCACCTGACAGGCGAGCAGCTTTACTCCCTAACCTCCAGGAACAATTGCGCAAGGCCACGGCACACCTAACCACCAGAATGGAAAATCGTGGTGGAGGCGTACTCGGTATGGAGTGGAAACACATGCCTCAGATTGCTCCAGATTACTACCAGCTGTTGGTTCGATTTGGGACAGCCGATAGCATGGGGGCAAACTTCATCAATACCATACTGGAAGCCTATGGTCATTGTCTGGAATCATGGGCCAATAATTCTCCGCAGCTAACCGGACAAGAACGCGACCTGGAGGTCATCATGGCCATCCTGAGCAACCATACCCCTAATTGTGTGGTGAGAGCATGGGTTAGCAGTCCAATCGCCGACATGAATGTAGCGGGATCGGGTATCGATGCCCACGACTTTTCTCGTCGTTTTGAAACGGCCGTTCGCATAGCCCGTGAAGACCCATACCGGGCCGTTACTCATAATAAAGGCATCATGAATGGCGTAGACGCTGTGGTCTTGGCCACTGGCAACGACTTTCGAGCTATAGAAGCGGCAGTCCATGCCTTCGCATCCAGGGATGGGCAGTACCGCAGCTTGAGTAGATGCGAGATCGGCGATGAGCATTTTCACTTTGAGCTTACCTTGCCCCTGGCACTGGGAACAGTCGGTGGACTGACCAAGCTTCACCCTCTGGCTAAGCGCAGCCTCGATATACTGGGACGCCCCAGTGCATCTGAGCTTATGCAAATCATGGCTGTTACCGGATTGGCCCAAAACTTTGCTGCTCTTAGAAGCTTAGTCACGACCGGCATTCAGCGCGGACACATGAAAATGCATTTGCAGAACATCCTTCAATCGCTGGAGGCAACTGAAGAAGAAAAGAAGCAGGCAACTCAGTACTTTGCGGATAAGACCATTAGCCATCACGGTGTTAATGAATATCTGGAAACCATCCGTCGATAGAAGCATATTCTAATGAATGGCTGCATCTGAAAAAAAATTCTCCGCTCACGGCAAACTCCTACTTACCGGAGAATATCTCGTTCTGGACGGAGCCAAAGCGCTTGCCATTCCCACCCGGCTTGGACAGCATTTAAAAGTCAGTCCACACCAAGACGGATCAAAACTAATCTGGCAAGCATCGGACCATAAGAACCAAATCTGGTTCAAAACCGATATTCACCAACTAGCCAATTCTGATAATCCAAGTTTCGAGACCTCCGAATCTGACCGGCTCTTACAAATTCTAAAAGCTGCATCATCACAGAAGCCAGAACTTTGGGATACACACCTATCCACAAGATGCATCCAAACCACCCTAGAATTTGACCGAAACTGGGGTCTGGGAACCAGTTCTACGCTAATATCCCTGCTGGCTCAATATCTGGAAATAGATCCCTACCAGCTACTTGAAGATACTTTTGGAGGCTCTGGATATGACCTGGCCTGTGCCACAGCCAATGGACCAATAACCTATTTTCTTGATAAGGGACTTACCGATCTGACTAGCTTGGACGGACTGCCAAAGGTCAGCGATCTAAGCTGGAATCCCGATTGGTTAGCGCGTACTTATTTCGTCTATCTAGGCCAGAAGCAGAACAGCAGAGAAGGCATAAAGCGTTATCGCAAAAGGGGAGCTTCACCACAAGAGATAACCTATATCTCCAACTCAACAGAAAGGCTGATAGCAGCCTCTTCACTAGCGGAGGCCCAACTGATCATTCAGAATCACGAATCCATCATCAGTCGCATTATTGGCCTACCTACTGTACAGAGTCATCTATTTAGCGACTTCGAAGGCACCATCAAGAGCCTGGGAGCCTGGGGAGGGGACTTTGTCTGGGTCTTTCCTCCCAATAGTCAGAGAAACACTAAGGCCTACTTCGCAGATCGAGGATACAACACTTGTATCGATTACAAAGACATGGCTTTACATACAGATTCTAAAAACAATAGCTAAACCATCAAGCTGTCGTATTTAAACCATGCATAACAAACTGTTTACGTTTGGTTTCAGTATGAAATCAAGCGCTAAATGAACTGAAAAGCCCTATTGGTGAACTGAAATGGTCGGTAGCTGAATTACACCCGATCAATCCATGAAATTAGTGTGATATTTGAGATGTGTTATTTTTCTATGGATTAACATTTTGAACAACACTGAATCATATTTTAGTCCCCGCAGAGGCTACTGGTTTTAGTACCAGTGGCCTCTGTCTCTTTATATCAGGCGCTGCATCTTCCTTATTCTATTCTCCAAATCTTGCCTGACGTTTTTAGATACTGGGACCGTTTCGCCGTCTTCCATAACCAGGGCACCACCCTGGCTTCGCTCTACAGTTTTCACGTAGTGCAAGTTAACGAGCGCGGAGTTGTGGCTTCTCGCAAATCCATAGACTTGGAGTATGTTCTCGTAATGCTTGAGATTTTTGGACACCAGTAGTGGTTCGGCCTCTGTGAAGTGAAATTTGGTGTAACTACCGTTCGCTAAACAATACATAATATCTCTAATGTAGACCATCTCAAATCCTCTGGAGGTGGCCAGTGCAATCTTATGCCTGCTGCGGCTAAAGTCATTGACTTGCAAGATGAGTTGCTCCAGAGATAACTTACTGGTTTTATCTGTTATGCGATCAGCCGCATTGTTAACTGCCCTGATCAACTGAGGTATTTCTACGGGTTTGAGCAGATAATCTATAGCCATAAACTCAAATGCCTTGATGGCATAGTGATTATGGGCCGTAATAAAGATGATTTCAAAAAATATATCACTTAGATTTTCCAACAACTTGAAGGCCGTATCTGATCCTAGCTGTATATCCAAAAAAACCAGATCAGGTCGCTTTTCCAGGATGAGCTCCTTAGCCAACCGAATATTATCTGCCTCGCCTACAACTTCTACAAGCGGACAAAACTCACCTAGTAGAATGCAAGTGTTTTCACGACTATTTGCTTCGTCATCAATAATTATAGAACGAATTATACTATTCATACTTCAACCATTTTTTCCTTTTCCATAAATGGCAAATAGATAGTTACACTCGTACCTTCAGGGCTTGGGCCTTCGTAAAGATCCTCGATTTCAAGCTTTGCATTTGCATAGCCTATTTTCCGAAGGCATTCCAGACGTTTACTCGTATTTAAGGTAGAAATGGACAGATGCTTTTTCTGCCCGGTTTTCTCCCGCAATTTCGCAGCTGCTTCTCGACCTCTCCCATTATCTTTAACCACACACCGTACACCATTCTGAAAAGGGCAAATCCTAAGCTCGAGCAGGCCCTTTCTGTCCAGCCCTGCCAACCCATGAATCATAGCATTTTCTACCACAGGTTGAATAACCATACTTGGAATCTGGTGGCCTCTTCCCTCTAGTTTTTCATCTACTACAATAGAGTAGTCAAACTCATCTCGAAACCTAAGTTTTTCCAATTCTAAATAATTCCTAATGAACTCGATCTCTTCATCTAGGCCCACTTCGACCTGACCAGAAGATTCTGCTAAATTCCTTAACATAGACTCAAACTGGCCCATATAGTTATAGGCGACCCTCTTTTCTGATTTCAGGATGTAGTTTTGTATTCCTCCAAGTGCATTAAATAAGAAATGAGGACTCATCTGAGTCTGCAGCAACATAAGCTTTGCCTCAGCTCTTGATTTTCGCTGAGCAGTCAGTCGGGCTTTATTTTTGAACCGCATAAACAAAAAGGCCAAGACAAGAGCTGCAAAAAGGAACAAACTATAAGATATAATTTGGCGCTCTAAATTTTGGCTACGCTCTTCGCTAGCCAACAGTATTCTGTTAGCTTCTTCTATTTCTTCATTTGTATCTTGAATCAACTTTGCCTCAAGAGCTTGAATTTCCCGTACCGTTTTTGATCCTTCTTGTTCATCTCTAAGATCATAATATTTTTGACTGGCATTTAACGCATTATCATATTCTTCAAGTCTTTCATGCAGAGACATCTTCAATCGCCAGCACGTCATTCTGCCAAAATCTAAATCTAGCTTTTCAGACATTTCACAAGCGCGATCTAAATAAAAACTAGACGCATCAACATCATTTTTTATCAGAAAAGCTTTACTCAAATAAATATTTAAAAAAATATTATTCCTATTAACTGCCCCATCATTAAAACCAGACATCCCCTCCAGCAAGCGAATAGACTCATCTACCTCATTGATATTGAGCAACAAAAAAGCATGACTTAATTGAACAACCTCCGCTATATGTGTAAGACCAAGTCCACTTACCGCCAGTTTAGCCTTTTCAATGAATTCTAAGCCCGCATCTAAATTGCCAGTAACTATATGAACGATTCCCAGGTTCATCTGACTAACCGCCCGCACTCCAGGCATCGAATCTACTCCCGGCGTGGAAAGTACCTCATCAAAATATTCTTTTCCGGCATCCAACTGATTGGTTTGTGCCAATACCGCTCCAATGTTGTTAGTAGCCCAAGCAACGATATCTGCGCGATCAGATAAATTTAAAGCTTCCTTTTGGGCTTCAATAGATGCGGCATAGTTCGTATCGATAAAATGCAACCATCCAATATTCAACATGATCTTAGCTGCCGAAACAGAGTCCTTTTGCTGGAGATATTTGTTAAAGAGAATTTCTGAGCATAAATGGACTATTTCCTGTTCACCAAATTCGGCCAGCCAATCTGGTTTATTATTGATATACCAGGATTCAACCTCAAATTCTTCAATAGAAGATAGCATTACTGGCCTGAGCAGATCTACTAAATGATTTGCTTTAACCTCATCGACATTCAGGTCACTTAGGCTCGCCTGCAAAGAGTCCAACTGTCTCTCCACATCAGAGTCAATCACCTCACCATGTTCGCAAGTAGAAGTACAAGCTGCACAAACCAGTATTACCACATAGAAATAAAAAGTACTCCACCCCCTAAGCTTGTATTCCTTAAACATGGCTTAGTTGGTTTTCGCTGGAAGCCTCCAGCATTTGCAATCCTTTTGTAAAGTCCGTACTCTGTATAACGGGCATATAGAGTACTATTTCTCCACCTACTGGCTTCTCATTCCTGTATACCGTTTCGGCTTTACAGAACATATTATCCCAACCCATTTCCTTGAAAAACTCTAAACGCCGGCTTAAGACAAAAGACGAATCCTGCTTGAGCAGCAAGCTCGTTTCACCTAAATATCTACAGGTTGTTTTCTCTCCATCACCATCATGAGTTATCAAAAATTTCACTCCTTCCTCAAAGCTGGAAACCTCAATTTTAAGATGAGGAAAATAGCCCAGACCGGAAAATCCATTGTCTATCACAAACCCTAAGATGGGCTGAAGAAACATGCTTGGTATAGCGACATGTTCATTCTTCAATTCTTGATCGACGACCAACTCATAAGTAAAGCTATTCCCCAGATTATATCTCTCAATATCGAGATATGATGAAATCAGAGCGATTTCATCATCAAGGCTAATAATTATTTCAGTAGAATTTTTGGCAATAATCCTCAAGATAGAAGCAAAAGTCCCCAGATAATTATACGACTCTATTTTATCGGAGTTAAGGGTACAATTTCGTATTCCACTTAGCACTTTAATAATAAACTTAGGGTGTATCTGAGATTGAAGTGCTTGTATTTTAGTTTCTGATATTTTCAGTTCTTCTTCGGCCAAAGCTGCCCGATTTCGAGACCTCATAACTAACAAGGAACTGGAAAAAACACACAAAACAAATAGCGATATCGACAAATAATTATTTCTCTTCCGTTTCCATGCTAGGTCATTCCTAAGCTGAGTGTTCTGCAAACTTTGAAGTTCAAACTCCTTCTGCTGAAGCTGAACCTGCTGGTTTAGGTATTCAATTTCCCGTCCGACTTTTCTGCCTGTCTGCTTATCCTTCTCTTCCCGATATAACAGGTTCACTTGATAGGCTTCCTGATTGTTTCCAAGTGCCTGCGCCAGAGAAACCCGAAACTGGAGACAATAAAGCTCACCTGATGCAAAATTGGCTTTTTCGGCCATATCACACCCTAGCGTTAGATACTCCTCAGCTTTTCCATAATCTCCCTTTGCAAAGAAAGCCTCAAAGAGATTCAGGTACATGTACGTATTTCGTCGATTGACTTTTTGAATATCGGCCGCTTCGCTCAACATAAAATCAATAGCACCATCGTAATCTCCAGAAAGCAACTGAGCAT
Organism: Bacteroidota bacterium; assembly: GCA_039817625.1. Taxonomy (GTDB): domain Bacteria; phylum Bacteroidota; class Bacteroidia; order Chitinophagales; family Saprospiraceae; genus Neolewinella. The sequence continues at coordinate 14,491 of JBCBVN010000076.1, forward strand.
AAGCCAGGTTCATACTAGCAACCTCTGTTAAGGTAGGTAGCTTATTGAGCTGCGTTAATTCTAAGGCATGCTCCATACTCGGAATAGCGGCGGGTATGCTATCTATTCCTCCGACCATTACCTTATACATGCCCGAGTACATTTCCGAAAGCGCCATTATAGCCGGATCGTGCAATCGATTCCCAATATCCATAGCCGATTCCAGATATCGATGCCCGTTGTCCAGGTCTTCTGAGTAGATGGACGTTACCCCTAAAGACAATGTAATCCAGGCCAACATGAGTGAATCCGGATGTACTTGCTCTAACCTAAGGGCTTTCTTGTGCTCAGTGATGGCCTGAGGGTGTTCTCCTATAAGCGCGTGCAACCTACCTTTTGCATGCTTGACCCTACAGGCCAATCCAAACTCGCTGTTCTCAATCAGACTATTATAAACGGCATCGATATGGAATATCAGATCGCTCTCATCTACGAAATCCGCTTCCCAATTATCAGAGTCTGTGAACCAGTCTTCTACAATCTGGCTCTCCGGAGGAGAAATTAAGACAGGCAATATATGAGTCAGGATACTATCTAAATGATCACTCTTGCACTCTGGCCATAGCGATAAATCCTCTAAAAAATCATCTGCCGCTACTATTTCAGCGTCTAAATCGTCAGTAGGCTCCGCGCAATGCTGAAAAGAAAAACAGCTGGCCAAGAAGATCAGAAAACCAAAACCACCGACACGGAACTCACTC
>JBCBVN010000077.1:0-15184 GCA_039817625.1 Bacteroidota bacterium
CATCGTCCATTGAATCTCGTCTCAGCATCTCACCAAATGAACAGGCAGTGCTTCTTTATTCTTCAGTTAAATGGACAGAAGGAGGGTATCCAGAGCCTACTCCAATAGCACAGATAGGAAATTTTCAATCTGTTTATTTAACTGAAGAATAAAGAAGCACTGCCTGTTCATTTGGTGAGATGCTGAGACGAGATTCAATGGACGATGCCTTAAATTCATCATCAGCTGCCAAAATCCAATCAAACCCAGGCTTTAGTACCTGGACAGCATTAATTATTTCATGAATTTCCTCATCAGCATAATCACCAAGCCATGCGAGTAATAGGCTGTTGTTATTTTTTTTACCAAAAAGTGTTTTACGAAGTCCAAAAGCTTCTTTAATTTTTACAGCTGGATAATGACTATTGACGCTTGGTCCACCAAGACGTTTCACACAACCAACATCCCACCTCCATTCAGCATTTACGGACTCAGAAGTTCGGCGCTCTCCTGGATAAACCGATTCAATAGCCGCCTTTGTTAAGTCTTCTTCGCTTTGAATACGCTCAGTAGTCTCTGAATACCTATCTAAGTCAAGTACAATTTCCTGAAAGATAGCAACTTTGCCTTTTCGGACTTTGAAGTCTTTATCACCATACACGAGCGAAGCAAACTTGTTATGTTTTGCCAGTTGCTGTTGACCGATTTTGACTAATGTGTTAAGCATGATCAAGGTTTGGTTCTATGGTTATTTAGTTTTGTGAATCTCTGTACATTCACAAACACATTCCCCGTTCTTTTAAAATGTATTTTCATGTATCATTCTCTTCAATTACAAATAACCTCCAACCCAGTGTAAATAAGTTTCAAAGTCCATTTTTTGCACCCGCGGGCGCAAAAAATGGGCCATACCTCACCACCCTTCCCCCCATCTTTCCCGCACAAACCCCAAAAGCCCCGCCCAGTCACCAACTTCCTCGATCTGCACTTCCTTCGGCCCAAGCCCACACACAAATCTGGCAACTGGCGGGAACCCGCACACTTCGATATCTAGATAAGTGTTGTCCTTATGCTTGATGATGTAAGGCCGAGTCAATGGGTACTCTTCGTGTAATAGCTGGGCCGCTAAGGGACTTAAACGCAAACGGAGGTGGTACTTCTCCCGCCCGGTCCAACCGAAGGCATCGGGTCGCACCAGGCTATGATCACCTTGCATTTTCTCGCTAGAGATCTCGACCACGCCGATTCGGTTGAGGCGGTAGCGGCGGTCCTCGCCTTTGTTTACGTCATGGGCATACAAGTAGGCGAAATCTTCTAAGAAATCGATGGGTTCCACATAGCGATCGCCTACCTCGCCCTTGGCATCAGTATAATTGCGCAAGTGTACACGCAAACTGTTTGCCATTGCCTGGCTCAGCTTTTTGCGGTGGTCAGCCGTAGTAAATCGAGTTGTGTTTTGAATGACAGGTACCAGCGAAAATTGCTTATTGAACTTTAGCAAAAGCTGATTCCTAATGGGGTCTATATCTCCTTGCTCCCAAAGAACAGTTTGAAGATACTCTGCCTCTTCCTGGCTTAAAATTTCGTCGTCTTTGATCGGCCGTTCCAGGTGTAAGAAGTGGCGGTGATCTCTATTCGTATCTGTCTGAAAACCAACGCTATCGAGTAGCTTTAGGTAATTATAAATCGTCTTCTTGGAGACGGCCAATTTATCCGCCAATTCAAGAGCGGTATAATATGGTGGACGGCTCAACAGGCTAATAAGCTCGAATAAGCGAGCAAACTTTTGTAGTTCTTTAGGAGAGGTGGCGGGCATGGCATTAAATTCCTGTCCTAATATAAGAATTACTCCAAAAACTCCCGCACCCCATTTCCCACATCGCCCAGCGCCTTCATAATAGCACCATTTTCAGCTCTGCGCCTCAACTCCTCATTCGACCAATCCTGATCGGCTTTGGAGGTATAGCTTTCGCGCGTCAAGATTTGAGTATGCGGCACAACGCCCGTTCGCGTATCCAGCAGTAGCACTTCTACAGTGGCGAAGGCTTTAGCATCATTTTTCTGGAAGGTGCGATAGCGGTAGTAAAGGTCGCTTCGCACGGTGTAGACCAATAACATATCGGCTTGAAGTCTCACGGCAGCTTCTCGCAATTGAAAAATATTGGGCTGGTTGCTCGTCAGCATACTGGGAAAGTTGATCAGGCGGCCCACGCGAGAAGAGCCCCCAATTTCGCGGCGCAGGGTGTCGACCATCCGCTGGCGGGTCTTGAGCTCTTCTTCATCTGTACCGTAGTAATAACCCGAATAGCGACTGCTGATCAATTGGTATGGATAAATCGCTATATCTACCGTATCAGGCAAGGCGATTTGACCGTCTAGCAGGCGCTGAATGTCTGCCTCACTGATCGTTTGATTCGGATTGTAAAATAGAGACTCAGTGATGGTCGGTTCTGGTTCCAGGTCTGGTCTTGGATAGACCGCACCATCCTCGGCAATCATAGGCCTCTGCGTATAGCAACTACTCAGTAAAAGGAGGGTCAAATAAAAAAGGATACGCATAATAGGATGTATTCGGACTTTATAAAATGATCTCATCTATAGGCAAGATGAAGATACACCATGGAATGGTTGGGTCGATCAGCTGGGATTTTTTGCCAAACACCATCTAAGGATATTCCTTGCCGGGCCGATATCGATTTTTTAAGTCAGGACTTCCGCAGGATCGGTAACTTGCACCAGAAACTTTTGCCTCCTCTTGCTCAAACAACTATTCACTTTTTTGTTGGGGCCGATTCTTGCCCTTGTTATCTGGCTATTCTTGCCCTCTGTAGAACCGACCGATTCTACTGTAGTCGCATTAACTCATCCTGCCAAAGCTGTTTTGGCCGGTACGGTCTGGATCGCATCCTGGTGGATACTGGAAGTCATTCCCATCTCAGCTACGGCTCTGCTGCCGATGATCTTATTCCCACTCAGCGGAGCGCTCGACTTAAAGAGTACCGCCGCCGCTTATGCCAATCCTATGATTTTTTTATTCATGGGGGGCTTCATGATCGCAGTAACTATAGAAAAGTGGAATCTCCACAAGCGAATCGCGCTCAATATCATACTAGCTGTTGGTAGCGACCTGCGCTATATCATATTGGGCTTTATGCTGGCTACCGGATTTCTGTCAGCCTGGATTTCCAATACCGCGACAGCAGTTATGATGATGCCTATTGGTATGGCTGTTGCCGGCCAACTTATCTCTGGATTAGATAGCCACATACTCCGCCCCAACGATCTGGGATGCGCCCTCATGCTGGCCATCGCATATGGTTGTAGTATAGGTGGTATGGCCACCATCATCGGCACGCCCACCAATGTAGCCTTTACCGGTATAGTCGAGGAGATATACGGTATCCAGATTGGGTTTGGACAATGGATGGCATTCGGTGCGCCCATTGCCATCAGCTTGCTCTACTTATCCTGGCTGTACTTGGTGCGAGTGGCCTACCCCATTCCCAAAAATACTTCTGTAGCTGGAGGCCGACAAGAAATCGAGAGACAGCTAAAACTGCTCGGTCCTATGTCAACACCCGAGAAGCAAGTAGCCCTGGTTTTTGGCCTGGTCGCATTGGCCTGGATCAGCAGGAGTTTTTTACTTAAACCACTCATCCCTGGCATTTCGGATACGATTATCGGTTTGATTGGCGTCATTGTCCTTTTCTCCTGGCGAGTCCCGGTCTCAAAAGATGAAGTCGAAGAATTTAAGGGCGCTACAGAGCCGGATGCTTTCGTGCACGATCGTGCCAATCTCAACCAGCCCAAGTACACCCGACTGCTCGACTGGCAAACTGCCGAGGGTATACCCTGGGGCATTTTATTGCTGTTTGGAGGCGGTTTATCCATAGCCGCAGCTTTTCAAGCTTCTGGTCTGGACCAATGGATTGGTCTAAAGCTATCAGGTCTGGGTGTACTGCCCTTTTTGCTGCTTCTGTTTATCCTCACGGCAGCCGTTAATTTCCTCACTGAGATCACCTCCAATGTTGCTACGGCCTCGATGCTGCTGCCTATCCTGGCGGCCTTATCACTATCCCTGGGTTTGCATCCCTACGGGCTGATGATCGCCTGCACCGTAGCCGCCAGTTGTGCTTTCATGCTGCCTGTAGCTACCCCACCCAATGCCGTCGTTTTTGGTTCTGGTTATCTCACCATTCCGGGCATGATCCGCGTAGGCATCTGGATGAACATCTTGTCCATTGTGCTACTCACGCTTGTCGTCTATTACTGGCTACCCCTAGCCTGGGGCATAGACCTGTCTATTTACCCAGAAGAGTTGAAGGTCAGCGAATAATAAAAGAAGGCTCGGCGACTGTGCACCGAGCCTTCTTGCTATCATATACACGGCACTAGTGAGTAAGAAAGCGAGCCGTGTGTTGAGAATCAACACCAAAATATCATCAAACTGGGGGGAAAACGTATAGGCAGCGCTGCGCGCTGCCTGCAAATAAAAAAACTTTATTTTTACATATGCACCTATTCCGCGCAATTAGCAACGCAGAGCACGAAGATCTACTCTCAAATGGCTTTCGACCTGGAACAAACTCTTTGGAGGGTAAATGGTTCGCAGAGTCGTTTGAAAATGCTTTAAGCTGGGGCAACTTGCTTTATGATGGTAGAAATTTTCTGATCTGTAGTATTGAATTGTCAGACTCCGTTTATAGTGGTTTATTCAGATTGACTAATTTAGATGGTATAGGACCCGCTGTATATGCTGAAATTACAGACCTTCAATATGCAACCATAACCAACTTTTCAATTGTTAAATAGCTGATAATGAAGAATGTACTTGTAATAGTAGATTGGTTCCACCCAGCGAGTGGTGGAAAGGTTGCTCTACCCAATGGCAATACTTATACAGCTCCTGTGAAATTCTTTTCACAGAGTGCTCAAGAATGGAAGGCCAACGCATGGAGCCTTAGATTTACCTGGTTAGACAAAAATTCCCCCAATGGAAGCTGGTTTGGATTAGCAGAGTTCTTATCCTCAAAAGCTCCTAAAGAATGGTTAGAACCAGACAATCAATTTGAAATTTACGAAGGTCCCAAACCAGTAGGAAGGGTCAAAGTACTGGCCTCAGAAAAGGTAATGGCAGCTATAAGCGCCCTCGCTGAGTAAACTAGATTCCTTTTTTGGCTAGGTCCAACAATTATTATGTCGCCCGGTCAGGCTTCTGACTAAGAATCACTCATACACCCCCTCTACCTGATACCCGGCATCTCTTAGCAACTTGATCACGCCATCTTCTCCACCGAGATGGGCTGCACCTACTGCAAAAAAGACCGAACCGCCACTCATTGCTTCTGCCATGAGCGGTATCCAGGCGCGATTGCGACGAACCAGCAGAAACTCTTCAAAGTTGCTGTCGCCTCCTTCTCCTGCACTCTCCCGTATCATCTCTACCATTTCACTGATGGCCTGGCGCTTGTACATATCGACCATTCGGTCAAAATCATTATCGGCCGTAGGTCCGCCAGATAGATCATTTTCTACTGCCTCGACCAGCATCTGAGCCTGGGCTTCGTAGGGAATGCTATCAAATACATTCAGCTGAAAGTCCATAGTCTCCAGACCAAAAACCTCCTTCTCTCCTTTTTCAGCCAGTTCCGACAACTCCAGCTCATAAGAGCGAATACTGCTCTCCTCGTCATCGCCTCCACCCATCAGGCCACCAAATCCCATATCTTCCATATCCTGACCAACCATAGCCGACAGGAACATCGGCTTCCAGTTCTCAAACATAGCAAAAGGTATACCCGCAGAGTCGAAGTAAGACTTGACCATCTGGTACTCATCATCTTCGATCAAATCCTTGATTTTCACTCCATCCGACATCTGCAGACGCCCCATTATAGAGAATAGCAAACTCGGATCTTCCATCTCCTTCATATCGATCTCAAAGGCGACACGCTCCGAAGACTGAAAAGCCGTGGTCACCGTCTTGGGCATGAAAAAATCTTCCTCGGGTATCAGGTGTATGGTACCAAACAGATAACTGGTCTCCTCCAGATCATTCCCCGAAATCGCCCACAACAGAGTCGTATCCTGGTCGGTTGGGGCCTGGGCAGATACACTTATAGTCAGGCCGAAAACAGCCGATAAAAGAGTAGAAAAATTGCGCTTCATCGCTTTGTTTAATTGATTCACAATCCTATTAACGCAGTTAAGGGCATTTAGGTCTTGACTGCTGCTCGACAATATGATCCTCCAGCGGGTTTCCATTACAACTAGAGCCCGAATATGACCGTTAAACTTGGAGTAGCATCAAACACCATCCAATCATGCGTTCTTCTACCTCCTTTTCTGCCGTCTGGTTTTCCCTGGGAATAGTAGCACTTTTTTGGACTTACGCAGGTCGGTCCCTCCAAGCGCAAACACTTACCCTCAGCGAAGAAATAAACATCAGAGCAGATACCGAATATCACCTGATTGGCAAACTAGGTGGCCGCAGCCTGTTGCTGCAGGACAGAGGAACCAAATTTTTTGTCACGGCCTACGATCGACGTATGCGCGAGAGCTGGGAAAAAGAATTGGAACTGCGTGGCAGGAATGTGCGATTGATCGATATGGTCTCTACGCCACAGGACTTTAAACTCATCTATCTCTATCGCGAGAAGGGGCATATACATCTTCAGGTTGATAGCTACGACCCCGCCGCCAATATCAGAGATAGTGTTACCCTGGCCGACATCGGTTTTAGCCTCAATACCCCAAACTACCTCAGTGTACAAAGTGAAGATCACTCCAAAAGTCTGATCATCCTGTATAATGAGCAGAGCCGGTTTACCGCATTCTCCGTCGATCTGGATAATATGGAACTCATCAGGCGCAGTCTCATCCAACCCGACGATTTCTTTTTCGACCAGAGCTTCTTGCAAGCCGAAATAGCTGACGACGGAAACTCCTTCATCATTACCGAAAGAAACAACTTCCTCAGCAGACGCAAAGAACACAAATTCGAGCTCTTCGTCTTGCCCTACGACACCACTTACTCGTCCGGGCTCAGCAACATACCCCTGGGAGATAGCCTGACGTATGATGTCTACTTCAAATACGACAACCTCAATAACCGACTCGTTGGTGGCGGACTATTTACCGAACGCGACATTTCACGGGCTGAAGGCTACTTCTATTTCTACTACGACCCTTCAAAGCCGGCCGAACACACCCTGGTATTCAAAGGCTTTGAGCAAGATCTGATCAACAGTATTGAAGGGGGGAGACGCCGCAACCGAGAGGGCATTGAAGAACTAGCCGTTCGAGATCTGGTGTTGAGGCGAGATGGAGGCATCTTGCTCATCACCGAGCGCAACCGCCAGTTTGAAAGACGAAGTACCGCCAATCAGGTACAAATCGTCAACTCTTTTAATCGCCCTCTGGTCGATTACCACTACGACGAAATGCTCATCCTCAGTGTCCACCCCGACGGTGACCTCCACTGGGATAAAGTCTTGCACAAACGCCAGTACAGTCAGGATGACGGAGGAGCCTTCAGCTCTTTTTTCCTGGTGAGAACTCCTCAGCGGTTGCGTTTCTTATTCAATGACGAAATCCGACAGGAGAACACGGTCAGCGAGTACGTGCTCGATGGCTACGGCGAGTCCGATAGAAACAGCCTATTCCACACGCGCGACCTCGATCTGCGCCTGCGCTTCCGCGATGGTAAGCAAGTAGCTGCCAATGAGCTGATCATACCATCAGAACGTCGAAACAAGCTCAGGCTGGTAACGATGACCTACGAATAGTGGGGCTGCGCCCCCTGGTCAGGTATAATATCATTATCGAAACCAAAGGGCGCAGCAGCAAAGTATACCCATTACGAAATGATTTGGGACTTTATAGCTTGTCCTCGTAGCCTCTGGCTTCGTTGCCTACGCTCTAATTGTCCCAAACCACTCCGTGCTGGGTATAGCTATTGCTTTACAAAGCGCTCCACTTCGATGCGGTCTCCGTCTGTCAACTGGAGCATATAAGTGCCGGTAGCTAAATCATTTACAATGATCTGGCATCGCCTGGCATCTGCCTGCACCGAGCAGACTCCGCGAAGAACCAATGCACCTCTGAGATCTACCACTGACCACTCGACTATCCTTGCACCTCCTGAGCTAATCTCAATATTTAGTAAACCATCGGTGGGATTGGGATATAAACCCAGATCACCTGCCTGGTCTTTACTCCAGCTGACGGCCTGGATCACGGAATTTGAATAACTACCGTCCAGATCAACAGCGCGAATGCGATAATAAGCCTGTATATGATCGAGCACGACATCAGTGTAAGTGTAATGGCCTCCACCTGCGGAAGTCCCATTGATCTGACCGATAGCCTCGAAGTTTCGGCCATCAAAGGCGCGCTCTATGACAAAATGGCTAAAGTTCTCCGCACTTAAGATTTCCCAATGCAGTAACGCTCGCCAACCATCCTTAGCCTCGGCAGTAAATCGACCCCACTCTACGGGTAGCGGATTTAATACGGTCAGGGGAGCTTCCAAAACTCCTCGGCCGTGTGTTCCCACGCGAATGATCTCATCAGTGTACTGTATCTCAATATCCTCAACCCTGGTATTGGGCAAATTGCCGAATTGGTCCCATTGGTTGGTCTGATTGTCGCGGTAGTAAACGCCATTGTCATTGCCCACAAATATGCCCCCGTCCGTGCCTTCCACGAGCTCTATAGCGCCTGTAGACACATTGGGCAAAGTTCCGCTGATGTTGGTCCAGCTATTTCCCGCATTGTCAGAGCGCCACACCTTCTGGCCGTCCAGATAACCATCGGCAGAAATATAGAGGAGGTTCCTGTCTACGAAGTCCACCTCGATATCGGATATGCTGCTGCTGGGTAAACTCTTGACGGTCCAGTTATCGGAATTGACCGATTTGACGAACAAGTTAGATCCCTGGACTACATAAATACGCTCACCATTAGAAGGAGCGATGGCCAGTTCTTCCATGAAGTTCCCATTTAGCAGACCACTGATGTCTGTCCATGTTGTCCCCTGATCAAATGATTCGTAGATGCGACCATAGCCAGCTACGATTCGATTCGGATTTGAGGGATCGAGTTTGAAAGGAGTTTCCCAGGCCCCTCCATTGGTACCTGGAGGTTCTATATTCACATTAGAACCATTTGTCCATCTCCGCATGGCGCCGTTTTGATAGGCCCAGAACCGAATATTGGAATTAGTGGGATCAATATCCTGATTCATCCCATCTCCTGTGGAGGCATACTGCTGCCAAAGCCCCGCTGATGTTCTGAAGACATTACCGTTGTCCTGGGATCCGCCTCCTACAATATTGGGATCTGATTGGGACACGGCAATATCATAAAATTGGGTAATCAGCAGACCATCTGACAAGTCCTCAAAACTCCCGGTACTTACCCGATATCTAAACACACCTCCATCATTGCAGAAATAGATAAAATCCGGTTGCAGTGGGTTGGTAAATACATTGCGCTGGTCTACGTGAATGAGTGGAAGACCACCATTACCCAGCCAGTTGGTGATGGTCGTGAAGCTCTGACCACCATTAGTCGAAAGGCTGATCTCAAAATTACCCGACAGTATGATATCGTTGTTGTTGAGTGCCATGCGAAAAGCCTCATTACTTTCCTGAGTCGTACCGACTTGCGAAAAAGTCTGTGCTTGATTGCTGGAGCGAAAGAGTGCATTGCCTGCGCGCGCATAGACCTCATCCTCATTTTGGCTACCTACTTCGAGGTATACCCGACCATTTCCTAAATCGGTGGACAGTGAAAAACTTTGACCATTATTGATGCTGCGATATACGCGCCCGTTCGCGTCTGACAGATAGGCCAAATTAGAGTTACTGGGATGATAGCGGACGTGAAAGCAGTTGATACTATTGATCTGGCTGACGGTCTGAAACCCGTTGGTTGTTCTGTACAGTCCGTCTTGAGTCGCCACCAGTAAAGTCTGTGGGTCATTGGGATCTGCTTCTACCCAGTAAATGCGGGTATTTTCGGTAAATTCAAGGCTTAGAGCCGTGGGCTCCCAGCTAGCTCCGGCATTCGTTGATTTATACACACCGATGCTAGGCGGTCCATACCAGACGTGATCGCTCAGAGCGATGTAAATGGTATTGGGGTTATCGGCATCGACTACGATACTACTCACGGCCAGAAAAGGCAGATCATCGCCAAGAGGCGTGTAAGTCTGCCCATTGTCGGTTGTGCGCCAAATTCCACCTATAGCTGCTCCTACATACCAGGTATTAGGATCTGTCGGATGAAACCCAATAGAGGTTGTTCTACCCAGGCCTATTTGTCCGGTGATATACCCCTCGTAGGAGATGTTGGTCCATGCAACATTCTGATATGGGCTCGCACTTCGACCGGCAGATTGATGGTGATCAGCCCGATGAAAGGCGGTGATATCTGCCAGAAATCCATCGCGGTCCAGTCGCTTTGACCAGAAAGCCTGCCAGCGCTGAAACTTGACAAACTCGCTATCTCTGAAAGTCCCACTAGATAATTCCCGAGCATTCATCCCGGGGTGCTTGCGTGCAAAGTAGGCATTGCCCTCCTCCACGATCGATGCGAAGGTTTGGGAAGACCACAGGATCTCTTCCAGGTCATTTTGAGCCGAAACTTGGCCTGCGCTGAGCAGTATAATAAGGAATAAGGTCGTTCTCATTTTCATGTAAATTGTTTATTGTGTAATTACAACACTAAATATACGGCCTGCTTCTGGGAAGTCATCACGCTGCTGAGATGAGCTGCTGCAAATGACCTATCTTAGCCCAAACCATCTACCTTATGCGATTTACTATTATCCTGGCTATTGCTTTACTTTCTCTGGCCTCAAAGTGCAAAGAGGCACCAGAAGGCTTGGTACAGGTTGATTATGATGAAACCTTCTCGTTAGCACCTGGGGAAAGTGCTGCCTTACAATCGAGCCAGGAGGTTGGATTCCGTTTCGATGCCATTACGGCCGAAAGTCGATGCCCTACAGGCGTCAATTGTATGCGTGCGGGAGAGGTAAAGTTTCAAGTGACATTTGCTGATGGTAGCAGCCGCGAGATCGAGCACCCGGCAGGCAGTCGCAGGCCGACTACTTTCTCTTTATCGTCTGAAGCAGAGGTTGTCGTCAACGCAGTTGACCCCTACCCTTCCAACGAAGAGCGAGCATCATTTGACGTTTATCGCTTGCAGGCAACCATCATCAGGCGTGCTAATCGGACCGACAGCTAATTTTTTATGTTTTTACCCATTGGAGACGATCAGGTTCGCGGTGGCTATTCGCCCCACCTGGCCTATGGCTTGATCATAGTCAACGTCATCATCTTTCTGTACCAGATGTCTTTGGCTCCGAAAGACATAGATACTTTCCTGATCACCTACGGAGCCATACCCGCAGAAATCACAAACGGGCAGGACCACTTCACCTTGCTGACTAGTATGTTTTTGCACGGAGGGCTCATGCACCTGGGCGGCAATATGCTCTTTCTGTGGATTTTTGCCGATAACGTAGAAGCCTCAGTAGGAAGTGTCGTTTTCTTAGTGGTTTATTTAGTCAGCGGCTTAGCTGCACATGCAGGCCAAATTTTTATTAACCCGGAAAGTCCGGTTCCAATGGTTGGGGCCAGTGGTGCACTGGCGGGCATCATGGGTGCTTATTTGGTTATGTTTCCCAGATCAAAGGTCAAAGGGTATTTATTTGTATTCCGTGTGGCTGTGCCCGCTTTCTTCTTTCTACTATTCTGGATTGCTCAGCAGAGCTATATGGGGTACACCCAGTTGCAAAGCGGTCCAAGCCTGAGTGGAGGCGTTGCCTGGTGGGCCCATATAGGCGGATTTTTATTTGGTGTCCTTGCAGGACTCATCATTCGCCAGACCCACTACTTGCCTAAGCACGCCGATGGATACCAGATGCCTAAAAAGGGGGAAATATTATATCCCAAAGCCCCGGAATCTGGCGACCCTTTTTTGTAATCGAGCCGTTCTATTAGCATGCTCAATGCCAAAATACTGGGTCAAGGCCCGCCTTTAATCATTTTACATGGCCTGTTTGGGACCCTCGACAACTGGCAAACCCTGGGCAAGCGCTGGGCCAAGGATCACACCGTCTTTTTGGTAGACCAACGCAACCACGGGAGATCTCCTCATCTAGATGGCCACAGCTATCCGTTAATGGCCGAAGATTTAGCTGACTTTATGGAAGGGGAATGGCTACACGAAGCCATCATTTTGGGGCACAGCATGGGCGGAAAAACAGCTATGCAACTGGCGCTACACTACCCAGATTTAGTCAAAGCACTCATCGTCGTAGATATTTTACCCAAGACCTACCCTGGAGGTCATGACCAGATATTTGCAGCCCTCAGATCAATGAACATCGACCAAATCCAGAGTCGGTCCGAAGCTGAAGATCATTTGGCTCAAACCATATCAGAAGCAGGAGTTCGGCAGTTTTTACTCAAGAATCTGAGCCGACGAAAAGAAGGTGGCTTCCAATGGAAAATGAACCTGGAGGTTCTATATCGAGATTACCAGCAGATTTTAGCCAAAATAGAAGGGCCGACCTATGATGGGCCGACCCTATTTATCAGAGGAGATCGCAGCCATTACATTTCTGACGAAGATTGGCCGCAAGCTCTCAGCTTATTTCCCGGCGCTACCTTAGAAACAGTAGCGAATAGTGGTCATTGGGTACATGCCGAACAAGCCGACGCCCTGGACCAGCTGGTCACCGGGTTTTTGGCGCAGAATAATTAAGCGTAAACACCCTCTTTTCCGAGCTCCTTGACCACCATGTAGTAAAACACAGCGCGGTGCTTCTGGCGAGTGTCATATGCTTTGCACACCTTAGCTACGGCAGCCTCTGCGTCCGCTTGGCTGGCACCTAATTTCTTTACACCGAAGTTATTTACAACACGAGCAACTTCTTCCTTATCCGAACAGGCCACCAGGTGGCTATCTGCATTGTAGATAGATGGGCCTAAACCCTTGGTTACTTTGTGAAGCAGATCGTGGTCTCCACCACCGAATTTGTCGAGCTCGGCCTTATAAGCGGCTAGTTTCTCATCAAATTTACTCATTGTCTAATGTGGGTTGTTATGGTCTCCTCCCATAATCGGGAGCAAACCGGTTTATACTTAAATGTGTAGAGCTGTAAAAATAGTGTTTTAAGCACAATATTTATAGCTTTAAAAGACCCCTTCCACTACCTGCTTAATGGTCTTACTATCTCCCATAGTATAATAGTGCAAACAAGGAACACCCGCCGCTTTTAGTTCTTTAGACTGGGCCGTACACCAGGCTATGCCTGCCTGTCTGCGCCCTTCTGCATCCTTAGCCTTGGAAACAGCCTTGACCAGGTCTTCGGGCAGATCTACATAAAAATTGCGGGGAATACTACTCAGCTGGTATTTCTTGGTAATTGGCTTTAGTCCCGGTACGATGGGCACATCGATCCCCATAGCCCGGCAATCGTCTACAAATTTGAAGTACTTGGCATTATCAAAAAACATCTGAGTAACGATGTAACTCGCCCCCGCATCGACTTTTGCTTTCAGATACTTGAGATCGCTGTCGTAATTGGGCGCCTCAAAGTGCTTTTCCGGGTATCCAGCCACCCCTATGCAGAATTTGGTTTTAGCACCTTCCTCTACCAACTCGTCCAGATATTGGCCATTATTCATATCCGCGATCTGCTTAACGAGATCCAGCGCATACTCATGACCATCCTCTTCGGGAATAAACTTCCCCTCAAACTTTCGCGCATCCCCCCTCAGGGCAAGTACATTTTCAACTTTCAAAAAGGCCAGATCGATCAAGGCGTTCTCCGTATCGCTGCGATTAAAACCACCACACAACAAATGAGGCACGGCATCTATACCATAGCGGTTCATGATGGCTGCACAAATACCTACCGTTCCGGGTCTTTTGCGAATAGAAGTCTTCTCGTAATAACCGCTCGGCCTACGCTTGTAAATAAATTCTTCGCGATGGTAGGTAACATCAATGAAAGGCGGCTTGAACTCCATCAGAGGATCCAGGGAATGGAATATGTCCTCGATGCCGCCTCCTTTAAGCGGTGGCAGTACTTCAAAACTAATTAGTGTCTGGTCCTTGGCTGCAGAGAAGTAGTCGGTAACTTGCAATTGGGTAGATGATTTTTTGAGGGTTGGCAAAGATAGTTGCTCAGAGTCATAGTCCCGGCCACCAGGCGTCTTTGATATGCTCTAATTGGTAATCCCCATTTTCTTCAATAAGAATACCGATGATATCGAAGCGAATTTCCCAATCGTGCCCCGTTTGTTCCATATAGGCACCAGCAGCTCTGCTCAATCGGCCCTGCTGAGCATCTTCTACAGTCGAAGCAGGTGACCCAAAATAGTCCTGAGTGCGCGTCTTTACTTCTACAAATACCATCACGTCTCCCTCCATGGCTATAATATCGACCTCCGTCCGCCGATATCGCCAATTGAGCTCCAGAATTCGATATTGCTCGTGCTCTAGGTATCGGCATGCATAGCCTTCCCCCAAGCTACCCAGCTTTTGTTTCTCCGTCTTGGCCAAAATTTACAGCTTTATCCATTTCTGGTCGCTGTGGCTGCTTGCCACGACGGCCTCTATAAACTGCATGCCGCGCAAACCATCCTCGACGCCAGGAAAGTCTAAGTCTAGTGAATCAGGTTCAGAGTCAGCCAGGCGAGCGCGAAGACAAGCTGCGAAGTTTCTGTAAATGTTGGCAAATGCTTCCAAAAATCCTTCTGGATGGCCGGCGGGTATCCGAGTCGCGTGCTGAGCAGCCTCGGTCAGGTCGCTGCCCACTCCCGTTCGATAAACTTCAGTGGCTCTGTCGGGATGTTTTACCAGCAGCGTGTTGGGTTCCATCTGGTGCCATTCTAGCCCGGCTCGATCACCATAGATGCGAATGTTCAAGCTGTTTTCCTCTCCTACACAGATTTGACTGGCGTGTAAGATGCCCTTCGCTCCTCCCTCAAAGCGCAGCAGTACACTACCATCATCATCCAGTTCACGCCCGGGCACGAAAGTCGTCAGGTCTGCACATAGCTCACTGATTTTCAGCCCGGTCATGTACTCGGCCAGATTTTCTGCATGGGTGCCGATATCACCCATTGCACCTGCCGCACCAGATTTACTGGGATCTGTGCGCCAGCTGGCCTGCTTTTGCTGG
>JBCBVN010000078.1:0-15148 GCA_039817625.1 Bacteroidota bacterium
TAGTTGCTGTAAGCAGAGCGAATACCCGTATTGGCGAAGGCACCAACTGCAATTACATCATTAAGTCTTGCTGGGTAGTTTACACAACTGTTGTAACCATTACCAGAAGAGAAGGTGATTACACAGCCCAGTCCACCACGACCGTTATTGGTCGCATCTGCAATAGCATTATTGATGTTCGAGAAGCTCAGGTTACATGAAGTGTACCCCCAGGAGTTGCTCATTACATCGGCTCCCGCATTCTTCGCCCAGGTAAATCCATCAGCAATATCCTGAGTGGACTCCCCGCCTATGAAGATGTTAACGGAAATAAAGTTGACAAGTGGAGCTACACCTCGCACACCTAAGCTGTTGTGAGAAGCGCCAATGCTACCTGCACAAGAAACCCCGTGTGCGCTACCGGCTACCGCATTACCATTGCCATTATTAGCAGGAGAAAAACCTGCCGTATATCTGCTGGCACCACTAGAATTGTTGAAATCTTCGTGGTTCTCCATACCGTCGTCGATGACAGCTACGGTAGTAGAACTCGATCCAAGAGTTACTCCCCAGGCTTCCAGCGCATTACAGTCAGCATCTGCCTGGCCAGGGACGCCGTCGAGTGTTTGGCCCGTATTGTGCATCTGGAACTGCTGGTTAAACAGTGGATCCGCAATTTGATTGCGCTCGATGGGCGCGTAGAAATCAGGATGCACAAACTCGAAAAGTCCGGTTTCGTAAAGCGCATTGGCTACTTCAAAAACCTGATCGAGATGAACAAGGTCCTGGCGATAGACGCCATAACGCTCGCTCAAATTGCGACGGTCGTATTTCTGAAGCTCAGCAAGTGCCAACTGCTCAAAAGCCTTAAGCGGCTTGGCTACCACACGCCAGGTCGGGTACATGGTGTAGCCATCATCCAGGCTGTAAGCCGGTGATACTTGAGTGTTGCTAGCAGAAAAACCAAGACTTTGAATAATGGCCGGCCCCGTCATTTCTGAACTGGGCTTCACCATGGCATAACCTTTATGTATAAAAGCCGCCACCTGGTCAAAGCCAGGTTGATCCGGGTCGTCAACCAATTTGTTGAGTGCGTCTAGGTCCGTCGTTTGTACTATGTAAGAAGTGGTGGTTTCGTTGAGGAATACTTTATCGCCGTCGGCATAGTAAAACCTCTGATTTTGGGCTGAGATAGAAGCGGCAAGGCATACCACTAGAAGCCCGAGCAAGTATAGTTTCTTCATTACTTGGGAATGTTGTTTAAAAAGTTCGTAGAAAGTCCGAAATGTGTATAAGCTGGAAATCGCCAGTTATTTCATCATGTGACATATAGTAGTGTTCAAAGGTAACAAACACCAGCAAAAAGCCTAATAAAGTTTCACAATTTTCACCAATCTCAGAATAAATGCATACCAACTAATCTGTATAATCTTCTCTAGGCATAGGCTTTCGCCAAACAATGTGCTTACATGTGGGGACATTGATTTTTTCTTGGACTTCCGCAGGTCGGAACCAAACAAACCTCCCGTTTGCCCAATCCTGCTGTACAGATTATGAGCAAACAGAAGGCCTAAAATAAATCCACCCAGAATCCGGGGGATATCTTCACACAGTTGTTCCTGCCACCAACAGTCTCGCGTGGATCAAAGCATTCGGGGAATGCATCCATCCCGCTGTTCCTGCCACCAGCAGTCTCGCGTGGATCAAAGCATTCGGGGAATGCTTTGACCTGCGGAAGTCTGAAAGAGGAAGCCGTTAATGAGCCAGCAACCGACCACTTTGGATGCGCTTATCACCTTGACTGAGTACAAATTGATACACTCCAGCAGGCAATTGTCCGCGCTGCCACATTAGGGTTCCACCTGCTGTATAGGGTACTGATTGACGCTCGACAAGCCGGCCGTGAGTATCAAATATGTCGAGCCGAACAGGGTCTCTGCCAGGTAAGGATGACCACTGAAAATGGACACTGTGCACGAAGGGATTAGGGAATACCTTAAGCTGAGCATCTTTAGCGTACTCTGGTTCATCATCGTATACCAGCACGGTCAGATCTGTAGGACCGACGGTGTGAAAGGTTTCTCCCAACTCGATTACCTCATTAAAATCAAGTTGAATACTATATCGGTTGATGACTTGCGTTCCGGTGGGCAAATCTGGCAGTAAAGACATCATGAAGCTGATGTACCCCTCCCCTTCCTGAGTCAAATCTCTGGCTGGTAAATCTTCAAAATAAATCTCCAGCCGATTTGCTGCACCGATCCTGGCCTGATAAGCATGGCTATTTTCCGTGAATCGGAGGGTACCCAAATCAAGATGAGCAGAAGGCTCCACGACTAACATCAGCGAGCTAAGCGTATCGGGTGTCCTAAAGTCGAAGGGCAATGTATAGGTTATACTACTTTCTGGCGAGACAGACCGATCAGCTCCGTAACCCTGTGGAAATGCCATTCCGTTCTGAAAATCTATTGGGTCTGCTGCCGGAAAATAAAACAGATCAGTTGCTAGAGAGCCATCTTCTTCCAAAGGAAACTGGTTGGTATAGCCACGACTATCCATCCCGACATCGAATGGATTACATCCTTCTACAACGGTAGTCAGCAAGGTACTACCAGGTGCTCCTGGTTCCTGGGGTATGGAGAGGGTGAAGGTAGAACCAATGGCTTCGTAGTCTAGAACCAGTTCCTGACCAACACCCAGAGAAACCGGAGCGACATCGCGCAAAACTGCATCTTCGATTACAATATACTCTTGCGGACCCATCATAGGGCCATCACCGATATTGCTAATGGTTAGTTGCACTTCGTTGCCTGTGCAATTGGCGCCAACTTCCAAAATGGCACCAGAAAAGTCTTCATCAGGGCCACAAAGCGTATCTGGAAATATTTGACTCTGCAATAGAAGTGCCTGCCCATCTTCTACACTACAATCAAAAGATATGTATATCTGAAACCAACCAGACTCGTTTACAAGAAGGGATCCGATACTATACCGGAAGGTATTCTCGCCAACAAGTTGGCCCGGCAAATCGGCATCTTCTACAGTAATCAGGCTATCAAAGACGACATCAATCCAGGCGGAGTCTACGCTTGCGGTGCCCAAATTGGCATAATTGACTCTGACAATACCATTGGGACATTCTTCCAAAAAGAAAGTGGTAATGTTCGTCGTCAGCTCGGGGCATTCTACCTCTGCTTGAATAGGATGATTTGCCATAGCCTCGGTAGTCCCATCGATATCTACGGGTATAGACTCGAAGCAAGGCAACCAGTAATTGCTGGGAGGCAGTGTGGACACCTCATAATTGCCCGCGTCTAAGGGCAAACTGTAGTGGCCATTCGAAAAAGTCATGGCGTAAGTCGTTCCTTCGGAGCCTGCTGCAGCCACTATCCACTGATCGAGTCCTTGCTCTTCGGCTTCAATGAAGCAATTTTCTAGGGTATCGAAAGCTACCCGGCCGCTTAATCGATTGGTCTCTAGTTGACCATCTTGATCTGGTAATAAAAAGTAGAAGTCGTTCCCTCCCTGACCAAAGCTATTGGTATACCCGAGCAGCGCCAGCCGATCGTTTGATGTAACGACAATCTCCCGTCCGAAATCATTGAGCAAACTACCATAGTTGGCTATAATCTCCACCTGGAGATCCCCATCGATATGTATCAATTCTACATCGAATTCACCGTTCGTATTCATATCGCGATTGCCAACGGTATAAAAACCACCCACACCATCGGCAACCATGTCATTGACAAATGCCCGACCTGTTCTGGGTAAAAACTCAGAGTTAATGACCTGCCCAGTACTTGATGAGATTTCTTGAAACAGGATGTCCATCTGAGAAGTCCCAATTTGATCTAACTGGGCAACCAGATAATTGCCATTTGATTTCTCACCTAATGCTCCGGCATAATAACTATGCATGGCGTTTGGTCCTAAAAACGATTCCCAGATTACAGTTCCTGTTGAGCTATACTTGGTAACGATACTTTCAGAGCCCGTAGGCGGGCCCGGCCTGTAGGATATCCCCCCTGAAACATAGTTGCCCGCAGCGTCTTCTAAAAGTGTCCAGGCATAGTCGTTTTCTGCACGCCCCCGACAATCAGACCACAAGATGTCACCCAATGGTGTCACTTTCAAGGTGATCGCACAGCCATCGGTATTTATTGAGGTCTGGCCAGACAGAACAAAGTTGCCATCCGACGATCTGATGACTCTTCTGAGATCAAAGTTTCTGACCAGATTTTCTGTCACTATATCACCATGGCTGCTCATACTTACGATGTATGCACCATCGTCATTGATAGAGAAGTTGCCCTCTGCTCTTATCATTAAGGCAGTAAGGCTACCGTCAGCTTCTTCAAATACTTTGACTGCAGACCGATAATCGTCATAGGCTCTGCGCCACAACTCTTCGCCCTGATCGTCTACCTTGACGATAAAAGCTCGATACCCATCTTCCTGATCGAAACTAGCCGAAGACCCAGAAAGCAGGAAGCTGCCATCACTCATTTGTGTAAGACCAACAGAGAATTCGTTTTCTGGTCCGCCGTAGACTCGCTCTTCAATTTGAGCAGCAACTGAAAACACACAACCAACCAATAAGAGGTAAAGAAATTTGAAGCGCATGTCTGATAGATATTAATTGATACAAATGTTGGCTTCAGCAGATTTTAGAGCAAGGTCAAAATTGTAAATTTGTGGAAGAATTTTTTATCAAAAAATTCATTTTATCCTTATATTTTTGCCCTTACTTATTAAAAATGTGGAAATAACATCACAAAACAAGCTGATCCAACTCTGGCAAACGCTCTCTCCTGATGAGATTAGGGGCATCAATACTGCACTTAGATCTGACTTTTTTAATCGTCGTGAAGATCTAAAGCAACTCTTTAACTTTCTACGAAAGCAAGATTTATCGAATGCCTTGCCACTCTCCAGACAAAAGGTGTACCAGGCTACTTTCCCCAATCTCCCATTTGATGACCTACGACTCAGAGGCACCATGAGTGATTTACAAAAGCGGATTGAAAGATACCTGTTGATTGTGAGTCACGAGACGAGAGATATAGCTTATCAACTGGAGAAGGTGCGCATGTACCGTAGAAGAAAGCTGTCTAAACATTTCGAGTTTGCACACCGCAGGCTAGATCGACTTCTAGGAAAACACCCTTGGCGGAATACTGATTTTTTCCGCGTAGAACAATCATCAAGGATAGAAAAAATAGCCTATGCCAGCAGTAATCGCAGAAGTAAAGACCTAGACCTACAGTCGGTTGCCAACGGAATAGATCTTCTGTTTTTGATGGAAAAACTCAGGCACGCCTGTACACAGCTCAGTCATCAAGCTGTTCACCCTGTGCAATATGATTTTGGCCTACTCAACTACATCATCGATGTCATTCCTTCCCTCCCATTCTATGAAGTACCCGCTGTTGCATTATACTATCATTGTTATGGATTTTTATCAGAAGAAAGCAGCCCAGAGCATTTCCAGCAATTTAAAATTCTATTCACCACACATGCGCCTAGCTTTCCCTTAACTGAGCGGAAAGATTTGTATTTGTTTGCCATCAATTATTGCATACGAAAGCATAATCGAGGCGAAAAAAGATTTACGCTGGAAGCATGGGAACTATATCGCTTTGCCCTGGAAGAAGGGCTCCTGATGGAGAATGGGCAAATATCCAGGTTCACCTTCAGCAACATCGTTGGTATAGGTATAAAGGTCGATGAATTGGACTGGGTGGAAGGATTTATAGACACTTACCACACTTCGGTTGTCGAAAAGTACAGAACCAGCAACCTGAGCTTAAATCTCGCCAGATTGGCTTTTGCCCGCAAGCATTTCTCAGCAGCCCTACCCTTCCTTCAACAAGTCGATCGCTCGGACCAGCTTAACAACCTCATCTGCAGAAGCCTACTCATTAAGATCTTTCTGGAGACAGATGCCTTTGATGCCTTGTATGGTCAAATAGACGGATTAGATCAATTTCTACGCCGCAGAGAGGTAAGTGACTTTCATAGGCACAACTATGGCCAATTCACCAAATTTTTGCGCCAGTACCTGGCTCTACCCGATACAGACACTGCTGGCAGACAGCAACTTAAAGAATCTGTACTCAAAAGTGAAGGTATGAGTGAAAAGGAGTGGTTGTTAGCCTTGTTAAGCTAGGGCAGTAAATCTTTGACCAAAACCTCACCTACAAAAGGGCTATCAAATTGCTCTTTTTCTTTGAAATGCTGCACTGAGCCAAACACTCCATTCTCTACTGATGGCTTAGTATGAATTTCTATTTGGCGATTAACCAAATTTATGATCCAGTATTCTGATATGTTTGCATGTGCGTAGAGCTTAGCTTTTTTATTACGGTCCCTGTGCAAACTCTCTTCCGCAACTTCAATTAGTAAAAAAATATCAGAGACCTTGGGATGGCCTTCCTTGTAATTATTATCACTGCGTTGTACAACTACAAAATCAGGTTCGGGCTCTGTTAGATTGTTAAGAATTATTGGATTCTCTGATCTGTACTGATACGCTCTACCAAGTTTATACATGAAATATTCCATGAGAATCATGGTGCAAGAAGCGTGTAGATTTCCTACAGACATTTTTTCTACGATTTTCCCATCCAACAATTCGATACGGTCGTCTTCAGTGAACACCCCCGTCTCGATGGCGCGATGGTACCGATCTAGAGTCCAAACCAATCCACGAGCCTGAATAGGTGTAGACTTATCTTGACTTACAGTAGCTGTCATATGCTAAAGATAACGATAAAACGAGACTATTTGGTTTCTGGCTTCTGCAAATCGTATCCAATCTCGAAGTGTCCCCAAAGACCTCGCTGCTGGCTCCGGCTACTGATTCGACTATAGCGGGTAATCCCCAATTCCCAGCGAGTCGCCAACGTGATTCGACCTAGACTATAACTAAACTCCAGAGGGAGTAGAAGCGTGAAAGTATTGAGGCTATTATTGGGCCCGCTTGTTGTCTCTGATTGATTCAGGCCCGTTGCAATCCAGTATTTACTCTCGCTGACAATCACTGTCCTCAGTCCCAATCCTGCATGCAGTCGGAGCCTTTTTTCACTATCCAGTGGCCAGGCAATCATACCAATCAATGTCGAATGATAGTTGGAGTTAATGCCGTAACCCAATCCAATAGGCTGAGCATTAGCATCGATATATTGAATACGAGGCTCGTAAGTTCTAGACCTACCAAGTACAATCTGATACTCAAAAAATTTATTCCCCATCGGTCGCTCTAGCCTTAATCCAAGGCCAAAACCACCAATTAATAGGCCGTTTTGAGGCTCAAAATTGCCTTGAAACCATCCGATCATAGGGTAGCTGGCCGGATAATCGGCACCGAGTAAAAACGTCTGATTTCCAGATAGTCGCAGAGAGAGCCCTTGGGCATTGGCGAACGTGACTAGGCAGGCTACAAACCAGGCAGTGATCAATAATCTTTTCATTCTACCTCAAGTTTTAAAGCGGTAATCACTTCGGTTTCGCCGGCTATCTCTACTTCGAGAAAATACAGGCCACTCGGTTCGTCAGAAAGATCAAGGAAAAAGACACCTCCAGACTGCAGTTGGTCTGCTTCAAAAAGCTCATCATTTGTATCGTTGACAAAACGGAGACTGGCTGAAGACCCGGCGGGTAGCTCATTTATGAATATGCCAACCTGATTTGTAAATGGGTTTGGAAAAACATTCACTGGAGCTAATCTGGGCTCCGCTTCCGGCACCTCACAACTACAAAAAAGCATAGCTCCGACAGCCGCCACAAGCCATAAGACTTTGCGCATATTAATCTGGTTTTAGTGGTTTGAAATTAAAGATAGCAAACCCCCATAATTCTCCCTACTTTTGCGGCCTCAAATTAAGCTTCTCCAAAGATGCCAGACATTCGTAACATTGCCATCATTGCTCACGTCGATCACGGTAAGACCACCCTGGTCGACAAGATGCTACACGCCGGACAGCTTTTTGCCGATCATGAAAATCCAGGCGAACTCATCATGGATAGTAATGACCAAGAGCGTGAACGCGGCATCACTATTCTGGCAAAGAACGTCTCCATCAATTATAAGGGTACGAAGATCAACATCATCGACACCCCTGGCCACGCCGATTTTGGTGGAGAAGTAGAGCGGGTACTCAACATGGCAGATGGGGTTATATTGCTGGTCGATGCTTTTGAAGGGCCTATGCCTCAGACCCGGTTTGTATTGGAAAAAGCTCTGCGACTTGGTCTCAATCCTTTGGTCGTCATCAATAAGGTAGACAAGCCCAACTGTACGCCTGACGAAGTACACGAAGCGGTTTTCGAACTCATGTTTAACCTGGATGCCACCGAAGAACAGCTAGATTTCCCCGTGCTCTTCGGTTCTGCTAAAAATGGCTGGATGGGCAACGACTGGAAACAAGCCAGCGACAACATCACGCCCCTACTCGATGCCATTATCGAGCATGTTCCGGCTCCCAAAATTCCGGAAGGTAATACGCAACTGCTCGTAACGAGTATAGAGTTTAGTCGCTACATCGGTCGCATGGCCATCGGCAAACTGAGTCGAGGTACCTTAAATACCAACGACCCGGTAACCCTCATAGACCGCCATGGGAAACCCAGCAAGCAGCGCATTAAGTCATTATATGTCTACGAAGGCTTCCAGCGCACCGAAGTCAAAGAGGTGCAAGCCGGAGACATTTGTGCCGTATTCGGTGTAGAAGGCTTCGAAATCGGCGATACCATTGCCGCGGCAGAAGAGCCAGAAGCATTACCCACTATTGCAATCGACGAGCCAACGCTCAGCATGGTCTTCACCATCAATGATTCTCCATTCTTTGGCCAGGAAGGAAAATATGTGACCAGCCGACACATCAACGATCGCTTGCAAGCAGAGCTCGAACGCAACCTGGCCCTTCGCGTAGAGGATGGCCAAACAGCGGAATCTTTTAAAGTATTTGGCCGTGGCGTCATGCACCTTTCGGTCTTGATCGAAACCATGCGCCGCGAAGGTTACGAGCTCCAGATCGGTCAGCCACAGGTTATCATCAAGGAAATCGATGGCCAGCAACAAGAGCCTGTTGAAGAACTGACCATCGATGTCCCCGAGCACCACAGTGGCACTGTGATCAATATGGTGACCCAAAGAAAAGGACTGATGCAAAGTCTCGAGCCCAAAGGAGATCGCGTTTTGCTGCGATTCGAGATTCCCAGCCGTGGTTTGATTGGCCTGAGATCAAATATGCTCACGGCCACTCAAGGTGAGGCGATTATGACCCACCGCTTTTTAGAGTTTCAGCCGCACAAAGGCGAAATTCCTGGTCGCATAAACGGTTCCCTCATCAGTATGGAACAAGGTAAAGCCATCCCCTATTCCATCAACAACCTGCAGGAACGAGGCCGATTCTTCATCGAAGCAGGAGAAGACATTTACGAAGGTCAGGTCATAGGGGAAAATAGTAGAGCCAATGATTTGGTGGTCAATGTCACAAAGACCAAGAAGCTCACCAATATGCGCTCCGCCGGTGCCGACGACAAGGCCAGGATTGTACCGCCGCGAAAGTTTACGCTGGAAGAAGCCCTCGAATACATTCAGGCAGACGAGTATGTAGAAGTTACGCCTGACAGTTTGCGCTTGAGGAAAATCCTATTGCGTGAAGCTGAGCGAAAGCGCGGGGAAAAAATTACCTACTAGGACCTACTCAACCAGTTTATCAAAAACGACATTTCTGAGTCGTTCACCAATTGTACTGACAAAGCCAGTGATCTCTCCAGAGTCATTTCTCTCGAAATACACTTGCCCCAACAAATCGGACTTGTCAATGAAATGGTCTTTTCTTTCCCGAGGCTCAAGGTGAGCGTTGGGATGATGGAAGCTATAGACCACCAGCTGATCATCTTCGAGTTGAATATTTAATTCTGATTCTAACTCGGAAGATCGATAACGCCCACAAAACTGTCTCCAATTTGAAACGCTATTTCCCTCCAACTGATCATCCGGAATTCTTGGCATAGAAATAGGCGACTCCCCGGGTCGCATGGCAAGAATCTCATTGACTTGCCCACCTGTTTCAACCATAAACTGCAACTCTGCCTGAATCTGTGGTAAATAGAATATGTCTTTTCCCTTAGGCTCTAATAAAAATGCCGGATTTCCCTCTGGCTGGAGAAAAAGCTGGTTTTCCCGTACAAATACACGCACCTCCTGCTCTTGGAGCGGGAAGAAGAACACACCGGTGTAAACAGATAAATCATCAGGTGGATCAGTTTCCATCACCCTTGCCTCCACATCAGAATCTGAAGGTTCTACCTCTCCTCCTCTCTCATAATCGATTCCCAAATGATCAAAAGTAGGCTGAAGAATATCCGTAGCCCAATCGTATGGGTTTGTCCATCCCGCATTAGACAACATAATAAACCCTAAATCCTCTCCTGGGAAATATGCAACGATACTACTAAAACCAACGCCACCACCAGTATGATTCAAAACAGGCAACCCCATAAATGTCGAATTATTGATACCCGCAGCATAAGCTATCTCCTCTCCATTGTCGAGTTGACCCTTAGTTAGAAACAGTTCGTGCACGTTTTCATTTCCCAATACATGGGTTCGCAGATTATCTACCCATTTAGCTAGATCATCCACTGTAGTCAACAATGCACTCGAACCATGGGCAGTCAAATTATTTATCGGTGCTCTGAATCCAAGCCCATCTCGATAATAACCCTGGGCTAAATTCGAATACACCCGTTCAGGAGATGTCCTAAAATAGCTATTACTCATCCCCAGGGGTTCAAAAATATTATCATTCATCCAAATGGGAAAATCCAAGCCAGTGATGCGTTCGATAATTTCAGCTAAGAGTACATATCCAGTATTCGAATAAGTAAATTGCTCTCCCGATACAAAATTGAGGGCCTGCTGTCTGCTGACCATACGCAAAACAGCTTCCTTGGAATACTCTCCCATGTATCCACCCAAATACAATAGATGAGCAAAATCACGAATTCCCGAGGTATGATGTAAAAGCTGATAAATAGTGATGGTTTTACCAAATTCAGGCACTTCTGGCAAGTAAGTCCGTATATCGTCTTCTAGGCGCAAACTGCCTTGATCAACCAACATACAGATACCAAAACCGGTGAATTGCTTAGCCAAAGACATGGCATCAAATAGCGTACTGGCCGAATTCGGAAAATGGTAAGTCAAATTAGATTGCCCGTAAGCTTCTTGAAAAACCGTCTCACCTTGGTGCACCACTACAATCGCTCCTCCTGGTTCTTCAGTCTTGCTTTTCTCTGAGACTACGGCATGTAGGATATCATTCAAGCGGTCGTGATCAAGCTCTTGCCCAAACAAACAACCTAGCGTATAGCCTAGAAATAGAATTAATAGAAAGATGCGCATAAGCAAAGTATTTAAATCTGGCGATTTCATCCAAACCTAAATATTTCACCCCTCCTACCGATAGTTTAATAATTTATATGGTCACACGATTTTTCTCGACCAGTGGCCACTCAGCATTAAACAATTTTAATTGGTCATAAGAAATGTAGCCAACCGCTCATACTGATCTTAGCTCTTTAGCAAAATCCCCATCATGAAGACTCGTTTATTTAAGCTTTCGCTTGTAATGTTAATTCTCTCACTACAATACAAGTCAATAAGCAGTCAAAGGACCAACAGTGAAGTCCCGATTCCAGAAGTAGCTGGAGTATCGGAATTTGCCGAACAAATTCTAGATCGCTATGAAATTCCCGGACTCAGCATCGCCATTCAGAAAAACGGAGAAATCATTCACCGAGCTAATTATGGTTTCGCCAGCTTAGAACATCGAGTTCCCATCACCGATGAATCCATCTTTAGAGTATACTCTATCACGAAAATCACAGTCGCTACCACTATTTTCCAACTCATCGAAGCTCAAAAGCTGAGTATAACCGATCCCATCAGCAAGTATTTAGATGACCTACCGGAGAGCTGGCAAAACATACAGATAAAGCATCTATTGACTCATTCGTCGGGGCTTCCTGATATGGACATTTTTGAATTTCAAGACTTGAACGAAGAGGAGGCCAAAGCCCGGGTTTATGAACAGAGACCGCATAATATTGCTGGCCTGAATTATGAGTACAATCAGACTAATTTTTGGTTATTACATCGGATAATAGAGGCCGTTAGTGATCAGAAAATGGAAGATGTCATTTTGAGCAGTCAATTTCCCGAAGCTGGAAGCGAGGTATTTTTTTCTAGTGATTCTAGAGAGATCATCCCCCATCGAGCAACGGTTTATTTTCCCTTTTCTACCGGAAAGAGAAGCATTGAGGTGCCTTATGTTGGTGAATATTTACATGCAGCTAATGGCCTGAATTTAACCACTGACCAGCTATTAAAATGGGGCCAGCGAACACTCAACAACCAGTTCATGTCAGCAGAAACTCAGCGAAGCATGTGGCGCGCCTATCCATATGCCGACGGCAAAGACAATTTCGCCTACAGTTGGGAAATTCACGAAGATGCCCAAGGCCAGCGCTCATTTGGATTTTCTGGATCTCTAGTCACCGCCATTAGGATCGTTCCAGAAGATGAAGTAGTTATCGTTTTCCTCGCAAACGGTATGGGGCAATTTTTCAATATTGAAACACAAATGAGCCAAATAGCGGCTATGGTGAGTCCCTAACCCACCACCTCCGTCTTCACCTCCCCAAACCCAACTCGCTTACCATCTTTTTCGGCCCAGCCGCGAATAATCACGGTATCGCCGTCGTGAATGAATTTGCGTTCGCTACCGTCTTCTAAAGAAACGGGCTTGGTTCCGGCCCAGGCCAGCTCCAGCATAGAGCCATAACTGTCTTCCGTCGGCCCGCTGATGGTGCCACTCGCCAGCATATCACCTACGCGCATATTGCAGCCATTTACACTGTGGTGGGCCAGTTGCTGGGCGCCATTCCAGTACATGTATTTATAATTTGAGGTACTTACGCAGGTCGGGTTCCCCCCGGCGGGCTGTATGTGTACCTCCAGGCCAATATCGTAATTGTATTGACCGGTATATTTCAGATAATCCAGCACTTCGGGCTCTTGCACCGGACCGGCTACTTTGAAAGGCTCCAGGGCTTCCAGAGTGACAATCCAGGGCGAAATCGAGCTGGCAAAGCTCTTGCCCAAGAATGGTCCTAGTGGCACGTACTCCCACTTCTGAATGTCTCTGGCCGACCAGTCGTTGAAGAGGACAAAACCAAAGCAGTAGTCGGCAAATTGGTCGGTTGTAATCGACTTGCCCATCTCATTGCTCTTCCCTACAATAAAGGCCATTTCCAGCTCGAAGTCAAGTCGCTGGCTGGGACCATAGACCGGCTTATCAGCATCTTTAGGCATGGTCTGACCATTCGGTCGGCGGATCGGCACCCCTGATGGAATGATGGAAGACGCCCGGCCGTGGTAACCAACGGGTAGGTGCCTCCAGTTGGGCAAGAGCGCATTTTCCGGATCGCGGAACATCTTACCCACATTGGTCGCATGCTCTATGCTGCTGTAAAAATCTGTGTAGTCACCAACCCGGATGGGCATGTGTAGGCTAGCCTCATCCATAGGTACTAATGCCTCGTGATCTATGGCCGAAAAATCGCAGAGCCACTTTTGAACCGCCTTTCGGAATGGAACGGTTACCTCCTTGCCCAAAGCGATGAAGTCGTTCAACACATCTGACGCTAAAGCAGTAGTAAGCTTTGGCAGCGAGTCGGGATGCACACCTGCGGAAGTACAAAAAGATTGCCCCCACTTATCGAACCAATAGGGTAAATCGACGATCTGCTCGCCAATGGCTATACCTGGCCTAGCCGTGCGTTCTTCGGTACTAAAGACCCCAAAGGGCAAATTGTAAATGGAAAAATCGGTATCTGTAGGAAGAGTGAGCCAGGGGGTCATAGATTGGTTTTGAGCTGGTACTTAATGGGCATGATCTAACAGCGCCACATTGTTGTCATGGCAACAATGTGGCGCTAAGATAACGCCCTAAGGCGATAAAACCAGTGACCTACAATCAAGGATTTGTTCCACCTAGCACCCGCTTCTGACCGTCCTTTATACTGGCCTTCAGCGCATTTTTGACTGCGGTGAGTAGGGTTACTTGTGTAGCGCCATCTCCTTTCCCTAAATCTTCAGGATACTCGACCAATCCAAAGGTTGATTTTCTTTCCTTAGTATTTAATTGAGCTTGAAGATGGTAAAACTTACTCCCGCTTCGGTCGAAAGGAGTCTCATTGTCTATCCTACAATATTCTCCCTTTTGTTGAGTCGATTTTCCAGCTGTGAACAAATCGCCAACTCCCAAGTCATCTACTAAGCCAGCAGCTTCTTTTCTAATGGAACCATTGGTTGTAGGACAACTGGGGATGGGGCCAGAGTTAGTCGTGGTAATGGGCATGATGCGTGTTTTTATATCAATGAATGATACAAAAGTGGCCGCTCAACTTAATATACAAAAGCGTAATTATGCCCATTCTAACTGGGTAAAACTACCTGATTTATTGTACCCTCGTTAGTTCTACGGTACGATAAAATGGTCCCAGATATCCACGCATCATCAAGGTATTATTGTCATCCAGCCACATCTTACTGTTGTAGGTTTTCCCGTTTCTGGCATCGTAAATGGACCCATTGCGGTACTGGCCCCGAGAGTAGGTAAAGCCAGAAAGCATGACCATATTCATGATCGGCCTTTCTCTCAGGCTTTCATCGGGATTGTTGTCGTCGCGAGGAATACTACCGTCTGGGCGGGTAGGCTCGTCCAACCAGACTATCTTACCCTCATATTCTTCACCGTTTTTATAGATTTCTATATGGGCATCCTTTTCTGCTGTTAACCAGCGCCCAAGTATTTCTGATTGGGCATGAATAGATCCGAAAGTGAAATAGAGAAAAGAAACAACAAATAGGAATCGCATGGGAGAGTTCAGTTTTCATTTTGACAGCAGGATTCACTGCCCATTACTAACTAAGGAGGGTACTCAATATATTGTTTGTTCAGTAGGTAAAATTTGATCACATCAACTGACACCGTTGCATTTACTGAATACTAAAAAATCCGGGAGTGTATCAAATGTAAGGCTGGCGCGATAAATTCCATTGCCAGAAAAAGTATCTGATTGCAGCCTT
>JBCBVN010000079.1:0-14947 GCA_039817625.1 Bacteroidota bacterium
TTGATTCATCAAGAGTAGTAGAGTATGAAGGAATAAAGTGCTGGAAAACAATACCAAGTACCATAACCAAGAATGAAATTTTTAGAATAGAAAAATTTTATAATACCAAATTACCAAAGTCATTTCATGATTTTTTACAATATAAATTTTATATGGATTTAGAAGTGGGAGAATTGTCATGGAGACTATTTGATTTGTTGCCAGCAGGACGTCTTCAAAGTTGGATAGAAGTGTTAGAAAGAGATTATCGAGAACTAATTGATGATGGTTATTTAGTTTTTGGAGAATCTGATCAACTATGTTTATGCTTTAACTCAAATATAGTTGTTGCGGATAATGACCATGAAGTAGGTATGGTGGACCTGCTAGAAAGAAAATATCAGAAAATTGCAGATAATTTTGATCATTTTATTGTCCAATTACAAGTTTGGTTGTCGGAATGGCAAAATAGGAATAGTTAGATTTTGTAGGAATATTGGGGGGGAGGGGAGTATTGGGGAGTATTGGGGAGTATTGGAGACCGTTGCATAAAGTGTGTCACCTTTCTAACTCCTTTAGTGTCTAAATATCATACCAACCCTCATTCACTCCTTTCCGGCAAAAAAATCTCTGCCAGCATGCACCTGGCGCTACCTCCACCGTAGGTCTCAATGGTCTTGATGTCAGCATGCAAAATCTGGCTACCATCACTCTGTAACTGCTCCACTTGCTCTGAAGTCAAGGAGGTATAGGCCTGGGAAGACATGACCCAAACCGGACCAAATTGGCCTTTAAGCTGAAGCATATTGCCAGCAAACTGCTGGATTTGCGGCCAGCTTAGGTCTACTAAGGTTTTTCCAGTTTGGCCAATGGTGGCTACAACTCGATGGCGATCTTCAGGTATTACGCATTCGGTGGATAAGACAACCTGGCTTTTGCCCACAGCCATGATCACATTGGTATGATAGATGGGTAGGCCTGATGGGTCAACTCCAGAAAAAGGAACCGCCAGATAGCCGGTCATTTCACACCACTCATCCAGAGCAGCTTTGGTAGCTCGCTTAGATAAGCAAGCGTAGGCGATTTCATGATCGTGATCAAGCACGAGCGCACCGGTACCTTCCAGCATCATTTCGTGGCGCTCTTCCCAGCTTTCCAGTGCCAAATGGCGTTCTACCTGCCATCTTTCTCTGATGGCATCTACAATTTCAGGCCGCCGCTCCAGTCGGCGGTTTTTGCTGTACATCGGGTAGGTAATCACTGTGCCGCCAGCATGGGTGCTGATCCAATTATTGGGGAATACAGCATCTGTTTTTTCCGGCTTGTCGCTATCCTGAACAACCAACACTTCAATACCAACTTCCTCTAGCTTGGTGACGAATTCGTCGAACTCTTTTACGGCTCTCGCAGCTATCGTTTCTTCTGATGTAGATTTTGGTACTTCCTGAAAGGCATTGTCCTTAGCGGTTTCGGGGTTGAACCCGAAATTAGCCGGGCGCACCATCAGTATTTGGTTGGTTAGTGGCATGTAGTTAGGTTTTGAGCCATCATCACCTTCTACCACCCAGCATACCGAGTAGTCCTCTGGTTAGCTCTCGGGCTACAGTACGGCCCATTTGTCGGCTTGTGGTGGTGCCAAGTAATTGCTCGAAGATGGACTTTTGCTTTTTACTCCGTCCGCGGCGGGTCGTCGTTCGGCTGGCTTTTTCCCGCTCCTGGCGCAGTTCTTCTTGTCGCTCTTCTTCTTGTGCTCTTTTGATCCGCGCAGTCAGTATTTCATGAGCACTTTCCCGGTCTATAGACTTGCTGTATTTTTCCACAAGGCTGCTGTTGGCTTCCAGCTCATTGATTTCAGCTTTGCTGAGCACATCCATACGGCTAATCGGAGCTCTGAGCATGCAATGCACCAGTGGACTAGGGCGGCCTTTGTGATCCAGGGCTGTAACTAAGGCTTCGCCGGTACCGAGTTCTGTCAGTAGTTGATCGACATCGTAAAACTCGGTGATTGGATAGTTTTGGCTAGCCAGCCTAATGGCCTTTCTGTCCTTGGCTGTGAATGCCCGCAGCGCATGTTGGACTTTTAGTCCTAGTTGCCCTAAAATTTCTT
Source organism: Bacteroidota bacterium (assembly GCA_039817625.1). GTDB lineage: Bacteria > Bacteroidota > Bacteroidia > Chitinophagales > Saprospiraceae > Neolewinella. The sequence goes on from JBCBVN010000079.1 coordinate 2,087, forward strand.
CGGGTATATCCGCAGGGTTCTGAGTGACGAAGAAGATACCGATACCCTTCGAGCGTATCAATTTAATGATGGCTTCGAGCTGATCGAGCAAGGCGTCACTGGCTTCGCTGAATATGAGATGTGCCTCGTCTATGAAGATGCATAGCTTGGGCTGCGGTAGGTCTCCTTCTTCGGGAAATGTTGAGTAGACCTCAGCCAGCATTTGCAGCATGAAGGTGCTAAACAGCTTAGGCCGATCTTGTATGTCGGTCAGCCGCAATACGGATACCACACCACGACCGAGTTCATCGACCCGAGTGAGGTCATCCACATCGAATGAAGGCTCGCCAAAGAACTGACCTGCTCCTTGCTGCTCCAGTTCGACGATTTTTCGCATAATGGCGCCAATACTCGTACCCGACATGGTGCCGTATTCGGCTTTAATTTCTTCTTTACCCTCGTTGTTCAGGTATTGTAACAACTTGCGGAAGTCCTCCAAATCCAACAGCGGTAGTTTGTGATCGTCGGCGTATTTGAATGCCACTGCTGTAATGCCTGCCTGCGTATCGTTGAGGGCTAACATTTTGCTGAATAGAACCGGGCCAAATTCTGAAACGGTTGCTCTGAGTTTAACACCGGCTTCACCACTCAAGCTGAGCAATTCTACCGGACTGTATCCCGCCTCGAAGGGAAAGCCAATGGCTTCGTGGCGCTCGTCGATTTTCGGGTGACCGGCGCTTGGTTTGGCAATTCCGCTCAAATCACCCTTTAGGTCCATGACCAAGCTGGGCACACCAACACGCGACAACTGCTCGGCCAGAATTTGGAGGGTCTTTGTTTTTCCTGTTCCTGTAGCACCAGCAATAAGACCGTGCCTGTTCAGGGTCATGAGTGGAATTTTCACAAGGCTTCCGGTTAGGGTTTCTCCGGCAAGCATGGCACCACCCAGGTCGAAACTTTCTCCTTTGAAGGTGTATCCTTCTTCGATGGTTTGCTTGAATGATGCTGTTTGTTCAGTCGTTGACATTGTTCCAGTCGTTGATGCGCTCATTGTACTTGCGCTGATTGAATGGCCAAAGGTCGATATTTCCATTGGCTTCTAGCTCGTCTTCCAGTTCACTGGGTAGAAGATCTCCGAAGAAGTCTAGTCCGGTAAGGGCTTCTACTTCATCTATGCTGGCCGCATATTCGAAAAGTGGATCGTAGCTAACTTGGTTGGGTAAGATGAACCCGATACCTTTTTGTTCGGGATCTTCCAGGTCGAGTAATACTTTGAAGTACGCGGCCGGTATGGCTACTTTGGTCTCTCTTCCTATTTCGCCTTTAGGGTCTCTGGTCATAACCGGACCCGTAATCACATAAAGTCGGTCGAATTTCTTGGCCCAGTCGCGCGTTAGTTCTTCCAATTCCCTCCAGATTCCCTGATTGAATTGCCGGGCTTGTGGAGAGATGTTGCTCATCATAAAACTCTCGTCTGCCCATTCTGCATTCCAGGCTAAGTCTGCAAAAGGAACCAGGTGGCCTCTGTCATAACCCGAACCTCTGTAATCATTGGTACTCGCTGTACCCCCTCTGACCATATCGTCCTTCCTCCAGTTGTCTTGTCTTCTGTTCCATTGCTGACGAAGCTGGCTGGCTGTAAGTATATGAGCGGTCCATTCCGCTTGTTCCCAGTTGTTGTCATAACTCAGGCTAAAGCCCTGATGGTGAACAACTTGCCCGGTACCACCTGAAGGTAGATAGTAGGCTTCTCCTGCATAATCTATGCTGGGCTCTTGTTGTGATTGATTGAAAAAATAGACTAATCCGGCGATGATGGCTCCGAATAGGCCTACTCTTACGATGGTGTTTCCACCGGTCTTGCTTGAGCTGGAGTGGTTGGTTCTGAATCTGGCCATAAATGGGTTTATACGAAGTCTTCAGCCGCAAATTTGAAGCTGACTTGCCTACCATCGAGTAGGGTCGCCCGCAGTCCGGCTGCTTTGGTAAATTCGTAGGCGTAAAAGTATTGAGCCGTTTGAATTTTTGAACGATAGAAGCGTATTTCTTCTTCCCCAGCTGCGCTAGCCAATGCTTTTTCAGCGGTAATCGTCTGTTTTAGCCACTGCCAGGCCATTACGTACAAGCTAAAGTACTCCAGGAAGATACTGGCATCGGCGAGGTAGGCTCTGGGCCCATGGGTCATGGCTACTTCCTTGAGTTTTTGCATGGTGTCGCCCAACTTTTGTAGCTGAGACTGCAACTGACCGGATAGCTCCCTGGCCACATTGAGGTCACCAGCCGATGCGATGGTCTCCATAACTTCTTTGAGCAGCAGGTCAAGCGCCTTACCATCTTCCATCACAATCTTTCGACCCATGAGGTCTAGTCCGTGGATGGTTGTTGTTCCTTCGTATATGCTGTTAACTCTGATGTCTCGATAATGCTGCTCAAGTGGGAAGTCATCGCAGTAGCCTGCACCGCCCAGTACTTGCATGCCCATGCTGACGGATAGATTACCGTATTCGGCAGGATAGCTCTTGGCAATGGGGGTGAGTAGTTCCAAGAGTAAATGATAGTCTTTTCTGGTAGCTTCATCATCTGCATGTCCAGCCAGATCTTCATAGTAACTGCATTGTAGAAGCAGGGCAATACTGCCTTCGACAACTGCCTTCTGAAACAGAAGCATTCTACGCACATCGGCATGCTCGATGATGGTAACTTGCGGACTAGTCGCATCTTTGGAGTCGGGGTGCCTACCTTGTGGACGCTCGTTGGCGTACTGCAAGCTGGAGTAGTAAGCCGCAGAGGCTGTAGATGCCGCCATGAGGCCAGTAGCTATCCGAGCCTCGTTCATCATTTGGAACATATTGGCGAGTCCTCTTCTTTCCTTTCCGACAAGATAGCCTACGGTTTCCCCTTGTTCTCCATACATCAGGTGTGCCGCTACATAGCCTTTTTGTCCCATTTTGCCGTAGATGCCGGCTGTTGTTACATGGTTGTCAATCAATTCACCATTGGTGCCTGGTCTGTACTTAGGCACGATGAATAAACTGATGCCCTTGGTACCTACAGGTCCTTCCGGATGCCTCGCCAGCAGTAGGTGAACTACATTTTCAACAGAGTCATGGTCACCTCCGGAAATGTATATTTTTTGGCCTTTAATGGCGTAAGAGCCGTCCTCGCGCTTCTCTGCTGTTGTGGTAATGTCACTTAGCGAGCTTCCCGCTTGAGGCTCGGTGAGTGCCATGGTACCTTGCCAGTGGCCGCTGGCCATTTTGGGTAGGTAAGTCTTTTTGAGCTCGTCTGAAGCGAAGTTTCGAATGAGATTGGCTGCACCTGATGTCAGGCCACCGTAGGCCGTAATATTTCCGTTGGCTGCCAGTAGTATGAACTTACCTGCATTCATAACCGTAAGTGGCATACGTTGCCCACCGTCTTCATAGTCCCAATCGGCCGTAAGCCAGCCGCCTGCTCCCATGGCGCGCATTCCCTCGCCTACGGCAGCTTTTACCTTGACCTCTCCATCTTTGTAGTAGGCCTTCTCTTTATCCATAATCCGGTAATGAGGGAAGAGGTATTGGTCGCCGAGTTGCTTGGCGGCATCGATGGCCAGGTCGCTTAATTCCGGATCAAAATCAGCGTAATAAGACTGGTTTTTCAGGTGATGGAGGTCGAGCATCTCGCCGACCAGAAACTTCAAATTTCGTTTGCTAACATACTGCATGCGGTGAAGATAATGCAGCTTGGAAAATGTCTGCTAATGATCAAAGACCAAAATCGTAAAACCAAGATGTATTCTGCTTGTCCTAACTTGTGACCCTCCCTATTTTCAAGGCTGTTGATGGACTTAGGATGCCATCATTTCTATTCGGAATTGTAGCGACTATCTCCCCCGACGCCCCTCAAACAAATCACACATCACTTCTTTTTACAGCCAGAAAAATGACTAGACTTTACCTCTTGCTTTCCCTGCTTTACATGGGATTATTGCTCACTGCTCAAAATACTTTTCAACTCAGAACGACCACATTTGAACCTCAGGAAGAATCAGTAAGTAGCTTCGAAAGCTACACATTGGTAAGTTTGGATCATGCCGCTTTCCGAGATATGTGGGCTCAACCATTCAATCAATTTCAAGTGGACCTCAACGGTCTGGGACCCTCAGATCTCAGCTTCGACCTCAACCGCTGGGAATTGAGATCATCGAGATATCAACTTGTCCTTCAGGAAGATGGGCGAATCGAATCTCAATTACTGCCTTCCGCTCAATTTAGAGGCCAACTCAGCCTGGATGGCGGAGGTCGAGCGGTTTTTACCATCTCTGAGAACTTCCTGATGGCTTATTGGGAACAAGGCGGACGGGAGTATTACCTGGAGCCCTTGTGGCGCTATGAATCTAATGCTCCGAGAGATGTCTACCTTTTGTATACCGCTGATGAAGCCATCGCTCCCGAGGGTGTTTGTGGTGGAGACCACAGTGCACCTGACGAAGATGTTGATCAGCCTGCTGAACACTTCGGGCAGCAGCGTATGATGACCTGCGTAGACTTTGAGATTGCTCTAGCCTCTGATTTTGAGATGTTTCAGCAGTTCAACAGCAATCCCAATGATGTTGAGAATTTCATGCTCAATACGCTGGCCCTTGTACAAACAAACTACGATACGGAGTTTGCTAATGAGATCAACTTCTTTGTTACGGATACTTACATAGCGACCAGTAACGCCAGTGATCCCTGGACCAACGATACCAATGCTGGTACTTTACTGGGCAACTTTAGATCCTGGGGTAATGATGATAATTTCTGCAACGATTATGACGTGGCCACACTTTGGACCGCCCGCAACCTCGATGGATCTACAGTCGGTATAGCCTACCGGCCAGGGGCCTGCTCGGGGAGTCGATATAATGTCTGCCAGTACTTCACCACAAATAATGCGGCTCTGCGCGTATTGTGGGCTCACGAGATCGGCCACAACCTCAGCTCACCCCATGATGGCAGTGGTGGATTCATCATGTCTCCCAGCGTTAATATCACAAATCAGTGGTCGACTGCCTCCGTAGGAAGTATAGATGCATTTGTGGCCAATAATCAGGATTGTTTTTCAACCTGCCCAACTTCAAATCCTATAGCTAGTGCACAAGCGACTACTACACAAGCTTGTGCCGGAAGTAGGATTGGCTTTTTTGACGAAACTGGCGAAGGCGCTTATACCTATGAATGGCAGTTTCCGGGAGGTACTCCATCTAGCTCTATAGAGCGCAATCCAATCGTTACCTACAATAACCCGGGCAACTTTACCGCAACGCTTACGGTATCAAATAGCTTTGGTTCTGCAAATACACAAGTGCCAGTTAGCATTGGGATTCAGACCAATGACAGAGTTTTGTTTTTTGAAAACTTTGAAAAGGGTTTTGGAGAGATAAGTGTCATCAACCCAGATGGTAGCTTCGGCTGGCAGCGAGGAACCGTAGTTGGAAATGACGGTCAGCTTTGTGCCTTTCTAAATAACTATGACTACAATGCCCCGGGGCAGGAAGACATTCTGCAATTGCCTCCCATTAGTTTGACCGGTTTGTCAAATGCTGTGCTGGAGATCGAATATGCCTACTCTCCTTACAATGACAACTTTGTAGACCTCTTTCATGTGGATGTAACTGGTAGTTCAGCGGGTGGCGGAACCACCCGGGTTTTTACCAGCGATGAAAACTTTCCCACTCGCCCTGCGGAAAATGGCCCTCGATTCATACCCGAAGACGAGACTGATTGGTGCGAGTTCAGCAACCAATGCCTGGAAATCGATTTGAGTAACTACGATGGGCAAACGGTAACCATTGATTTGGTGAATGAAAATGGATATGGCAACTATTTATTTCTAGACAACATCGTCGTTCGCGCGAGCTGTGAAATCTCATTGCCCGTAGAGTGGCTTTCTTTTAGAGCTACGCCCGACAACAATGCCTCGGTTTTGAATTGGTCCGTCAACCAAGATGAGCTACATGCCGGGTTTTATGTGCAAAAAGCCAGTGTAGGAGAAGACAATCGACTGGAATGGAATGATATTGCCTGGGTTCCAAGTACGGGTTTTGCCGGCGATGGCGTAGCCTACCAGTATAAGGATCAGGATGTCAGATCGGGCCAAACCTATTTGTATCGATTGATGCAGCAAGATCTGGATGGTTCTACATCTTTCTCCGAGATCAGAGAAGTTACTTTTGGAAAAGCGGAAGAAATCAGTATATGGCCAAACCCTGTGCTTGGCATTGCCGAAATCGAGACGCCCTTCTCCGATGGTACCTATCAGTTGCTCGATCCGCTAGGGCGTGAAGTACAATCTGGTATAATTGGCAACTCGCGAACGAGTATAGATCTGTCAGCCTTGCCAAGAGCCGTATATTGGCTAAGGGTGGAGGCTCAAGGCCAGTCTCCGGAACTTATTCGCTTAGTAAAAAGATAATTGGACGCATTAAGATCATCTGTAACCCTACTTTGTCACTGCCTGTATGTTGCTTTATGTACAGCTCAGTGCCCTGTTGAAGGGGAGACATTGATCTTCAGAGAAGACTTTGGGGCCGGAGAAAACTTCGGCCCCAATTTTAATGATAATACGTCTTACAATTACGGGGCGATTGGATCTGGTAATTATCAGGTGACCAATACCACAGGACTCAATGGCGATCTCTGGCACGTGGGGCCCGATCACACTCCCGGAGATGTGAATGGCTATATGTTGCTGTTCGATGCCAGAGACCAGGAAAGCTTGTTCTTTACCTATGATTTTCCTGAGCAATGTGAAGGGTCGGATTTTCGGGCAAGGGTTTGGGTGAGTAATATCAATGTGCCCGGAAGCTGCGGGGGTACTCATACCGATCCTCGAATACAAATCAGGATAATTGATCTGGCCACTGGTCAGACCACATCAACACCTTTCAATCCTTTTCCAAGAACGGAGTCTTCATGGTGGGTGCCTTTTGACCTTGACTTTCAGATATTCGACGGTTCAGCTGGCATTCGTATGGAACTGTATAATGCAGGTGGAGGCGGATGTGGCAACGATTTTGCTATAGATGATGTGGAATTGTACAGCATTGTACGAGAGGAAGTTCACGATTTGTGCGAGTCGGGCACATTCACAGACAGCAGGGGAATAACCTACTTTACGCCCCAGTACGTAGTAGATACTTTAAATCCGAGCCAGGGTGGTTGCTTGCCGATCATCGTATGCACAGAAATTGTCGGGGCAGTGAACGAGTTGGAAGCCTTTGTCCGGCAGGCTTGCCTGGGGGATACGGTTTTTTATGAGGGGGTAGCCTACACGAGTAATGTTCAGTTTACCGATACTATAATCCCCAGACCTTGCCCAAGTATTCGTCCAGTATCCATCACGTTTAGCCAGGATACCATGGTCACCCAAGAGGTAAATCTCTGCCCTGGAGGAAGTGTAGCGATCGGCAGCAGCCTGTATACAGAGCCAGGTACTTATCTCGACAACTTACTGAGGGCATCGGGATGTGATAGTATCGTAGAGACCGTAGTCACCAATGAACCTTACCAGTTCACTTTGCTGGTAGGAGGAGTGCGCATACCGTTAGTGGAGGGTGACCGACCTGCGGAAGTCCAAATTCCACTAGGCGACTCCGTAGAAATGAACCTCCTGATTTCAGGAATTGAAGCCCCAACAGTGAATTGGGAAATGGAAGGGCAGTTGCAGTGTGAGAACTGTCTTAGCATCTGGTTGAGGGGTATTCGGTCGGGCTCGCTGGATATAGCCATAAGTAGTGCTGCTCTTTCCTGTAGTCCTGGCTTTTCTATTCCTATTCGGGTCTTGCCCTGTGATGGCGCCTTTGTTCCCAATGCTTTTTCACCCAATTTGGATGGCATCAACGACCGCTTTCGGCCCTATCTTCAAGACTGCGTCCAGGAAGTCATGACTTTTCAAGTATTCGATCGTTGGGGGGGACTCGTGTTTGAAGATGATTCGACGGATATCGGTGATCAATCAGACTTTCGCGGGTGGGATGGTCGCTATGGTAGCAAAGCTTTACCCACCGGGATTTACGTTTATCGTCTTGGTTTAATATTGGTCGATGGCACTGAGGAGGTGAAGTCAGGAACCGTATTGCTAATCAGGTGACTTTTTCAGTATCCAAAGATTTCTAGTTGCCGAACTTCCTGGTTGTTGAAATTCAATTCCTTCACCATTCGATTTTTATCTGGCCGTTGAAAAAACAGGTAGACAAATCCGAGACCAGCCAAAATGAGCACATTGGTATCTCCCGTGAGTAGAAAGCCGACCAAGGAAAATATGGTGACGCCTTCTGCTAAAGCCCATCGTATCAGATTAAGGCTGCGGTAGGTATTCAATTGATAGGGCAGGTCGTCCATGGCACGAATCTCGGCTAGTTTCCGATTCAGGAATAGTATGGATACCAAAATGACAGCAATGAAAAGCCCTGGGATTAAATAGTTGAACAGCTTTGTCAGCTCGGGATCTTGCTGATCAGGCTGGACGACAAAGTAAATTACGGCGCCAAAAGAAAGGACGCCAAGAAGCAGGGAGCCGTGTATGATGCGCAGGGTAGTCCAATAGTTCTTGAACTCAATTGGGGTCATTGTCATTAGATTTGTAGCAAGATAGTAGATTGAGTGGTCTTTATTAAAATCAGGACAGCAGCATGTTAACTCTTCCTTTTCTGGCAAATACGACGGCTTTGCTCGTGATTGTTTTCATGATCATCCTTCCACTCGTCTTTCTGGCTTTCTACATGGCTGCTTATCAAAAGACCCTGAAGGATACCCAAAGGCAATTACTCGATGCGGATTTACTAGAGCTATTTGATCAGCAACCAGATGGGATGCTGACAGCAAGTAGAGTTGCCGAGAGCACGGGACTCAAAAAATCGGCTGTTCGTATTCGTTTGCAGAGTCTGGCTACCCAGGGGCTTGTTCATATGAATTACTCGACAAAGATGAAGGCCTTTTATAGACTCAGATCTCCCATAGATCGCAGAGAAGTTCCCGAGCTGTCTGATGAGCCATTTTTGACGGTACAAGATGTGCTGGTCCTGTTCAAACATTTTGACCTGAAGCCCAGCCTGCAAGATTTGGTCATTGCAACACGCTTGCCCATCAAGGTCATCATGCGGGAAATGAAATACTTCCAAAAACAGGGAATTATCCAGATTCTATATGGAAGTACGGATGCCATGGGAACAGTCACAGGCACCAAGAGCTTTGTGCTGGAGGAACCCTATCGCTCAAATCCCGATCAGTTCCTGGCCAAAGAGGAGAAATTGAATTTAGAGCTCAGAAAAGTTTTGGTCAAGGATTCGCTACTGGTTTAAGCCCTCTTCCATTTCTTCGGCTTCTTTCAGCTCCTCCTGATATTTCACCAGCTGCCTTTTTAGGTAGAGATAAGTTTCTTCCTGGCTTTGCCTTCTTATGCTACCTCCTCGTTTGAATCGATTGGCCTGCTGGTCGCTCAGCAACCTGGCTTTGGTATTGTCGTGGAGTTGCAAGTCGAGTATGGTCAAGATACGCTCTCTTGCCATCTCGTCGTAAATGGGAAAAGTGGTCTCTACCCGAAAGCTGAGATTTCGAGTCATGAAATCGGCACTACTCAAATAGATCAGCTCTTTGCCGCCATGATGAAAAACGAATACCCTGGCATGTTCCAGAAATCGATCAACAATACTCACTGCGGTAATATTTTCGCTGACGTCTTTTACACCCGGCAGTAAGCAGCAAATGCCCCTGATGATCATATCTATCTTTACGCCCGCTCTGCCGGCGTCGTATAGCTTTTTGATCATAGTCTTATCCTGAAGCGAGTTCATCTTCAATATCATGCCAGCCGGCCTGCCGGCCTTAGCCTCCTTGATCTCGTAATCGATCAACTCTTCCAACTTCGGGCGCAGATTGAACTGCCCAACCAGAAGATGCTTGAAATCTTCCGTAGGTCTTTTTGCGGTCTCTAAAAATCCAAATACCCTTGCAGCCTCGACAGTCAGGCGTTGGTCGAAGGTGAACAGGCCAAAATCACTATAAATTTTTGCTGTATCCTCGTGAAAGTTTCCTGTAGAGAAATAGGTGAATAGTTCTTCCTGCTCTCCATTCCAGCGACGTACCAGGGCGATTTTAGAATGTACTTTCACGCCCGGAAAACTATAGTTGACCTGCACCCCGGCCTTTTCCAGCTTTTCTCCCCATTTCAGGTTGGCCTCTTCGTCAAACCGGGCTTTGACCTCGATAAACACGCTGACTTGCTTGCCCATTTCTGCTGCGCGGATCAGCGCTTGCATGATGCGCGACTTGCGAGCAACCCGGTATTGTATGATCTTGATATGGGTTACCCGGGGGTCTTCAGAGGCGGTCTCAAAGAATCTGACTACAGATTCGTAAGACTGAAAGGGGTAAGTCAACAAATGATCTTCTGATCGGATGGCTTCCCAGTAGTCTTCGGCATCTTCCAGCTGGGGGTAGGGCAGCGGAGGCATGGGCGTATTCTTAAGCTTTTGCATGCCGAAGTCGGGAAAACCGAAGAAGTCGAAGTTGTTGTGATACCGTCCTTCTCTGAGCAGATCGTATTTCTCGAGATTGAAACTATCCATGAGGAATTCCAGGAAGGAGTCGGGCATCTCCCGGTCGTATACAAATCGACTCGCCGGACCGACATGCCTTCGCTTCAAGCTTTGTCTGATCTTTGCGAGCAGATCTCCGCTAGACTCATCATCGATGTACAACTCCGCATCGCGGGTAAGCTTTATGGAATAGGTGTCCTCGATTTCGTAGCCCGGAAACATGCTTTTGACCGAATCGCGGACAATGTCGTCTAACATGATGACGTGGTGCTCATCTGCGGGGCTGGGCAAGTGAATGAAGCGGGGCAAATGGTCGCTCGGTATTTTGACAATGGCGTAGGCTTTCCTCTTGGGATGCCCCTTTTCAAACATGGCGATAGACAAGTACAGCTGTGCATTATTCAGAAAGGGACGCACCATGTCCTTGATCAGTAGCACAGGCTGTACATAGGGCAGCATATTGTCTTCGAAGTAGGCTTGTACAAAAGCCCGTTGCTCTTTATTCAATTCCAGGCGCCGTTTGAGAAATATGCCGTGGCGCTTGAGCTCTGGAATGATCTTGTCTTCAAATATTTTAGCGAATTCTACATGCTGCCGATTGACCACCCTTTGAATGGTCTTAATCATAGACTTTGGGTCTACAGCCAGCTCTTTTTTGTCCTTTTTTCTGAGCCTGGCCAAATTGCGGTGGTTGGCCATTCTCACCCGGAAAAATTCGTCGAGGTTGTTGCTGTAAATGGCCAGAAATTTGATGCGCTCAAAGAGAGGCAGCAGTGGGTCTTTGGCCTCTTGTAGTACCCGGTGGTTAAATGCGAGCCAACTGATGTCGCGGGGAATAATGGGGTATTTTTGCTGACTCATAAATTTAGAATAGTGCTAATTGATCAGGAGGTGGTTCTTCATATGGTTTTGGCCCTCTGGTGTTGGCCCAGTCTGTGGCCTGCAATCGCTCTGCCAGCCAGTATGCTGCCTCTGGTGCGAGCAGATTATCTGGCTGATGCGGGAAGATATAGGTTTCCATCAACTTCCATTGTCGGAATATCTCTACCCAATCTGCTAATCGCTCGTAGTCAGACTCGATTAAACCGTTGCCAACCCAACGCACCATGGTCCTTGCGGAGCTGAGTTGCATATGCATAACATCGCGCCTTCCCGCCACATCAGTTATTACAGCCGTGGCTCCGTGAGCTTTCAGCACTTCGATCCACTGGTCGATCCGCTCCGGTGAGGTAAACCAGCTTTCATGTCGAAATTCTACCGCTATGGGTAAGCTCTTCGGCCAGGCTTCCAGAAACAGCTCCAGCAAATTCAGTCTGTCGTATCCAAAGTAAGGGGGTAATTGCACAAAACAACAGCCCAACTTATGCCCGAACCGATCAAAGGCTTCGCTCGTTTGTCCGATCAGGCCAGAGCCTAGCCCGAGGTCTTTAGCGTGACTGATCCTCTGCGGTATTTTTGGGCAAAAACGAAAATCTTCTGGTACCTGATCGCACCATTTCTCTACTTGTTCAAAGGTTGGTATGCGGTAGTGTGTCGTGTTGAGCTCGATGGTGTTGAATAGCCGCCCATATTCCTCCAAAAAATCAGTTGCCTTTGTGCCTGGCGGATACCACTTGCCTACCCATTGCTTCATGCTCCAACCCGTAGCACCAATGTAAATGGGCGCTAAGCCTGTTGTCTGGTTTTCTGTTGGGACTTCCGCAGGTCGGGTACTTATCGTGAAGTCTATGGTTTCCGGTGCTGCTACCTTGCCAAATTTCATATTATCTATTGTTCAAAACCTGCCACCATCTCTCTTAGAGCGATTTTGCTTGCCGGTGTCGGGTTCTTCTTCGCCTCCGCTTCCTCCAGGAAAGACGAGGTCTGTGCTGTTGTAGGTTGTTCCAAATGTGATCGCCGCATTGAATACCTGCGATATGGCATCTTCCACCTGGCCGTCGCTCAATTCCCGAAGCGGATGTATAAAGGCGGCCCACATTACGCCGTCAGCAGCGGCATAGCGCACATCCAAGGCCGAGTGAAAGTTGGCGTAGAGGGCGGCTAGTTGTTCTTCTTCACTGATGGTATTCATCTCTCCGATTGGAGTAATAATGCGCATGCGGTTGTTTCGTTCGTCGGTGATGCACATTCCAATAATGGGGCCAAGCTGAAATGTCCAGTTTCCGGGCCCGCCTTCCAGGGTATCTGTCTGGGTAGATAAAATCTCGCCCAGGCGCTCATTGTTCATGCTTTGGGCGGATAGCTGAGTATACAGGGCTAGGGTAGTGAGTAGGAGAATCAAGCGCATGGCGACGTAATTTTAAGTACATAAGGAGAACGAG
>JBCBVN010000080.1:0-14817 GCA_039817625.1 Bacteroidota bacterium
CTTTTTTTCTATCTGCCTGGTTGCGCTGAAGTTCATCAATTCGTCCTTCTATCTGTGCCAGCCCCAGTAGTGCATCTGCTTTTGGTCTCAATTGCACTGAGGCCCGATACCTTTCCCTTTGCGGCTTTGCATTTGCAATCTCCTGCTCGACATGCGCAAGTTGCCCAGAAGCACTTTGCCTTTCCTTCTGTAATTTTCTCCAGTTTTCGAGCCGACTGATATTCGATCTTAAGCCTTCGATATCCACTTGCAGCGCTTCTATTTGAGTGCCAACCTCCTGCTTTTCCCGATCTACTTCAAGGCGTTCTTCAGGGCGAAGTAACTGCAGCCCTTCTCGTTTTTCTCTAAGCTGCTGCAAAGCCTTATCGGCCAACTGATGCCGGTCGTAGGCGGCTGTAGATAGCTCGCTATACAGTTGCGTTCCAGTGATGCTCTCAAGCAAGGCAGAGCGCTCCTTTTCGTTGGCGCGCAAAAAGCGTGCAAACTCCCCCTGAGGCAATAATACAGAACGAGTAAAACGGTCAAAATCCAAGCGCGTAAGCTCTTCTACTTTCGCATTAACCTCTTTGATCCGTGTCGTGATTATTTCACCAGTGCCATCCTTTTTTAGGCGACTTAACTCGCGCTGATGATTCCCCAGTTTCCCATCGGGTTTGCCATACGCTCGCCTAAGTTCCCATCTGGCTCTAAAGGTTCCTGAGTTCGAACTAAATTCCACTTCAGCATAGCATTCACCCGTATCCCAGGACATCACCTCATCACCATTTTTAAATCTTGGCGTTCGGCCGTAGAGGGCCAGACAAATGGCATCTAGGATGGTGGTTTTTCCAGCTCCCGTCTTACCGACTATGGCAAACAGACCGGCATCTGCCAAGGGAGGCTCATCAAAGCGAATGCTGTGCTCGCCCCTCAAAGAATTGACATTCAATATTTTGATGCTCAGGATCTTCAATGCTGAACCTTTTTTTGCTCATCGAGCCATTGACGCAACTCCCGAAAACTATCGATGAGCTCTTCTCCCCGTTCTGGCCATTCTCCATCCGCACCGCTAATCAATTTCACGAACACTGCCTCTGGATCCAACTCGTCTAAGTCTGGTAATACCTCATACTGCACGTGGGTATCCAGATTGACATCTCTTTCCAGGCGCACAACTAGCAATTCGGCAGGCCGATCATCGATAATCTGAAGCAATCGATCCCTCAGGCCAGGGATGGGCTTATTCGTAGTGACTCGGATTTCAAGCCAGGGCGGCAGAGATTCCTTTTCTTCCAGTACGCGTTTGGCCAAAAATTTGCTCAGGCCATCTGCTACCTCTTCCAATGAACCTGTTATGGATTTCAATCGTCTGAAAACAGGGACTTCGATTGTTTTTATGCTCAACTCACCATCCCAGTTTAAGACCACAATGGATTTTTGATCTGCCGTTTCGCTAAAGTCCAAAGGAATCAAACTCCCACTATACCGTATTCGATCTTGTCCACCAACTTTTTGTGGGCGGTGAATATGGCCTAAGGCAACATAATCAAATACATCGGGAAACTGTTCGGCAAGAATATTCTCTCTGCTGCCAATGTAAATATTGTCTTGCCTGGCCGCCGATTGCGCACCACGTGCATACAGGTGTCCGGTTGTCAGAATCAGCTGCCCCTCTTTTGCAGTTGTTTTAACCAGTTCTTCCAATTCCTGGTAGTGGTTGCTAATGCCTTCCTGAAGCTTATTTTCTCTTTCGCCCGGTGTCTGTCCTGCTATGCTATATCTCAAGTCTCTGTCCCTCAGGAAAGGAACAGCTGCGACCCATCCGATCACTTGACCATCTGCAGAAGAAATGGGCACCAATTGATCGGATGCGTCTTCAGGTATAGCACCTATGATGTGAATATGGAAATACTTGAATAAGCTTGCTGGCGCATCGAGCATGCTGGGAGAATCGTGGTTACCACCAACGATGATCACCTGTCTGCAACAGCTGGACTGTAGACGCCCTAGAAAGTGGTAGTACTGCTCACGTGCGTAATTCGGAGGATTGGCTAGGTCAAAAATATCACCGGCTACAATCAACACCTCAATTTGCTCTTCCTCAATGGTCTCCAAAAGCCAGTCGAGCGCCAGGGCTTGCTCATCGCGCCGCTCTCTTTCGTATAACCTGTGGCCCAAATGCCAATCGGAAGTGTGTAGAATTTTGATGCCAAAAGACTTTGTGCGAAGGTAACAAGAGACTACGGAATAGCCCTATTCACATGCACAGCAACCGAATGGCCTTCCGTATTCATCAAGGTTATGAAATCGAGGTCGCCATCAACGTCAACATCAAACAAATGGACACGTATAGGAGCACCTTCAGTGGTTTCCAATCGCTCTTCTTGAAAGTCTCCTTTTCCATCATTATTCCAGATACAAAAGGCTAGTTCTTCATCCTGGCCTCCTTCCAGAGTTGCGATATCAATATCTCCATCCATATCAATATCACCTATGTCAAGACTCAAGGTTGAGCTGGAAGTTAGTTCGCTGGTTTTTACCCATCCCGTGTCTCTCTGCATGTATACCTGAAGGCCAGTCTGATTTTCTGAAGCCATGCCAGAACCTGCTAGAACGATGTCCAGTCGATCATCTTCATCCAAATGCGCCAATCTTAACTGTTTGACACCAGCCATTTGGTGATTGAGGCTATGTGTATTCCAATACTGGCTTCCGTCTCCAGGATTTTCAAACCATACCAGCTCACAAACATCACCTCTTGATACTGCAGCAACAATGTCGGGATCTTCATCTCTATCGATATCTCCTGTAGCGAATTGACCAGCCATGGCATCAGGGCCTATCAAGCTAACCGACCATTCCTCCATATCATCTGCCTCCAACATATATATGCCTTCACGACCAGTCAAGAGCAACTCTTCAGCTCCTCCGGCAATGATCTGAGTTTTTTCGCATCCTCTGGCCACTTCTCTATTTTTGGGAGGAGGAACCTGGGCAACAATGGTCGCCTGCATAATATCTGGATCATCGAGGTCGGCCAGCAATTGGATGACTCTGGATCCACTGATTCCTACCATCCCCGTTCCTCGCTCAGGCCCAAGAAACATGATGGCGTGACCATCGAAAGACCCTTCAAGTTTCATAATGTCCCAATCGGTCTGTTCTTCGGCAGTAGCCAGATAATAGTGATTGCCCTGAATGATGTCCACCAGGCCATCTCCATTCACGTCGCCTGCATCCATACCGAAATACGTACTGGATTCCTCATCAGCAGGTTTCGGGAAATGAACGACTGACCATTGGTCTGCTGACAACCTTGGCTCACTAGAAGAATTCGGGCCTTCTATTTCCTGCTGATTGATCATATTGTTGTCTGTTCCACCATCGGAACCTCCGCATGCCACTATTCCCAAAAACAGGAATAGGATATAGACTTTAAGTTGGTTTTCCATAAGCGTGTGTAAGTTGTTAGCGTGGTATGTATAAAAGGCCTGAAAGGCGATATCGAGTCGGGATATCCTTTAACGAGGTTTTATCTTCAATCTATGAATCGCTTGAGCAGGCCGTGGTAAGCGTCTATTCTTCGATCCCTAAAATAGGGCCAAATCCGCCTAACTTGCTCGCTTTTATGGAGATTTATTTCTACTACTGCTGTCTGCTCATCCGTAGAACTTGCGCTGTATAGCAGCTCTCCCTGAGGTCCCGCTACGAAACTATGCCCCCAAAAGTCGATGCCTCTTGTTTGCCCGCTTGGGTCAGATTCATACCCTACTCTATTCACACTCACCACCGGTAGGCCATTGGCTATCGCATGTGCCCTTTGGCTGGTTTGCCAGGCATCCAATTGGCGCTTTTGCTCATCGGGGGAATCATCGGGATCGTATCCTATGGCGGTAGGGTAAATTAATATTTCAGCTCCGGCCAACGCCATCAATCTTGCCGCTTCTGGAAACCATTGGTCCCAGCAGACCAACACGCCGAGCCTACCTACGGAGGTATTTATGGGTGTAAAACCCAGATCGCCAGGGGCGAAATAATACTTTTCGTAGTAGGCGGGGTCATCCGGGATATGCATTTTGCGATACCGACCTGCGGAAGTCCCATCCTTCTCTAAAACTACAGCCGTATTGTGGTATAAACCCTGAGCTCTTCGCTCAAAGACAGATATAACTAAAACGATACCTAGCTCTTTGGCCAGCTCGCCAAAAAAAGAGGTACTTGGACCTGGAATAGGCTCAGATTGATCAAAGTTTCCAGGAGATTCTGTTTGGCAAAAGTACAAGCCTCCGTGGAGCTCCTGTAGTACCACTAAGTCGGCACCATCTTTTGCGCAAGCTCTTATCCCTTCTTCAGATCTGGCTCGATTTGCTTGTGAATCCGAACTTCTAGCTTGCTGTACCAGGCCGACCTTTAGCAGTCTGTCTGCCACTTTCTTAGTCCTGGTCGTAGTCGAAAGGCAGCAGTTTGCTATCCTTGACGGTAGAAAGCGTCATAAGCGTCTTGAGACGCTCGATCTCATCTATTTGCTGAAGCGTTTTAAACAGCAATCGTTCATAAGTAGGAATATCAGCGCAAACGATTTTAATCAGAAAATCAGCTTCACCGGTAATGATATAGCACTCCGTAATTTCTTCGATTGCGTGAATCTTGTCGAGAAAATGCTCGCGTGCTTTTTCTTTACGCCAATCCAATGACACCAGTACAAATGTCTTCACTTTCAGGTCAATCGCCTCTGGATTAACTTCTGCATGGTAAGACTTGATGACATGATTGTTTTCCAGTTTCTTCACTCGCTCCAAAGTTGGGGCGGGTGACAGGCCAATCTTCTTGGACAAGTCCAGGTTAGTGATTTTACTGTTCTCCTGAAGAATTTTGAGAATCTTTAAATCGATTTTATCGAGTCGATCAGCCATCGGATATCAGGTATTTGTTTGTATTGGTTTGATGCGGAAAGATACAAGAGCCAATGATTATTTCAAATAAATGAGCAATGATTGACAAAAATTCTGCGATACTTCTAAGAAATAGGCCTGGGCAAGGTGCCCGGGCCTATCATTTGGCTTGCTTTATGGCCAGATACCCAGCGACTGGTAATCGTTGGATATTTTCTTAATAGCGGTTACAAAGGCAGCGGTTCGCAGGTCTTCGATATTCGGGGTGGCTCTGTAGTTTTCATACATCTGTTGAAAACTTGACACCATAGTCTCCTCGAGGCCAGACCTGACTAAGTCAATTTCGTCAGCTCCTCGGACGATCATTTTACGATCTCGGTCGTCTACTGTTTTGCCCGTCAGCTGCTCAATTTGATGTATGATGGCCCTGTTGGTTGCTTCATCGAAGCGCTTTTGAAGCCGTCCAAAACGCATGTGCGACAAGTTCTTCAACCACTCAAAATAACTAACTGTAACACCTCCGGCGTTGAGGTAGATATCGGGTATAACTACTATTCCCCGCTCTGTCAATATCTCAGCGGCATCAGAGGTAATGGGGCCATTGGCAGCCTCTGCGATGATCTTGGCATTTATGTTTCCGGCGTTGTTCTTATCAATCTGGTTTTCCAGAGCGGCTGGCACCAGGATATCGCACTCAAACTCCATAACCCGCCGACGGTTGTCTGACTCGCGAATTTCAGCACCGGGGAAGGTCATAATGGTTCCATGCTCCTTGCGATAAGCCAACAACTCATGAATATCGATCCCTTTGCTGTTGTAGATGGCTCCTTCTACTTCAGATACACCAACGATCTTAACGCCACCTTCATCCTGGCTGATCATGGCCGTATGCGAACCCACATTACCAAGACCTTGAACAACCATGGTTTTACCTTCGATCCCCACGTCCATACCCAATCGGTCCATCAGGTCTTTTGTCTCGCAGGCTTCGCGTACACCATAGTAGACTCCTCTACCCGTGGCCTCAGTGCGGCCCCGCACACCATTTTGATTAACTGGCTTACCGGTTACACAGCCAGCTGCATTGATGTCATTCGGGTGAAAGGCTCTGTAGGTATCGTAAATCCAGGCCATTTCTCTGGCTCCTGTACCATAGTCCGGAGCAGGTACATCTGAAGCGGGACCGATCATGTCCCTGCGCAACAACTCGGTTGTGTATCTGCGGGTGATGCTTTCCAGCTCTTCGGGTTCGTATTCCCATGGCGTAATCTTGACGCCCCCCTTTGCGCCGCCGAACGGTACGTCTACGATGGCACACTTGTAAGACATAAGCGAGGCCAATGCGATAACCTCATCCTGGTTTACGTGTATGCTGTATCTGATACCGCCTTTTGTAGGTGAGCGATGGTGTGAGTGTTGGGCTCGATAAGCTTCAATTACCTGTACTTCTCCTTTTATGAGCACAGGAAATTGCATTCTGTAAACGGAATTGCACACCTTGATTTGAGCCAGTATCCCCTCATTGATATCGAGATGGGCAGCTGCTTTATCAAAGTATGCATTCACACTGGCGAGAAAGCGATCGTCCTTGGTTTTTGACATGGATCAGTGGTTTTGGTCTTCTAATTTGGTTAGGCGCCGATCAAGTCGCCACAAGTAGAATACCAAGCCCAGGAAGATCAAAAGGATCACACCTACCACTACATAGATCTTGCCAATTGAACGCATGAAGTCTTGTGGTACATCAGAAGTACCTTGTGCGTACATCAAGTGGGCAATAAACAGTAAACAGGTGGTAAAAAGGTTTTTGAGCATAGTAAGTCGAAAAAAGGCTGATCTGACCGACGGGTCAAAAGTCGTGCTTTCAGCCGTACATGCAAAATGATTCGCTAGGAAATGATTTCAGACTTTGGCTGACTAGGCTGTTGCAGCTGATCATTTTCCCAGTTTTGTTCTATCTGGGTCTCCATGTGGCTTATCCTGAATCTCAAACTTGCCATCCAGCAAGCCAGCAGAGTCCAACCCAAAACAGCCGGGTAAAAGACCATACGCATAGTGCCATCGAGGTCTTGACTTCCGAAAGCCGGATTGCCCGCGTTTCCAGGATGGAGGCTATTGCCAGACAGGCGGGGTAAAATGTAAATGAGCGGAATGAGCAACACAAAAGCAAATATGTTGTAAGCAGCACTTATGCGACCACGCTGCTCGGGCTCTGAAAAAGACACTCGAAGAATGAAATATGCAGAGTAAATAAGCAGCGCTATCATGGTGGTATACTGCTTAATATCACCACTCCAATAGCTACCCCAAGTGTATTTGGCCCATAAAAAACCGGTAATAAGACCTAACACACCGAGTAGCAGGCCAGCTTCTGTCAGCGCCATCGACCATAGGTCTGCTCGCTGCCTAACATCCAGTCCGTTGATTTCGGGAAGCATCTCTCCGTTTTCCGCTCGCTTTTGAAAACGCAAATACCTAATGGCATAGACGACAGCTGCTGCAAATAAAATAACCATGGCCAGCCATAAAGCAACGTGGAAGTAAGTGTTGCGAATGGTTTCCTCTATGATCCGACGCGCCGGAAAGGTCATTCGGCTGGTTTCATTTAAACCCGTGATTTTACCGTAATCCCAATTGGCGTTTGAGCTCGACTGCTCCTCTTTATTCTCCAGCCTGACGGCATCCGGCCTGATGTATACCCCATCGAATGCTCCATCAACGATCAAGCTAAGATTGACAAACGATGCATCTGTTGGCATACTGGCAGGCAATTCGAACCTAAGCTTAGCTATGCGGTCGTCTATGATCTCAATCTCACTGGCAGCAATATGCGGTTTGAGGGAATCCGGAAAACATAGCCATGAGCGCGTATCGTCGGCTTGCTGAGTAAACTGAGTATTGTACCCTACCAGCTCTAACTCCAGGGATTTTCCCAGATTTGCGGATTGGTAGTTTACGATAGGCACATTCGGCTTGAGTGGTATGAGCATACCCGCCACAAAAACGTACACCAACAGCAAGACGCCTATGTATTTCCACCACGATTTACGGATCAATTTATCCATAGTGCAAAGGTAGCTTACCCTAGGTAGGAAGAACGTAAAAAAGTAGTCCTCAGTTCTCTTGTAGTTGTATTCTGGTAGCTGGCTGTAGTTGAATGGCTCGCTCTGCTCGAATTACAGATTGAAGCTGCACTTGGTTCCTGATGCCCCTGGTTTCAGCCTTTTGCATGACTCGATTGGCATTGCTTTCCTGACCATTCAGTAAGTAAGAGTCTGCCGCAATTTGGTAGGCCTCTACCCTATCGGGTTGCAGTTCCGAAACGCGCTCAGCGAGTTTGGCGGCTAAGTCAAAATCATGGAGGTAGTAGGCAGATCGCATTCCTTCAGATAACTGCTCGACATCTGTGGAATTATTCTGAAGTGCGCTGCGCCCGGCATCCCTAAAACCTTGAGATCTGTCTTTACTCGTCTCCCACTCTCGAGAAAGTACGCGCATTTGCTCGGTGCTGATTCTGTGGTTTTGGACTTCCGCAGGTGGTTGGCTACTCTCGGTATCGGGATCATCATCGTTATCCGTGCCAGTTTCTGGTGTGGCTACCTGATTGTCATTGTTTAGCCGTATCAGATCGGCCTCGGCTTCATAAAGTCGATTGGTTTTCAGATTGGCTAAGGTACGTGTGTATCTCGCTTGTTCATCTTCGGGTTCATAGGCCAACACAGTGCTCATATCGGCAGCTGCGGCAATGTAGTCTTCTTGGTAGTACCTAAGAGTGCCTCGGTTCCGCCAGGCGATCAGATTGGAAGAATCTTGAGCAATTAAGTCCGTATAAGCCTGCTCAGCTTCTGTATCTCTATCTTCATTGTGATAAGCCTCTGCCAGCGCCAGTTGCTGAAGCTCGTATGATGCCAGATCATCAGGTGCCACCGGATGATTTTCCAGTAAAGCAATGGTGGCCTTGTTGTTGTGCATATTGCGTGCCACTAAGCCAAATATGAGTCGGAGGGCTTGCTCTATGCCCGTGGTGAGCTGGCCGCTTGCAACAATCTCGGTAAAGGTAGACGCCGTAGCTACCTGTAAGTTCTCATCCAGTTGATATTCACTAAACTGCCAGGATGGTGATTCTACAAACCGGTACTCAGTGACCGTTAAGTTATTGTTGTCGTTGGTCTTTTCTGTGTATCCCCATATGACAAGCTGAGCCAGACATTCCTGCCCAAGTCTATCCGCATCGGCTGGCCCTCCAGGGTAGCCAGATTGCTCATTGATTTCATCGATATCTAGAGTGACAGCTCTCGATTCGATATTCAGATCATAGTCTTCAGCAAATTTCTGAAGAATGCCGTTGACCCGATTGTGCAAACTTGGATTTCGGTTTTCGGCCCTCGCAGCATCATAAGGCAAAACCATAGCTCTAAAATCAGAGCTTACCAAAAACTCCGGGCATAATGACTCCTCTTCAAGAGGGGGATTGTTTGTAGCTTGAGATGGAGGGTTTGAAGGTGTGGGCCATAGCCACCAGGCAAGTGCTAGCACACCGACCAGCGGAAGTCCTATATACAACCACTTGTTAGTAGACGAAGACGGAGGTCTGGTCACTGGGTTGGTGTAAGGTCTTTTAGCGGCTAGTTCATCGAGCAAATCCAGTGTTCGTCTGCGCAACTTGGCTCTTTCTGCAGCGTATTCTGCGGGGCTTCGCTCACCGGAAATACTCATTTGCTCATTAGCCCTATAATCTGATTGCAGGGAGATGGCTGGATTGCGCCAACTGGAAAGCCAGGCCACATCGTTCTCCGAAATGGTCTGGCCTAAAGACTCGACGACTTGCTCTAATCGATCCTGCTGGGCAATGGCGTCTCGCCAGTCTTTAATCTGCTGAGGGGAAATGGGCATGGCCTAAATTACAAAGTTTGCATGAACGAATTTGACATCATGATTCCCTGCCCAGTTCATGAGCTCGATTTAGTGCAGATGTGGCTCCACTGATGATGTCCTCAAACACACTCGTCTGCTTGAACGTATTCATGGCTGCCTCGGTAGTACCACCGCGGCTACTTACCTTCGATATCCACTCCTGACAACTCAGATCGTTTTTGGCATACAGCTCTACAGCGCCCCTGAAAGTCTGAGCCACTAGTAGTTCCGATTGCGGCTCATCAAAACCCATTTTTTTCGCTGCACTCATCATGGCATCCATAAAGTAGAATACGTAGGCCGGTCCACTGCCACTGATGGCTGTAGTGGCATCTATATAGGCTTCGTCTTCTACATAGATGGCTTTTCCTGTGGTATTCAATAGATTTTGAACCAATACCAGCTCAATTCGGGTCACATCTTCTGTAGCCGTGTAAGCCGTCATTCCCATACCTATTTGAGCGGGTAAGTTGGGCATGGCCCTGATGATCTTAGTGACACCTAGCTGCTGGCTAATCGCCTCCATCTTGATGCCTGCCATGATAGATAGATATACCTGCTGGGGGTGAGCCAACGGCTTAAGTCGGCTGAATAATTCTCCGGAATCCTGTGGCTTTACCGCCAGGATGATTAGGTCTGCCTCGTCAAGACAAGCAGCGGGATCCAGGTATACTTTTCCCAGATTGAGCGCTCTTAGAGAATCGGCTTTTTCAGGTAACCGTTCCAGGATCATAAGCTGCTCCTGATCCGTAATGTGCGCCCTTATCAGGCTACGCGCATAGGTTAAACCCATATTTCCTCCACCGATGATCAAAATCTTCATGACACAAAATTAACGGCTAGATATTGAACATTTAGCTTTAGATACGATTGTATTTGTTGTATTCACATATTTCACTCACCCGACATGAGATTAGAAGAAGCCATTCAACAGCCCACGTTCCGATCAAGTCATGAACGCGCACAGATAAATGTGGTATATACTGCCTCTTTTTTCAATCAAATGGCTACTCGAATTTTGAGGCCGCTTGGCATAAGCATGCAGCAATTCAATCTGCTGCGCATCCTGAGAGGAATGCGGGGAGAACCCGCCACCATCAAGCTACTGACCGAGCGCATGCTGGACAAAATGTCAAATGCGAGCCGACTGGTCGAAAAACTCAAACAGAAGGGGCTGGTGACCAGAAGAGCTTGTAGCAATGATCGCAGGCAAGTAGATATTTTTATTACTGATGATGGTCTAAGAATCATTTCGCAAGCAACCGAAGCCATGGATGAGTTGATGAGTGAATACTACGCTCATCTGGAACCTGAAGAAGCAGATGCACTAAGTTTGCTACTGGACAAATTCAGAGGAAAGTAGCCGTGGAGATTTTACAAGATTTAGAGGATATTTCCTCTTCAGTATGGGCTGAGTTGACCAAAGCTCATCATCAAAAACGGCATCCATGGCGTACTCCTGCTATGGGCAATGTAGCTGGCAATGAGCTTGGGCTGCGCACGATTGTATTGCGAAAAAGCGATACTGCTTCAAGGAAAATCAGATTTTATACCGACAACCGGTCGGCTAAATGGCCTGCGGTCGAACGGGGTGTAGGGTTCGCTGTATTGTTCTGGAATCCCAAAAAATCCTGGCAGCTTCAAATGCATGGTTCTACGCTAATCGTAGACCAGGAGCAAACTCATCACATTTGGGCAAGTCTGCCTGTGCACAGCCGTTCGTCTTATGCTACAAAACTCGCTCCCGGCAGTCCGCTTCCTGGGCCTGATAATGGCTTGGCAGACCATTTCTTTGATATGTCATTAGAGGAAACAGCTTATGCTGAAGCCCACTTTGCCGTATTCGATATTGTAGTTGATCTGTTTGAATCACTCCAATTGAGCAGAAATGGCCACAGGCGGGCAAAATTTAAATGGGAAGAGAACTCACAGAATTGGGATGGACAGTGGATTGTGCCTTAATTACAGGTAAGATCAAAAATCTGATCTCACCCCTCTGAATCCAATATGACTGGCTCTCCTCTCCGGACGCATGCGCAGCCCTTTAAAACGATCAGCCGTGCGGGCGTGATTTTCGTGGTAGGGCCATGCGCCACCACGGCCTGCATAGGCATACTGACCATCGGTAGGAATCCAATCTGCATTGGTGGCATCTCCACCTGGTGTTAAACGACCATCGCCGTGGGTGCCCTGAAATCTTCGACCATTCGGATGACCAACGGTTACTACAGGTTCTTGCAAATTGCCTCCCATTTCCATAGCCCCGTAAAAGGTTGCCCCTGCTTTAATCCGATCTCCGCCCGAATCACAACCAAAGATCCCGCGTCTTACCGGGCCACGACCACCATCACCTCCCGAAAAGGATCTGCAAGCATCGCAATTTGGATCGTAAAATCGTCCTTCCGGACTACACACATCCTTTAAATTAAAATAAGAGAAGAAGCTAAGGTGAGTATTGCCATCCAGTCTCAGATCGCCTGACTCGTCGTTAGCTAATCGGCCATCCAGATCGCTAAACCTGTGCGCAAATTCTACATTCTGAGTAATGGCAATCTCGTTTACCCCCCAGACATACTCTCTGTAGACGGCGGGTTCTGGTCCACGACACGCTTTTTCAAACTCCAGTTCGGTCATATGCCGAATTCCTGCCCAGTCTGCGTAAGCCAATCCATCTCGCCAGGAAATGAAGTTGCATGACCGATGTGGTCTATCGGTGTAGAACAGCCTTCCCTCCCTCTGAATGGAATTACGATGATCCTTTGTTGTTCTTCCAAACTCTCTTTCTCTGCTAATGTCTCTTGCTTGCTGCTGCTCAAAGGTGAGGGTGTTTAAGAAGTCACAGTATTCGCCTTGGGAGAGCTCATACTTCATTAACAAAAAACCATTATATCCTTTTGGGAATCTTTCGCCTAAACGCCCTTCGGGTATTCCTGAAAAGGTATTTGCTCCCCTAATCTCAGCATCTACCCAAAAAAGGTTGCCCTCTTCTGGTCCAATATCAATCGGGTTTTCAGATTCCACCTTAAATATGCCACCATAATTATCCTTACCAGAGGCACTATATGCATGAAATGAATTGTAGGGGGCACCACCTGCACCAGGTGTCAAGACCTCATCTCGATCGGATAAGCTTTTTAAAGTTCCAAGATCATAAGCGCCTTGAGGAATGTGGACCATCTCCAACCCAAAGACTTTAATATCCTGAATAGTCTCTCTCGGAACTTCAGGAGAAATAGCAAAGTCAATAATCCAGCGGTTATCTCCCTGACCATCCTCAGCTCTGCTGACCAACACGCCCATACCATCAGGACTGGGACGTACTTCGGCTCGAATCCCATCACTTTGCGGCTGCTGTCTGGCATGGATGATTTTCACATGCGACCAGCGACCGCTCTCATCCCGAGCTTTGGCGAAAAGCCAGGCCGCGTCAAATGCATCTCCATTCCTCCAGGATTTATCCCAGGCAACGGAGCAGGTCAATTGGCTTCTATCTTCGGAAAAAACTACCCTGGGACGACCTATAGTTAAGTATCTATCACCAGTGATATAGCGATAATCCAGAGAACTATCTGATTGATCCTGATCGACAACTGAAGTCTGCGAATTTGAACCAGACTCGGTCCCCGGAGCAGAGGAAATTGTGAATACGCTCAATACACAAACCCCCACGATGGTAGCTAGCAATAGTTTAACGGAAGCCATTTCATATCCTTTTTTGCCGTGATGTAGGTGGTGGTATACACCACTTTGAATGGGCATTTGGACAAGGCCGTTTAAACTATCAGGCTATGATTTGTCTACATTCGATTATTCGAGCATTTATACCATTGTTGGACAAGTTGCTCACTCCCAGTCGAATTCATCCATACTCCTTAGGACTGAAATCTCAGGATAAGTAAAAATGGCATCAAATTGTACACCCACATGTGCAAAAACTGTGGTGCCCTGTGTGTAGCTAATCCTTTGCAGGTTTTCTGAGAAATGGTCATGGTCAAGGGGCATATAAGACCTCTTAGTGCCAGAAAACTCAGCTAAATATTTCGTCATATCGTTATTTTGGGATGCTTGTACCAAATCAAAAGTAAACGTCTCCGTTTCATAGAACCGAAACTTTCTCTCGCCTCTTAAGCCTATAAACGAGATCGTATGCACACGTTCAATTTCATCGGCAAGCATAGCTGCAATTCTCGTAGTATTTCCAGACATATAGTTGACTTTTTGAGCATGAGACATGCCTGTATTGACTAGATGTTTGTTGGACATATCATTTGAGCAGACTGCCATTATGTTTCTAAACATTTGCTCTTCTCTTGCCACATCATCCCTGGCCAAGCAAAATTCGAGACTAATCATTTCTACCTTAACTATATCGATTAAACGCTCATACCACAGATCACCAAGAGAGGATCGCAAAACAGATTCACGATCAACAAGTTCCTCACTTAAATGGTATAGCGCCTGCTCATAGGTTTGAGAATTTGGACTTTGATTTTTAATACCAATGAAAAGTTCCTGATGCCCCAGGACAGTTTCTATCAGCTCTAAAGATTCAATGAGATTATCCCCCCAATGATTGATATCAAAATAGACTAGTCGTATCCTTTTTTCTTCATCAACGGTAGCGTTGAATGACCTCAATCCCTCAATCAACTCTTGATTGAAAAATCTAACATACTCTGGTAGCTCATCTAATTCTCCCAGTGTATAATCTTCAACTGCCCAGCTCATGGCATGGAACAGTTCATCAAAAATCACTCGGTAGCCTAATTCGCTGAGTAATGGCAGTATACTCACTAAAAACTCATGATGCTCCTGGACATAATGAGTTTCGCCAAATACGGTCAGATCGCTATTAACCAGATCATCCAGCATAAGGGTTGGAAGCTGCAAACCCTCAAGTAGTTGGATAGATCCTTCAACTTGCTCATAAGTAGCACGATCAATCTGATCTTCATCAATTAGATGGAATAAGCCTTCCTCATTGCATGCACTGAAAACAAAGGCCAGGGCAGCAAATAGCCATAAAAATTTG
>JBCBVN010000081.1:0-14660 GCA_039817625.1 Bacteroidota bacterium
GCGATGGTAGCCATACGTGGGGTGCCTACTTCTTGTTTACTTACCCAGCTGCTGCGCCAAAGCATAAATAAGAGCGCCAGCAGACCCAAACCGGGTACGGCATAAAGTATAGATAGATCCATGAAATTTGGAAGTTTAACTTGTTTTTGAAGAAAGAACGGTTCAGTCTTCGCGTACAAGCGAACTAAATGGCCGCGGCGTAAAAATAGTGTTGTGTTATAAGTGCCTGATAGTCAGGCGTACGCCACGCTTCAGAAGGTCGTTGACCCGAATTCGGGGGCAAAAATAGACAAAATGAATAAAAACTGAAGCCTAACACCAATTGCAATTCACTAGGCAGGAAGTACATTGTTAAAATTTAAACTTTAACACATCCTATATGGCAATAGATATGGGAAAAATTTAGTTTTGATAATTGTACACGCATGCAAAACTTAAGCCACATCTATTGAATGAGCACGATTACTAATTGCGCCACGGCAACCCTGGCACCTTATGTGCCAAGTCTTGAGCAGCCGTGGAATTTGGAAAGGGCCCGTCACCTATACAGACGGATAGGATTTGGAGCAACGATTGATCAGTTAGATGTTGCTTTGGAGCTAAGTCCACAAGACCTGGTAGATTCGCTACTGGATAATGCTTTAAACCAGGCTTTACCGGAACCTCCGGAGTGGGCTACCTGGTCTGTATCGGACTATGAAAATTTCAATGACGAATTTTTTCAGCAGTATGTAGACTGGATGGTTCAGTTTCTGACATCTGCTCAGGAAAATGGTCCGCTGGAAAGGCTCACCATCTTTTGGCACAATCACTTTGTGACTCAATTCGAGACCTATTCCTGTCCGAGTCTGATGTACACTTACCACCGACTGCTACAAGAGTATGCCTTTGGTGATTTCAAGGAATTTGTACTCCAGATTGGGGAGACACCAGCCATGCTGTTTTTCCTGAATGGCTTTGAAAATACCCGATTCAGCCCCAACGAAAATTACGCCAGGGAGCTTTTCGAGCTGTTTACACTGGGAGAGAATAATGGCTACACTCAGCAAGATATCGTAGAGGCGAGTCGCGCCCTGACTGGCTGGAATGGCTGGACGGAGTTTTGCGCACCTATTGAATGGGCAGACTGGGGATTCGATCCAGGACCAAAGACCATCTTTGGGCGTACGGGCAACTGGAATCACCCAGGCCTGATCGATGTGTTATTTGAAGAGCGCTCCAATGAGATAGCTCAGTTTATATGTGGTAAATTGTATCGCTACTATGTTAATCCCAGTATGGACGAGGATATCGTGAATGGTCTGGCCCAGACCTTTCTGGCGAATAACTTCCAAATCGAACCGGTCCTCAGACAGCTATTTCGATCTGAGCACTTTTTTGATGAATCCAATTTTGCAACCATAGTCAAGAGTCCCATCGACAATATCTTGATGTTCCATCGCGAGGGAAGTTTCCCGACTTTCCCCGAACAAATGGAATGGGCATTTTGGGCAGCTGCTCAGCTCGGTATGCAGCTTATGGAGCCACCTGACGTTGCTGGATGGCCGGGTGACCGCAGCTGGATCAACTCCGCTCGCCTGACCGGGCGCTGGCAGGTCAATGATGGCTTCATCTGGAATTATAACGACCAGGAAGAGCGACTATGGGCTGATCTGGCTCAGGATCTGACCGGAAATAGCAATAGCCCTGAAATCATTGCACAAACGCTGGTCGATCATTTCATTGCCAAGGGTCTCCCCACTCAGGAAGACTACGACCTGGCTACTGATGTACTCAAGTGGGATGTACCGGAGAACTACTATACCACAGGAGCCTGGAATCTAGACTGGGAGTCAGCTGATTGGCAGGTGCTCTTGTTGATGCGGCACATCATTCGTCGCCCCGAATTTCAATTGTATTAAGCGGCCGAAAGGCATAAAGCAAAACGAACTATGTCATTACACCATACACATGGTAGCGGCCGCAAAGGGGATAGACTGGCCCACGGTCGCGCGCACTCAGAAGATCATGGCCTCCACTCGAGAAGAGGCTTCCTGCGCAACTTAGGACTAATAGGCGGTGGCGGACTGCTGCTCAACAAAGTCCCCGTACAGGCTATGCAAGCCAATGCCTGGACTCATGCCCTAACCAATGCGGACAGTGATCGCGTATTGGTCATCATTCGATTGAAGGGCGGAAACGATGGTTTGAATACTTTCATTCCAGTCCACGACTTTGGCACATATCAAAGTATTCGCCCTGATATTCATATTCCCATAGCCGAAACAATAGATTTCAGCAGCAGTCTGGCGGTTCACCCTCAGCTTTCTGCCCTGCAAGGCTTGTGGAATGACGGAGCCATGAAAGTGGTCCAGAATGTAGGCTACCCCGAGCAGAACCTGAGTCATTTCAGAGGATCGGATATCTGGGCATCAAGCTCTGCTGCTGACGAAGTAGTAGCAAGCGGCTGGTTGGGAAGAATGCTCGACAACCAATATCCCGACTTCCTGATCAATCCGCCCGAATTTCCACCTGCCATCCAGATTGGTGGCGCCAGCAATTTGCTGTTCAACAATGACGATGGCTTTAACTACGCCATGTCTACGGAAAATCCGCAGCAATTGTATCAGATTGCTCAGTCTGGGCAGCTATACGATGTAGAGAACTTACCCGATTGTGCATACGGCGAGCAGGTAGAATACCTGCGTGCGGTAGCCAATACGACCTTCGCTTATTCGGCGATCATTGCAGAGGCTTATGATAATGGCCTCAACTCATCAGATTATATGAACAACCGCCTCGGTGATCAGCTGGCCCTGGTAGCCAGGCTTATCAGAGGTGGATTGTCTACGCGCTTGTACATGGTGGAATTGGATGGCTTTGATACCCACGCTAATCAGCCTGATTTACATGCCTATCTGCTGCAGTCTATAGCTGAAAACGTCAATGCTTTCTTCTCAGACTTGTCGGCTGGAGGTGACGAACAGCGCGTAATGGCGATGACCATCTCAGAATTCGGTCGCCGACCAGAGCAGAACGGCTCCATGGGTACTGATCATGGCGCTGCGGCTCCTATTATGATGTTTGGCCCCGGCTTAAATGGCAATGGACTACTCGGTGGCCTGGTCGACCTGGGTAGCCCCGACAACGTTGGTAATCTGGTCTATCAGGTAGATTATCGCGCCATTTATGCGACTATACTAGATTACTGGCTGTGTGTCGATGGTATGCTGGTCGATGAACTGCTCGGCAGCGTACACGAGCGAATGGAAGGACTTGGCTTGTTCTGTACTTCTACGAGCACTACGCAAATTGGCCGGATAGATCAGGTCAAACTGGTTTCCTACCTGAGTGGTAGTGACCTGGCCATCGATTTTGAGCTGGAGCGAGCCGGAGAAGTAACCATACGTCTACACGATATTGTCGGTCGTGTAGTCAGTTCACCCTACCAGGGCCGTCACCTCACCGGCGAGCAGACCGTTAGGTTACCACTATCAAGCATCAACTGGACCGATGGTGTGTATGTCGTGAGTCTGGAAACGGGCGGGCGTGTCTACAGCCGTCAGGTTGGCTTGTTTAGGCGGTAGATATATACGATTCTAGGATACGAAGGCCAGGTAATTTCCACTCTCGTATTAAGCGATATATGGCACTTAGCTTGACTTTAGCCAAATTGGCTAAAGTCAAGCTAAAAAAAGGCGCCACCAATCCAATCCAGAATCAGTGGCGCTGCTCTTCCTAAGGAGAGCTCTCACATCTTACTAAAGGCTAGCTCTTGTGTTTCTTGGCCAATTTGTATCCTCAAATAATACGGTCCGGCAGGAAGTTGACGGATGTCTATAGGCTCATCAAAAGACCACTGGCCTTTCCAGACAGGCTGGCCCAGCATGTTGATGATTTCAGCCTGCTTGCTTGCTCTCCGACCTGCGGAAGTCTGAATATTTAACCAGTCCGAAGCAGGATTAGGATACAGTTGAATACTCAAATCATTAGTACGCGATAGCTGGATAATAGGGGAGTAGCTGAAGCTGCTATCCAGATCGACCATGCGCAGTCGGTAGGCGGTGAGCGCCGGTGGGCGGGTGTCTATGTAGTTGTACTTCCGCAGGTCGGTTGCATATCCCGCTGCTGCAACTTGACCTATGGCTGCCCAGTTTCTGCCTTCGTCTATACTTCTTTCCAGTACAAAGTGGCTGGTGCCCAGCTCGTTTGCGGTTTCCCACTCCAGATAATTGTCGAGACCAGCTAGCTCTCCTTTGAAGCTGAGTAGCTCTAAGGGTAAGGGGCTGTCAGTGGTTCCGAATGTCCACTCGCCTATGGGGGAGACATTGTCCAGCTCAAAGAAATTGCCCGTAGTATTGTGGTCGCTATGTGGGATGATCTGCCAGGGCGAAGTCGGTGAAGCGCGATGCCATACTCCCAGCTCGCTTTCATCAAATCCTATGGCTTCGATATTAAAGTACCTCAGCAAAAGCAGTGCGTTGGGATCATTGGTGCTGCCCGAGAACCGGTAGTAGCGATTGATGGCCATATTACCATCTGGCAGGGTAGGAGGGACATGGCCGCGCGCCAGTTGAATGGACCCGAGATTGACTTGTGAGCTGATGGTAAAGCCCAAAGTGGCTGGTTCTTCCTCATCGGGTTCATCCAGATTTTCCTGGGTGAATGCCTCACCACCGAGCGCACCTACAATCCGGCGGGTTTCTGTCTCTCCCGATACATCTCCGCTGATGCCCAGATCGAACCCATTGAGGTCCAGTAAGCCAGCACTAAAAAGGAGACCATTGGCGAGGGTGAGATCGTTGATGAGCTTCAACCGTCGGTTGGCCTTTTCTATACGCAAGCGGTATAGCTGGTTCCCGCTGGTGTTGATCTCGTCATCACCACTTTCCCCTTCGAAATTGATGGTACTCTGACCCGGCTGAATGTTGCCCGATGAGTTGAGATCGGTATCTACTATCGCAATTCTAGGGTTTCCGGTGCAAATGAAATGAGCTCCAGCTTCAATAGTCACCTGAGCCTCTGTATAGCTGGGGTTAAGTGCAAGCAGCAGACCCAAAAAGGCAAAGAATCTCATGATTATTGGTTTTCTAGTTGAGCTAATCGGGCTTCTAAATCACTCAGTATTGCGGCTTGCTGATCGATCTGTTGCTGTTGCATGCTGAGCTGGGATGCTAAATCTTCAATGACTTCTTGTTGTTCTTGTACGGCGACCACCAGCGGTACGACGAAAGTGGCATACCTAAGTCCGTAAAAGTCATCATCATGCCCTGGTGTGTCCACTCCGCTAAATGCATACCCGAGATCCATGGCGAGTGCTTCTACCTCTTGGGCGATGAAACCACTGTAGCGGGTCTGTGCTTTTTCTGGATTGAGGTAGCTGTCTTCAGTGCGGAGCTCTTTGCGAATTCCCTGGACATCCAGATTGTAGGTAATGGGTCTTAGCCCCTGAATGAAATCGAGGCCCGGGACGTCTTCCTGGAGGTTGGTTTTAAAGCGACCGTCGCTAAAATTGGTCCAATCTTCAAAGCCGCCAATACTACCGACACTAGAATTGCCAACGACCACTCTATTGTCGGCAGAAACCCGGCTACTAGCGCCTAGTGCCATGGAATTCACCAGGTCAGGGGAATTGAGGTCAGATTCGAAGCCGATGGTGGTGCATTGACTCGCTCCATTAGCGCTATTCATAGCTTCCTGGCCAATGGCTACGTTGTTGGCATTTGCTACACCAGCAGACAGCGCATTTGTTCCAATGGCTACATTCTCTGAGCCTGCTACATTAGTGAACAATGCCCCTGCGCCTACAGCCACATTGTTGCTGCCACCAAGAGTTGCGGGCATGGTACTGGAGCCTACCGCCACATTGTTGCTGCCTTGTACAACGTCTAGTGCGTTGTAACCAATGGCGGTATTGCTGACTCCGGTTCCACCGGCTGAGAGCCCGATTGAGGTGGCAAAGGTTTCAGCCCGAGCAAAATTGCCAACAGCAACCCCTTGCTCAGCGGAACTGGCCGATACGCCAATAGCGGTTGAGGAGGCTGAAGCAAAAGAATTTGCCCCGATGGCCGTCGCATTTTCAGCGTCGTTGAATAGATCGGCAAAGGCACCAATAACGGTATTTCCTTGACCTTCAGTGGTATTGCTTAAGCCATCGCCGGCACCAGAGCCAATATAGATGCTCGAATTATCGGTACCATTATTACCTGCGTTATTGCCGATTCGGATACTTGTCATATTGAGCCTAAAGCGATCGAAGTAAGCTTCCAGCTCGTTTTGTACATAAAATCGGATTTCGTCGACGTCGTTACCTTCTTCGACTTCGACTCGGGTATCGGAATCCTGATCGGCCAGACTGGTCCCTCTGGCATCTGCCCAACTGACGGCACCATTACCATCAGTTTGAAGCACCTGACCATTATTGCCATCGGCTATAGGCAACTGATAGGCATTGTTTATGTCTAATCGACCATTAATGCGCAGTAGGCTACTGGAAAAATCGCCGTAGATCAGTGGTGTATTGGAGGAGCTGTTGTGGATGTAGAGTTTATTGCTACCGCTCTCGAACGCTCCTGCTCGGTTTCCGAGGAAAATATTTCCTGAGCCACTACCATTGTTGGTGCCGGCATCAAAGCCAATGATGGTATTCTCACTACCACCGCTTTTATTGGAAGCTGCGAAAGTACCGACATAGGTGTTGTTGCTGCCGCTTCCTTGCACGAAAGCTGCTCGGCGACCGATATACACATTGGCCGAGCCACTGCTGTGCCCTATACCAGATTGCTGGCCGAGGAAGGTGTTGTCACTGCCGTTGATGTCGCGACCTGCCTCATGGCCCAAAAAAACATTGAAACTGCCCGAACTGGTACTCTGTCCTGCACTCTGCCCGATAAAGGTGTTTGATCGCAGGCTAAGGTCTTCACTGGCTCCTGCTCCATTGCCTATAAATACCGAGTTGCCTGAATTGAGATTTTGAAGAGCTGGTCCATCCATAAACCAATACTCGGTACCGGCAGTCTGGAATCGGATGCGGTCTTCGTCGGCCGTAAATTCTACCCGGACTCGGGTATCCTGGTCTTTGTCGATCAGTTGACGGCCATTGCTGAGGAAGAACCATTCTTCCAGAAAGTTATCGAAGTAAGCGAACTCTCCTCGGTTGATGTCGAATACGAGTAGCCCGTCTGCTGCATTGCTGATGGCATTGCGCTGAAGTGTATTCATGCGGGGGATGAGCAAGCCCTTATTCGTAGATTGAATATGGAACATGGCTGAGGCGTCGGGACTGGAGTTGTTGTCGTTGACACCAACATTCTGAGCCTGAATGGTCTTTGTGCCGAAGGAGATGATCAAAACAAGTATGATCTTATGAAGTGCTGGCATGATGGGTGAGCTTATTTTAGGTTTCGCTGAACTGCGTCTAAAGGTCAAGGCTCACGGATGCGTGTACAAGCTGGGTTTTACGAATGGTGCGGTTGGTTTGATAGATGGTTACTCGGGTATGGGAAGCGACAGAATGACTCGTGTGCCGATGGCTTTTTTCTTTTCATCCTTTAGGTCAATGATTTCTGCACTAGCCGTTTGTCCTTCAAAAGCAAATAGGCGTAATCGATCGCTAGTGAGGCTCATACCCAGCGACTGATGCCTGGCGGCCGTTCGGGTTTTCATGGTGGCAGCGAGTTCGCGGCCAATGCCGGTGTCTTCGATCATGATCTGTATCCAGTCGCCCTTTCTTCTGACGGCTATATCCAGATGGCGTCTTCCCTTTTCTTTATGCATGAGGCCATGCCAAATGGCGTTTTCTACGTAAGGGTGTATAAGCATGGGTGGCAACTCTAGAAAGTCGGTCTGTATGTTTGGGTCTACTGATATCTGGTAGGTGAAACTGGGGTGGAAGCGAAATTGCTCAAGATTCAGGTAGTGCCTGAGTAAGTCCAGCTCATCTTGCAACCGTACACTTTCTCGTCGACCCTGTTGAAGAGTTCGGCGGATGAGTTGGGAAAATTCTTGTAGATATCGCTGAGCTGTGTCTACATCCGACTGACCAATATAGGCCTTGATGGAGTTGAGGCAGTTGAAAAGGAAATGCGGGTTCATCTGGGCATTGAGCGCCTGATTTTCCAGTGCTTTAATTTGATCACGTAGCTCATTTTCCTTGCGATATCGGGCCAGTCTACGCTGAACAATCATGTAGATGCTCCCCAGAGTCAACAATCCAACCAGTGTTTTAAACCAAAGCGTTTGCCAAAAAGCAGGCTTAATATAAATGCTCAGGCTAGTTGGTTTTCTTTGCCATACCCCATCGCTATTGGCGGCTTTCAGCTCCAGCCGGTAATGGCCAGGTGAAAGATTGACAAAGTCCAGGTTACGTCGATTCCCCAGGTAGACCCAGTCATCTTGTAGTCCTATTAACCGATATGCATATTCATTCAGACCGGGTGCTTGTTGATGAAGTGCAGTAAGCTCAATGCTGAGTAAATCTTGGTCGTGATCTAGGCTTAGATGTGTGAGATAGGGTGGGGCATGATCGAGTTGGATGGGCTGATTCCAGACACTAATGTCATTGATAATGAGCTTCGGGGCAATGGGATGATCATTTAGTGAATGCTCATCTACGATACTGATTCCAGATTGGCCGCTAAAGATCAATCTACCCGAGGGAGCCTGGAAGGTGGATAGATAGTAGTTGTTTTGGAACCCATCTTCTTTGAAATATGAGCGGATACTTAAGTCCGGCAGAGAA
Source organism: Bacteroidota bacterium (assembly GCA_039817625.1). Lineage (GTDB taxonomy): Bacteria > Bacteroidota > Bacteroidia > Chitinophagales > Saprospiraceae > Neolewinella. The sequence goes on from JBCBVN010000081.1 coordinate 8,720, forward strand.
ACGCGATTCAAGCCATAATTGGTGAGGACCCAAAGCGTGCTATCATTGGTCTGCTTCATACTGCGTATGGTACTGCTGGAAAGCCCGTCTTCGGTTTTGAGAAATTGGCTAAATCTTTGGCTGTTGACATCAAATTTGAAGATGCCCGCATTGGTGCCGATCAAAAAGTGATCCTCTCCAAAGGGATAGAGATAATTGACTCGGCCGGTCTGCCCACCAGGGTCAATGAGGGTATCCGCCAAGAATTGTTCGATGACTCCCGAATCTGGCTGAACCCGAATTAGGCCTCCATCGATGGTGCCAAGCCAGAGCTGATTTTTGGAATCAACATACCCGCTTCGAACATCCCTTGCTCCAAACTGTGTTCCAATTTCGGGGAAAAAGATCTCGGTTTCCTTAGTCATCGTATCGAGTAGCATGAGATCTCCTGCTGTCCAGAGCAGCCAATGCCTACCGATATGATCAACCAGTAGAGTTCTGATGATGTCGTCGGGCCTTTGTGCATAAAGCTCAACAGATTTTGTCTTTAAATCAAGAGAATACAGCGCTTCCCGGCCACAAATCCAGAATGAGTTATCACCCTTGGGTATAATGCCGCTACATCGGTTGTCTAGTAGGCCGCCATTCGGCTGATCTTCAGCCAAAATGCGTTCTATACGTCTTCGCTCTAAATCTAATATGACAACACCCCCATAGATCTGACCTGCTATGAGTATACTGTCGTTCGTCCAGGTTCTGAGTGTGCGATTTTGCCCTTGATGGGTTAAGGGATAATTCTGAATGTCTTTATGAGTATTGCGCAAAACCTGAAGATGCATACCGCCACACAACCATAGGTTGCCCTCTCGATCCAGGTAAGGAGAGACTAAGTAGTCGCCTTTAATATTGATCTCGTTTTCATACCTGGTCGAGTAAAATTGGTGTCGATCACTTTCCGTCTGATAGTGATGGATGCCGTATCCGGCTTCTGTGATCCACCAATTGCCTTTAGCATCCACGATGCCGTAAAATTGATCTGAGGCGTTGGTGGTCAAGGATTCTAAGCGTTCTGGTTCTTTTTGATTGCTCGATATTTTCCAGGGATGAGGCTGATTTTGAAAAAAGGCAATCATGGAGTCTTCGCTGGCTTGGAACAGTGCATAGCAGCGCTGGTCGGAGCTAGAATCTGGAAAGTAGTATGTGGAGATTGAATCAGACTCGAGGTCAAGTCTGGCTACTCCTCCTTGTCCGCCCATCCAGAGATTGTTGTCATCGCTTATAGTCAGATTTCTGATTAAGCCAGCAGGTGGGAAGTTTGACGCTCTATCTGGATGTGAATAGGAGCGATGCTCCATGATCTGCTGATTGATATCGAGCTTTGTGATGCACTCCAGACCTTTATCGCCACCTAGCCAGACGCTACCATGCTGATCTTGAGTAATGGCATAGAAGCGCTCATTCAGCAGCGGATTAGACTGGTTTATCCAGTTTTCTGGATTGATAAAACTGTCTTGAGCGGGCTGGTAAATACTGAGTCCTCCGGGGCGATGCAGGAGCCATAGGTAGCCTTCTCGATCTACGAATATTTTTCGAATGAAGTTATTGGGCAGGCTATTAGGTTGGTCGGGTTGGTGTGACCATTTCTTAAATTCAAAACCATCGTATCGATATAAGCCGCTGGCCGACCCGATCCAAAGAAATCCCAGAGAATCTTGAGTGATGCAAGTGGGATTGATCAGGTCAGAAGAGGCACTTCTGACTTGCTCAAAGCGATCGGCGTATACTTGTGCAGGCAAGTTGGTAATAAATAACCAAGCCAGCATTGAAGCCAAAAAAACCTTGAGCTGAGGCATAGCTAAAATAACTTTAGCAACTCTTCTTTCTTAGACCTGGATACCTTGATCACATCGCCATTAGTAACCCAAAGCTGGCCACCATCAGCCCTGGAATATCGAGTGATTTCATGTAAGTTGACGATATAGGAGTGGTGGACGCGGAAAAAATGGTATTCACATAGCATATCTTCCAAGAAGCGTAAGTTTCGGGAAAGGTAGAGACTATCGCCCGACTTTATAAAAACCCTCGTATAGGCACCATCCGATTGGCAGTATATGATGTCACTTAGTAAGACCATCTCAAATCCATCCTGGATGGGTAGAGCTACGCGTCTGACCGCATTGTTTTCCAGATCTCGAACTTGTTCTAAAAGAAAGCGAACTTGCTTGGCTGCGTGCCCGGAGCTTCTGAGCCACTTCGCTTTTTTGACCGCATCCTTCAAGGCATGCTGCTCTATGGGTTTCAGTAAGTAGTCAGCAGCACTTATCTTGAAAGCCTGTAAGGCATACTTGTCGTATGCGGTGGTAAATACGACTTCAAAATCTATGTTGGGAACCAGCTCCAATAGTTCAAATCCATTTAGGAATGGCATGTCAATATCAAGAAAGACTAAGTCTGGCTGCTCTCGGTGGATGGCTTTCAGACCCTCCTTGCTCGAAGATTGGCTAGATACAATTTGCACCTCAGGACAATGCAAAGCCAACTCTTGACTTAGGCTAGTCAAACACTGGGGTTCGTCATCGATTAGAATGGTTCTCAGCATGAAAGGGATGGCGCAACTTTATACCTGCGACGAGGAAAAGATAAGGGATATATCCAATTGATATAATGCGGTTTTACCGTTGACTCATTCTATTTGACCATTGGTAATGGCTGAGCTTAACGGGAATGGCGTGAGCTTTGTAACGGCTTGTTATTAATTGCATTTACTATGTGTTAGGAATGTTCCAACTTTCCATTCATCGAATCAAAACTACTCCTTATCGAGATAAGAATACTACTGATAGATATGCTTCATATCTAGCAACCTATTTTTGTATCTTCAAGTCCTTAAGATGTAACCTATTGGTATGCGAGCAGACCAAGATTTTTCATCATACAACCAACCTCGTTATAACGAGGGCTGTTGGCCTGTTGAACTACCAATCAAATTCACCAAATCGTAAACATTCATGCGAATTTTTTCCTTGCTGACCCTAACGGCTTTTTTGGCCGTTTTCAGTCCTAATACCATACAGGCTCAAGGCGCTAGTGCCGCTGCGCCTAACCAAGAAGTCGTAGAGGACGTAGCCATTACCGAAATGAGTACAGTAGAAGGTATTACCGAATACCGGATGGCTCCTAATGGCTTAAAAATCCTACTCTTCCCCGACCAATCAAAGCCGACCATTACGGTTAATGTAACCTACAAGGTAGGCTCTCGCCACGAAGCCTATGGCGAAACAGGTATGGCTCACCTTTTGGAGCACTTAGTTTTCAAGGGTACGCCAGATCACCCGGATATTCCTCAGGAACTGACCGAACACGGTGCACGCCCCAACGGAACCACCTGGTACGATCGCACCAACTACTTCGAGACTTTTGCTGCCAGCCAGGAAAACCTGGAGTGGGCACTGGATATGGAAGCTGACCGAATGGTCAATAGCTTCATTGCCGCCGAAGACCTGGAAAGTGAAATGACGGTAGTCCGCAACGAGTTTGAGCGCGGTGAAAATAGCCCTACCGGCATTTTGATGCAGCGCGTTCTGAGTACATCCTACCTATGGCACAACTACGGTAAGAGCACCATTGGTTCTCGTGCTGACCTGGAGAATGTGCCCATCGAGCGTTTGCAGGATTTCTATCGTCGCTGGTACCATCCAGATAATGCTGTACTTATGGTGGCTGGCAAGATCGATAAGGAAGAGACCCTGGAACTGATCAAGCAGACTTTCGGCCGCATTCCAGCGCGCGAACACCTCAACTACCCAACCTACACTCGTGAGCCAACTCAGGATGGGGAGCGATTTGTAGAGTTGCGCCGCACGGGAGATGTACAAGTTGTTCAGGCAGCTTATCACGTGCCTGCTGGTACCCATCCAGACCATGCTGCGGTCAGTGTATTGGTTGAGCTGTTGACCAGCGAGCCTAGCGGCCGTTTGTATAAGGCTTTGGTCGAGGATGGTCTGGCGACTAGTCAATGGGGGTATACTCCTGCGCTTGCAGAGCCTGGCTATGCCATGTTCAACGCCGACGTACTCGTAGAGAACGATCTTTCTGCTGCTGAAGTAGCCATGAAAAAGGTTTTTGACGAACTGGGCGATAATCCACCCACTGAAGAAGAAGTCAATCGTGCCAAAGAGTCGATCTTAAACGGTTTTGAGCGCTTTTTGCGAAATACCGAGCGAGTTGGTACAGGCATTAGTAGCTACATTGCTATGGGTGACTGGCGTATGGCCTTCGTTTCTCGAGATCGCATTGAAGCGGTAACTCCTGACATGGTCATGCAGGTGGCCGAGCGGTATCTTAAGCCCAGCAATCGCACCGTTGGTCGATTCTTGCCAACAGAAGACCCCGATCGTGCCGAGATTCCGGAAGTCAACGATTTGGCGAGTATGGTAGAAGGCTATGTAGGACGTGAAGCTATAGCCGAGGGCGAAGCTTTTGATCCTACACCCGATAACATCGATGATCGCGCTGTTGATGGCCAGTTAGGTAATGGATTCAAGTATAACTTGCTTCCTAAAGAAACACGTGGTAACGCAGTTGTTGCTTCGGTCAGCCTTCGCTTTGGTACACTGGATGCCCTGCGTGGATTGGGAGCTGCTCCAGATTTTGCTGGCGATATGCTCATGATGGGTAGTGAGAACTATACCCGTCAGGAAATTGAAGACAGATTGGAGGAGTTGAAGGCTCGTGTATTCCTGGGTGGTGGTGCCGATGGTGCCTATGCCTTTATTGAAACAGAGAATGAAAAACTTGTGGAGGTGATCGATTTCGTAGGAGAGATCTTCCGCAACCCCACATTCCCTGAAAGTGAGTTTGAAACCCAGCGCGATGAAACCCTGGCTGGCCTTGCCGAAGGTAAGTCAGATCCTCGTGCACTTGGCCAAACGGCAATGGGACGTGCTGCCAATCCGCTGCCAAGCGATCACCCGGATTACGAGACTACATTCGAAGAGGAAGAAGAGCGTGTTCGCACCCTTACTCTGGATGAAGTCAAAGACTTTTACAACAAGTTCTACGGAGCCAACAACGGCACCTTTGGTGCTAGTGGTGATATGGACACCGAGGCCGTTATTGCTGCTTTGGAACGCAACTTCGGCAGCTGGAATAGCCCCGCTGACTACGAGCGTATTCCTGACAATTACCAGGATGTAGATGGGGAGATGATCAAGATTGAAACTCCAGATAAGGCGAATGCCTGGTTCTTCGTCAATCAAAACTTGCCTATTGGCCAGGATCATCCCGACTATCCAGCACTTATGATGGGCAACTTCATGCTCGGTGGTGGCTTCCTCAATTCTCGTCTGGCAACACGCATTCGCCAAGAAGAGGGATTGAGCTATGGTGTCGGTTCTTTCTACAGCGGCAACTCTCTGGACGAAAACGGTAGCTGGGGAGCTTATGCTATCTATGCACCTGAAAATCGTGAAGCTCTGGAGCAAGCCTTCCGCGAAGAGATCGAAAAGGTGCAGACCGATGGTTTCTCGGCAGAAGAGTTGGATGCTGCGCGTAATGGCTGGCTGCAATCACAGCAGGTCAATCGTGCACAAGACAACCGTATGGCCGGTACCATGAGCAACAATGCTTATCTGGGACGTACAATGCAGTGGACCGAAGAACTCGAAAATCGCATGCAAGAGCTGACCGTAGAGCAAATCAACGCAGCTATGGCTCGCCACCTGGATATGGATAAGATGATCTTCGTCCGTGCAGGCGACTTCGCTAAGCATGAAGGTGATGGCTCAACTCGTCCTTAACATAGGAACTGCCGCGCTTGACGCGGTTAAAGATCTGGCATGATTTATATGTGCCAATCATAATAAAAACCTGGGTCATCTCGGATTTCCGAAATGACCCAGTTTTTTATTAAGATATATTAAAGTTTATAGGCTATAACTCCTGTAGTCTTCCTCTCCATCTG
>JBCBVN010000082.1:0-14508 GCA_039817625.1 Bacteroidota bacterium
CGATCTTATCTCTCAAAATCGTATGACTGAAGATGAGTTTATTTCTCTTCAAGAGGTAAAAAAAGAGCTAGAGGAAGAAGGTAAATTGTAACATGTACCAAGTCAAACTTGCGAGGAAAGCAGTTAAGTCACTCAAGAAGATTAGTAAACCGCATTTATCTAAAGTACTTGAAGCGATAGAAAAATTAGAATTAGACCCCAAGCCAAAAGGATGTAAAAAGTTAGTCGGTCAGGTGGATCTTTGGAGGATTAGGGTAGGAGATTACAGAATAATCTATTCCATTGAAAGTGAGGTTAAAGTCATTTTGATTACTCAGATTGGGTCAAGAGGTGACGTCTACAAAAGTATATGATCAGGCGCTTACCAACTTATATGACAGCTGTTTGTTGATTCAAAGTCGAATGAGTTATTTGACGCATAGAACTATACACTTTTGCGGGCTCTTTCCTTTCTCAATCAGTTTTTTTGGCGCTATCGTTGGCGCTTTTTACTGGGCATAATCTTCATAGCCCTGTCTAACTACTTTCGGGTATTACAACCACAGGTGATCCGAGAGGCTTTGGATTTGGTCATCGAGCACATTAATATGTATCGCTTGTACCAGGACTTTGATCTTCAGGCCGATTACTTCAGCATATTGGCCAAGACCCTTCTGTTCTTTGCAGGTTTGGTATTGGTGCTCGCCTTGATCATGGGCTTCTTTTTGTACCTGACCCGGCAGACAGTCATCGTGATGTCGCGACTGATCGAATATGATTTGAGAAAACTCATGTATGACCACTACCAAACCCTTGGTTTGGACTTTTACAAGCGGAACAATACCGGTGATTTGATGAGTCGGGTAACCGAGGATGTAAACAAGGTGCGCATGTATCTGGGGCCTGCGGTGATGTATTTAGCCAACTTAATCTCGACCATAGCATTGGTGATTGTCGCTATGTTGGCAGTAAGCCCTAAGCTGACGATGTACACCTTGCTGCCATTGCCTTTTCTGGCGGTTAGCATTTACTACGTTAGCCACCTCATTCATACCCGCTCTACTTTAATACAGCAGCAGTTGTCTAAGTTGACGAGTATAGCCCAGGAGGTATTTAGTGGGATTAGAGTAGTAAAAAGCTACGTGCGTGAGCCACAGCAAGTAGCCTTTTTTGCACAGGAGGCGGATCAATACAAGGAGAAAAGTATGGACCTGGCCAAAATTGATGCCTGGTTTTTTCCTCTAATGATCTTCATGATCGGAGCTTCTACCATCCTGACGGTTTACATTGGTGGAAGGCAGGTTATAGCCGGGGAGATCACAGCTGGTAATATTGCTGAATTCGTTATTTATGTGGGGATGCTCACCTGGCCGGTTACAGCCATTGGCTGGATCGCAAGCATCGTTCAGCAAGCATCGGCTAGCCAGAAGAGGATTAACGAATTTCTGGAAACTAAGCCGAGTATAGATGCTCCGGAAGTAGCACCCCTGTCTCCTACCGGAACCATCAGGTTTGAAAATGTCGGCTTTGTATATCCTGATACAGGAATACGTGCTCTTGAAGGGATTAATTTCGAGCTTAAGGCTGGTGAGCGATTAGCTATTATCGGTAGAACAGGCGCTGGAAAATCTACAATAGCTGATCTTTTGGTGCGCATGTACGATCCTACAGAAGGCCGAATAACAATAGGTTCAGATAAAGAGTTAGCAGGTAACCAAGCTAAAAACGGGGATCTCACGCATTTTGGGAATGCGCTCGATCCCGCTATTGATTGGCAGGATCAAAACGAGGATCTCACGCATTCTGGGAATGCGCTCGACCTGCGGAAGTACAATTTGAGTGCACTCAGAAGTGGCATAGGATATGTGCCTCAAGATGTATTCCTCTTCTCTGATACTATTGCGGCTAACATTGCTTTCGGATTGCCTGAAGAACCTGGCAGAGAGCAAATAGAAGAATATGCTGCGTATGCTTCCATTCACAAGGAGATCTCCGAGTTGCCCAATGGCTACGATACCTTAGTTGGTGAGCGCGGAGTGACCCTCTCCGGCGGACAAAAGCAGCGTGTGAGTATTGCTCGTGCATTGATCAAACAGCCGGATATCATCTTGTTGGATGACTGCCTGAGCGCAGTAGATACTAATACGGAACAAGAGATACTCGGCTACTTGAATCAGCAGCTTGCTGATAAGTCTGCTATTATCATCACTCACCGCATTTATAGCCACCTAAAGTTCGATAAGATCATCGTTTTGGAAGATGGTCGTATAGCCGAGATGGGTACACACGAAGAGCTGGTGAAATCTGGCGGTTACTACAGTGAAATTTTTGAGCGGCAACTAGCCGGAGAAGAAGTGTAAGCTTTAAAAAGTCTGCATCACATTAACCAAAGCTTCTACGCTTTTCAACTCCATACTGTTGTACATGCTGGCTCTGAAGCCACCTACTGAGCGGTGTCCTTTAATGCCGTTGATATTGGCCTCTTTGCAAGCGGCGAGAAATTTCTCTGACTCCATTTCGTCTGTGCAGACAAACGTGGCATTCATCGTAGATCTGCTGTACTCGTTGGCCACAGTACCTTTAAAGCGCGGATTGCTGTCGATTTCGCTGTACATCAAATTAGCCTTGGCAGCATTGCGCTCAGCCATAGCTGCTACACCTCCATTTTCCTTCACCCAACGCATAGTGAGCATAGAAACATAGATGGGGTACACGGGCGGTGTATTGAAAGCACTACTCTTTTTGATGTGTGTACGGTAGTCGAGCATAGTGGGAATATGACGCTCTAGTTGCCCAAGCCAATCTTTGCGAACGATTACAAGTGTCACACCTGCTGGTCCCATGTTTTTCTGAGCTCCAGCATAGATCAAGCCGAATTTGTCGAGCTCGATGGGGCGGCTAAATATATCGCTGGACATATCGCACACGATGGGTGCGGTATTGGTCGGAAACTCTGCGTGTTGCGTGCCAAAGACCGTATTGTTGCTGGTCATGTGCAAGTAACGAAGGTGATCGGGGATGTCATAACCCGTAGGAATGTAGTTGTAGTTGTCTTCGGCGCTGGAAGCAAGCACCTCAACCTGGCCAAAGGCTTTGGCTTCTTTGATGGCTTTGGCCGACCAGGTGCCGGTATCTACATACCCAGCTGTATGATTTGGGCCCAATAAATTCATAGGTGCGTAGAAAAACTGGCTACTCGCCCCACCAGTCAGGAAGAGCACGGCATAATCATCGCCTGCGCCAGTCAAATCACGAACAAGTTGCTCGGCCTCTTCCATAACGGCAACGAATTCTTTAGATCGGTGACTAATCTCTAGAATGGATAGCCCCATGCCGTTGAAATCGCGTACAGCCTCTGCTGCCTCGGCGAAAACGGGCTCTGGTAAAATGGCGGGACCTGCGCTGAAATTGTGCTTTTTCATCATCTGGTAATTTGGAAGTGCAAAAGTACGACCTAAGGCGGGGACGGAGGTGAGTTAAAGATTAAATTCTGCGTTGTTATTTAGTCTTGTATGTCTGTTAGTACTTTAGTGCAGCCAACAGACTAAAAGACTTAAGAATTAGAAGACAAATGATCTCTTTTCGTTATCTCATCCCTTGCTTTTCGATGCTCCTCCTCGCTCTCGCTTGCACCCCTAAAGCATCTCCTGTAGTAGATGAAGAGCCAGAGCCCATAACCGAGGCTCCAGAGGAAGAAGTGAAAAACAGATGCGCTACTTTCGAAGATGCTCCCAACCCAGATTATGCAGCGGATGAGTATTTCTTGTACCGTCAGGCCATCAAGCGAGAAGACTATGAGCAGGCTTTTAAAAAATGGCGCAATGTCTATGGTATGAGCCCTGCCGCCGATGGCCAGCGAAATACCGTGTTTACTGACGGGATCTTCTTCTACAGCCGTTTGATTCAGGAAGATTCCACCAAAAAAGAGGTCTATGCGGATACCATACTGATGCTTTATCAGCAAGCAGACGAATGCTTTCCCGACAATGCCTATATGATTGGTTTGCGCGGCTTTGATAGCTACTATACCTATCCGGGCCTGGCTACCGACGAAGAGGTCTATGCCATGTTTAAGCGCAGCATGGAATTGGATTCAGAAGAGTTTCCATTTTTTGTGATCAATCCCATGTCGAAGTTGGTCTACGATCGCTACGAGGAAGGCGATATACAACTGGAAGAAGCCCGCTGGGTGGTGCAGCATCTGACTGACCGACTGGCCAAAGGGCTATCGGAATGTGCTGATAATGGCGATTGCGATACCTGGGCGCTCATCAGCGGTTACATGCCAAGTGCCATTGCACAGTTCGAAACCGTAGACGATTTCTTCGACTGCGACTACTATGTGGAGTTGTATTATCCCAATTTTGAGGCTAATCCTGATGATTGTGCTACGGTAGTGGATGTACTGAATCGATTGAAATGGGGTGGTTGTACCAAAGAGACGAGTGTAGAATATTCTTCTGCCATCGAAGTCTATGAAAGTAACTGTGTAGTTGTGGATACAGTGGGTGGATGCGGAAATCCATGTGCTTGTGGCTACGAGGCCATTCGCAATAATGAGAACGAAGAAGCCATCGAGTTTCTCAATGAGTGTGTAGAGTCGGTCAGTGCCCCCGATCAAAAAGCTCAGGTTCTTATGGCCATTGCCAACACTCAGTACCGCATGCGCCGCTTCTCATCTGCCCGCACTACGGCAAGAAGAGCGGCAGAGCTAAAACCAGGCTGGGGGCAGCCCTATATGCTCATCGGTCGAATGTATGCCAGTAGCGGACCACTTTGTGGATCTGGAACGGGATTTGACAGCCAGCGGGTAGTTTGGGTGGCCATAGATATGTGGAATCGAGCTAAGCAGGTTGATGGTTCTGTAGCCGGAGAAGCCAACCGCCTCATTGGTCAGTATCGTCAGTATTTGCCCTTTCGTGCAGATTGCTTTCAGCGTGGCATTAGCGAAGGCGATACCTATCTGGTTCCCTGCTGGATTCAGCAGTCGACCATTGTCAGGACGATCCAGTGATCGGTCAATCGATGGATTCATTAGCAATCAGGCGCTTTACCTTTTTGGCATATCCTCTAAACCAGTAAAGCTTCTTCAACATACTGACCAGACTCATTGGCCTGGCTCCTAATCGCATGTTTTCGCGACTCAGTGTTCCAATGATCTGCCAGTGGGCCATGATGTCTCTGACTGCAGTGAAATAGTTGTTTTTATCGGCATCGTATAGGTGAGTAGGCTCGGCGAGTGCACCGTTAATTTCCAGTACCATAAACTCACCTTGTTCTACAGCATTCAGGCTTTTAGCCTTTATGTCAAAGCGGCCGTAGCAAAAGCCTGGCATTTCATCTGCCAATTGATCGAATTGCTTGATGAGTGCCGGTGTAATGAGGTGTCTGGCATCTATAAATCTAGTGCCCAGGTTGTGGTTGCCTATCTCACCTAACGGCACCCTCTCTCCTAATTCTGGTATGCGGTCCAGAGCCTGGCCAAATTCGCGTTTCAGTCTCTCTAATTGGGTGCTGCCACGCGGATGTAGGCTTAGTAACTCTGCCATGGATTTTTGACCATCACCCGTTACAGAGAGAAACTCTTTAGTCGTCAAAGAGGTAATGGTACCTTGTGTTTGGGTTGACCCCGCATTTCGATCTTCAAGATCTCTTGCGAGGATGTCGAGATTCGGGGAATGCTTCCCTCCCGCATTTCGATCTTCAAGATCTCTTGCGAGGATGTCGAGATTCGGGGAATGCTTCCTTCCCGCATCTCGATCTTCAAGATCTCGTGCGAGGATGTCGAGATTCGGGGAATCTCTCCACCTGCGGAAGTACAAAATACCATACTCCTCTGGCCAGGAAATCTTCTCTTGCAATAGCATGGGTAGTGGGTATCTTTCTCGGTAGGTTTTCAGATCCTGCGGACTATTTAGAACCTTTACCAAGCGACCTCTGTAACCAATGTCGGGTTTGGCTACAAATGGATCATTTTCGTTTCCACGGCCATTTTTAAGGCACCTTTCTTTCAGCCGGTCCCAGTCTTTGAGCGCTTCTTCATGACTGGCGTCAGGCATTATTCTTATGGTAGCTGGATTGTGGCGTTCCGGGATCATTTGTCCTATCTCATACTTCGATCCAAAGCCTATTCCGCCACCTTCCATACCTGGATTCAGAGCCGAGAAGAAGCAAGGGTGGCCTGCCCGTATGGCTTGCCAGGGACCCCATAGATATATTGGCCAGTAGAAGGCCATTGTTGGCCAGTATTCGTACTGATTGCCGAATATGCTCAAGCGGGCCAGTTTTTACGATCTAGCGTTTGTCTGGTCAAATCGTAGTGCGCCATATCGAAACCGCTCTTCTGTCCAATGATTTGAGTCATACTAACCGTCGCCACACCTTGCTCCGGTCTTTTCATTTGTAGCGCAGTATGTGGATCTTCACTGCCTGTAGTGAGATGAAATTTTTGGACTTGTCTGCTTTGAGCAATCAAGCTGTCTTTCTCAGCTAGTTCGTCTACTTGTTGACCGTTTTTGCTGTTCTGCAAAAATGCTTGCCACCATTCTTCCCTTTGCTGGCGCATCTTTTCGGTGTAGAGCGTAGCGCTAGCCCATACATATGGAGCTTGATGATCCAGTACCTGGGTGTGTGCCTGCTTTCCATCCCATTTACCTTCCACCAGTAGACCAGCCTGCCAGGCAAGAAGCGTAAATGGTTCTATATCGCGCAGATCGAAATCGCGCCAAAAGGCAAGGGGGTCGGTCCAGTCAAAGAAATCGAGTAAGATCAAGCCGCGGCTTTTGCGGTAGGGAGGCTTGCGTTTGTGTCTGGTGAATGCACCATTGAGTATGCAGGCCAATCGGCCAGACTCACTTACGGCTATCCAGCTGCCGCCGGCTTGATCTTTGGGTAGCAGGAGTTTTTCTCCTCCGGGACTATTGGTATGCTGTAAGTCACCTACAGCTCGCCTGGGATCTTCATCTCGGTTACTGGTAAAGATGAAATCTCCTTCATTGATGGGTAAGTAGGTGACTGTACACACAGGTTTATGCAGCTTTGAGTCCTGGAATAAGTCCTTGGATTGAAGACCAGTGGCGGTAGGCCAAAACCAATAGGCAAACCATAGCTACAGCAGCCAGGGTGAAGAGCGCACCGCCGTCGTTATTGTAGATGATACCAATGATAAACAGGTGGGTAGCTATAGCTCCGGCCATTAAGCCCAATCCCAATACGATGCCGTATTTGACTGTTTCGGGAATGAGTAGAAGAATGGCAGCAATGAGCTCTACTACGCCCAAGCCGACCCGCCCGAAAGGCTCGACTCCAAGCTCTGTAAACAGGGCTACACTATCCGGGTGGCCGGTAAATTTGAAAAATAAGGTTTGCAGCATGATCACTGCGGGTACAATTCGAAATACCCATTCGATGATCTTATCGCGATTCATATTATGCAAGTTTAGTGGGTGACGGCCATGTGCTGGCGAGTAGAGTAAGCAAAACCGAAATCAGCAGGTAGTTCGGGCAAGTAGCCAAGAGATTGCCAGCCTACTTTAACCAGGGCCAAATGATGAATGGCATGTTCTACGGCATACCATAATTCTCGCTCCAAACTAGTCTGGAGTTTTAGCGGGTTTTCTTCCAGTCGAGTTTCTAAAGTAATAGTGCGCTTTAGGTCCAGCTTGGCTAGCTGACTTTCAATAACGTCTATAGCTGTTGTAGCAAAATCAGAATTCTGCTCTAAATTTTTATCCCGAATGCGTTGATCGTAATCTATGGTATCGCAAACGGATGCCTGACTGAGCAAACACTGGAAAAATTCGATCCAATGCCGGGTGTGCTGACCAATTGTTGAGCCAGAAAGTAAGTCAATGGGTTGGTTATAGCCATTCTCGTCTATGAGCGCAAGATAGTTGCGACCATCAGACAAGGCTTGGTGTGTTGCCCTAATCAGTGCGGACATAAAACATTTAGATTGATGGTGTGGCGAATTGACGAATTATAAGTCAGACCAACATACAAAGTAGGGCCTAATATTTTAACGAACCCTCAATTTTTACGCGAATTAGATTGAATGTGTCTTTAAAAGTCATCTCGAGCTGACTCATGTAGAATTTCTGTCTTCATTTGTCGAATACAGCGTGTCTTGTTGGGGTGGTTAGGCTAAGTTTGGACTGTCCAAATAATCAACTCCCATGCGCAAAGCTCACTTTATCGCTTCTGCTTTTGCTTTACTACTAGTCTGCTCATCTTCAAAAGCTCAAGGTTTTGATCAAGCGAAAATGGATCTTTTTCTAGACCGGATTGAGCAGGCCGATCAGGGAATGGGGAGCATTGCCATATACAGTGGTGATAGAGAGGTCTACCGGCGAGCTATAGGCTACGCGAACGTAGAGGATGAAGCCAAAGCTGATGTCAATACACACTATCGAATTGGGTCGATAAGTAAAACATTTACAGCGACACTAATCCTTCAGTTGGTAGATGAAGGCCGGCTGAACCTGGATGATAAACTCGATCAGTTCTTTCCCGGAATAGAGAAATCAGACGAAATAACAATTGAGCATCTACTCAATCACAGATCTGGTGTAGTTAACTATTTTAAAAGGCCAGGTTTTATAGAGAACATGTATCAGCCCATATCCGAGGGAGATTTACTGGATGCCATTATCGATAGTGGTATCGAATTTGAGCCAGGTAGTCAATATGAGTACAGCAACTCAAATTATGTGTTACTTACCTGGATAGCCGAGCTGGCTAGCGAAGCCACATACAATGATCTCATCCAGAACAAGATATGTGAGCCTTGCGGGTTGAGCGATACCTACGTTGGAGACTATGTTGGTGCCAGACCGAATGAAGCTAAGTCCTATTTTCTCAACGATGGATGGCAACATGTACCTGATCGCGATCTAAGTACGGCCCTTGGCGCGGGAAATATCGTTTCTACTGCCAGCGATGTTAATAAATTTTTGAGGTGCTTATTGAGTAGTGCTACTTTGATCAAAGAAGAAACGCGTGATCAAATGCTTGTCATGCAAGATGGCTATGGCTACGGTGTATTTGATGTGCCATTCAATGGATCTACGGGTTATGGTCACAACGGTCAGATAGAAGGCTTTTTATCAAATGCCTACCACTTTCCGGAATTGGATGTAACGATCGCTTATTTGGGGAATGGAATGGTGTATCCTCTGAATGATATCTTGATAGGGTCACTGAATATTTTCCTTGGAAGGCGCTTTGAGCTTCCTGAATTTGGCCCTGATTTTGAGGTGTCGATAGAAACCCTAGACAGCTATGTTGGCACATATGAAGCTGCTGTATTTCCGCTCGATATAGACATTACGCGTAGTGGCAATCGTCTGGTCGGTCAAGCTACAGGGCAGGGGAGCTTTTATCTGACGGCCGTATCTGAAGTAGCATTCACGTTCGATTCTGCAGGTCTTAAGCTCACCTTTATGCCAGACGGTACGATGAAATTGGAGCAAATGGGGAATGAGGTGGTTTTTAGTAAAAAAGAATAGGGTAGGGTTTGTCTGAAAACTAGCCGAATTGTCGCTTTACGATGCTCGTTTTTCATCGGTCCAACTCGTTTGGTCTAGGATTCGTTATATGATGAAATCACAAAAACATGTTGTTTCAACCATACGAACAAAAAGGCCTATCTCTCAAAAATCGGGTCGTCATGGCGCCTATGACGCGCAGTCGCGCAATAGGCAATGTTCCAAACGAACTAATGGCCGAATACTACGGCCAACGCACTGGTGCAGGATTGATTATCACGGAGGGTACTTCTCCTTCTCCAAACGGGCTTGGCTATCCGCGTATCCCGGCACTCTATAATGATGAGCAGGCAGCGGGCTGGAAAAAAGTAACCGCTGCTGTACACCAGGGTGGTTCAAAGATATTCCTGCAGATTATGCACACAGGTCGGGTCACGCACCCGGACAACCTGCCGGCAGGAGGACGTGTCTTGGCGCCAAGTGCCATTGCTCTTACCCAAACAAAAATGTATGTAGATGGGAAAGGCGAGCTGGAGATCCCCGCTCCCGAAGCCATGACCAAGGAAGAAATCAAAGCTGCGATACAAGAGTATATGAACTCTGCTAAACTGGCCATAGAAGCAGGATTTGATGGAATCGAGCTTCACGGAGCAAATGGATACTTAATCGATCAGTTTTTAAATCCCTTGAGCAACAAGCGTGAAGATGAGTACGGCGGTTCATTGGATAATCGTCTTCGTTTCTTCCGGGAAGTTGGAGAAGCTGTTATTGCAGCCATAGGTGCCGATAGAGTGGGGCTTCGCATTTCTCCTTATGGCGTCTTTAATGAATTGGGTGATTTCGGAAGCACCGATGAAACTTTTGTTGCGGTGGCCAGACTGGCCGATGAATTGGGTATAGCTTACCTGCATTTGGTCGATCACTCTGCCATGGGAGCACCTGAGGTTTCTGACAGCATAAAGGCTCAGTTAAGGGATGCTTTTAGTCAAACCTTCATATTAAGTGGTGGCTATGATGCAGAGCGCGCAGCGAGCGATCTACAGGCGGGTAGAGGAGACTTAGTCGCTTTCGGCCGTCCTTTTATTGCTAATCCAGACCTGGTAAACAGGATGAAGTCAGGCGCCGAGATTAATCAGCCAGACTTTAATACTTTCTACACGCCAGGTGCAGAAGGCTACACCGATTATGCAACCCTTGGCTGATTAAATCGCGGACAAGAATTAGGCTGTAAATCAGATCTATTTATTCAGGAAAATAAGCATCGACTTGAAGCGCCTTAGCCGTTTCGAGTCGATCTTTTTTAAAAAGGTGCTGCTTGTTGTAACAGGCTGGCTTGTGGGCGCATAACTAGGAAAAATACCTTTTATTATGCTTAAGAAACAACTCATTATTCTATTCTGTATGCTGGCTGGTGCGCTGGCTGCTCAAGTGCCTCAGGGGATTAATTATCAGGCCGTAGCCAGGGATGGCAATGGCGACATACTGTCTAATCAAAATGTAACAGTTGTATTCAATCTGAGAAATTCTTCCAATGGTTTTATCGATTACGTCGAGACCCATAATACGAGCACCAATGAATTTGGACTTTTCAATGTTATCATTGGAGAGGGATCCAATCCATCAGGAGTTTTCTCGGATCTCGATTGGTCAAATAATTATGACCTGGGTGTCTCCGTCAATGCAGTAAACCTCGGGTTTACCCCCTTTCAAAGTGTACCATATGCATTGGCGGTTAGTCCGCGCAGGCAGGTGATCGGGGTGGCGGCCGCTTTGTTTACTCCTAATAGAGACGGCGTTGAATTCGTCAATTCTCTAGGGTCAGGTAGTGTTACGGTTAATTCTGCTCCAGCTGGAGCAACTACCGTATTGAACGCACCTTTGAGCTTGCCTCATGGGGCCAGAGTGACTTCATTCACGGCTTATTATGAAGACAACTCGGAAGTAGATTTACGCATCTGGATAGCCAAAGAAGACTACCAGAGTTCCTTTGAAATAGCCGCTGAAATCGAGTCTTCGGGTAGCCAGCCAGGAATCCAGGAAGAAACTCTAAATACCAACTTTATCATCAACAATGAAACGGGTGGATATTATCTCCGGGTATTTTGCACAGATTGGAATGCCTCTGGTGCAAAAAGGATCAAGGGAGCCAAGGTTGAGTATCTCTACTAAATCTGTACAGTTATGCTAGGTAAAATAATAATATCTACGGTCCTTGCACTATTGGTCTCTTGCCAATTGACTGCACAGATTAGCCTTGAGCGCCAGGTAATTGGCAGCTATGGTATCTTGACCAACCCGTCACTATCTATTCAGCTTTCGGCTACAGGAGGAGAGTCGGCCATACAGACTTTGTCAACTGGGAATCTCACGCTTAATCAAGGCTTTCAGCAAGCAGAGCCTGAGGATTTGACTTCTGTATTTATGGCTCCCGAACTTGTTTCGGAATTGTCAATTTTTCCCAACCCTTGCCAGGGACAATGTTGGGTAAAGCTTGTTCCACAGGTCCAGAGTAATCTAGTTCTGCAGGCGTTTGACCTGCATGGTCGCTCTATTGCCCAGTGGGGCGTTCAAGCGTTTTCAGGCCAAGAGCTGTTGATTGACATACAAACTCAGTCCTGGCCATCTGGCATTTACCTGTTCAAGCTTTCCGATCAGAGCGGAAGACTTTTGGGGTCGTTGAGATTGGCTAAGTAGGTGGCTCCTATTATTGTAAAATTCAGTTGAAAATCAAAAGGCTGGTTGGCATTGCCGACCAGCCTTTTTGATTCTATATTTGCGCCACAATTTGCCCTTTTCCAAATACCAACCAACTATGATTGTAGGCTGTCCAACTGAAATCAAGAACAATGAAAATCGTGTAGCCCTGACTCCAGCAGGTGTTATGGCACTCAAGAAAAATGGTCACCAGGTGTTCGTACAATCGGGTGCTGGCTTGGGTAGCGGTTTTTCAGATGATGAATATGTTTCTGCCGGTGCCGAGCTACTGCCAAGTATCGAAGAAGTTTACGCTAAATCGGAGATGATCGTTAAGGTAAAAGAGCCTATCGAACCCGAGTATAGCTTGGTGCGCGAAGACCAGTTGTTATTCACTTATTTCCACTTTGCAAGTAGTGAACCTTTGACCAGGGCTATGATCGACAGCAAATCTGTCTGTCTGGCCTATGAAACGGTAGAACTCAGTGATCGTAGCCTGCCTCTTCTGGTGCCTATGAGTGAAGTAGCGGGAAGAATGTCTGTACAAGAGGGGGCCAAATATCTGGAAAAACCATTCGGAGGTCGTGGTGTGCTCTTAGGTGGAGTACCAGGCGTGATGCCGGGTAAGGTCATGATCCTGGGTGGTGGAATTGTTGGTACTCAAGCGGCTTTCATGGCTGCTGGATTGGGTGCAGATGTCTATATACTGGATATCAACCTCAACCGTCTTCGCTATCTGGAAGAAGTCATGCCAGCTAATGTAACTACAGTATACAGCAATGAATATAACATCAGGCAAATGGTGCCAAATATGGACCTTATTGTAGGAGCTGTACTCATTCCCGGAGCTAAGGCACCAAAGCTGATCACTAGAGATATGCTGCCCATGATGAGGCCAGGCACAGTGCTTGTGGATGTAGCTGTAGATCAAGGTGGATGTATCGAGACTTGTAAGCCAACCACCCACGCAGATCCGACTTTCATTATTGATGGTATCGTACATTACTGTGTAGCCAATATGCCAGGCGCAGTGCCTTTCACCAGCACTACAGCACTTACTAATGCCACCCTGCCGTATGTCTTGAAATTGGCTAACCACGGTTGGGAAAAGGCCACAGCCCACGATCCTGCTTTGGCAAAGGGCCTGAATATCATTAAGGGCGACGTTGTCTACCCGGGAGTAGCAGATGCATTTGGACTTCCGCTGGTGGACGCATAGCTGGTCAACCCGAACTTATTCGTGCTTTAAAGTATTAATGTGTTCGTTTAGACAAGCGCAGCTGTCCGGCCAGGCTATTCCAAACAGCCATAGATGTCTATATACCCGGAATTCGTATGTTTAGAGTCAATACTCAAACCTTCGAATCATGGCTGGAGAAAAACAAGAAGCCCCATGGCCGGTCCCCAAGTTCCATTTTAAAGTGATCTTTGGAAACATAGGCGGAGCATCTTTTCAGGAAGTTTCAGGACTGGATTCAGAGATGGACATTGTCGAATATCGAGCTGACAACAGGGGCGGTTTTTCTAAGGTCAAAATGCCCGGCCTTAAAAAGGCAACTGATGTAACGCTGAAAAAAGGAATGGCTAAAAATAATGGTGCTCTTTTGAGCTGGCTATCCGAAACCAGGATGAATACCATAAAGCGGGGAACGGTAACTATTCAGCTATTAGATGAAGAGCATAACCCTTTATTCACATGGACTTTGAAGAATGCTTGGCCTATGAAAGTTACCGGAACTGACAGGGATACTCATCACAATGAGGTAGTCATAGAGGAAATGATCCTGGCTCATGAGGGGCTTTTAATGAAGGTCGCCTAGCATGTTTTTACAAAGGCTTATGTTGTGTTGGGCGTGGAGTCTTCTTAGTAAGGACTGGATGCTGGTATGGAGAAGAGGTCATTTGGTACCCGAAAACCTTAGAATAGTCGATTTGTAATCGACTATTCTAAGGGTAAGTGGGTTGTGCCGTATTTTTGTATTTGCAATAAACCAAATAATAGCATGCGAAACGCGTTTTTACTGGCAGCTACATTCTTTGTAGGAAGCCTGCAGATGTCGGCCCAGGTCATGGGTGATGAACAAGCTGATCCACCGGAATTCAGCCTTAATGAGACCCAGCTAAAAGGTCAAATGTATTGGCTGGCATCAGATTACCTGGCCGGCCGCCGCACTGGAAGCATCGGCAACGATATAGCTGCCGAATATATAGCCAGCCAACTGCAAGGCTTTGGATATGAGCCTATAAATGATGGTAGCTATTTCCAAGAGGTACCTATGGAATCGATTCAAGGTCCGACCCGCGGAAGTCTAAAAATAGGTCAAACCGTCTACGAGCATGGAGAGGAACT
>JBCBVN010000083.1:0-14281 GCA_039817625.1 Bacteroidota bacterium
GCAGAGACACAAGACAAGCAAGGCAAGGTGTTGCCTGTTGTCATAACAGTTTACAAAGACAAGTCTTTTGACTTCGTCATCAAGACTGTTCCTGCCGCTGTTCAGCTTATGGAAGCTGCTAAAATCAAGAAAGGCTCCAGCGAGTCTAATCGAAATAAAGTTGGAACAGTAAACTGGGATCAGGTTAAAGTCATAGCTGAAGACAAGATGGCTGACCTCAACGCTTTTAAAGTGGAGAGCGCCATGCGTATGGTTGCAGGTACAGCCCGCTCTATGGGACTCATCGTTGAGGGAACCCCTCCATGGGAAACTGCTGAAGCTTAATTAAAATCTATCGGTGCTGCCACGCACCGAGTTATTTCACTCAAGGGAGCGGAGCTTCAAATTGATAAGCCCGCGCTAACTACCTTAAAAATTCATCACAATGGCTAAAGTGAGCAAGGCGCGTAAAGCCGCCAACGCCAAAATAGAGGCCGATAAAGAATATAGTCTTGGTGAGGCAATGACTCTCGTGAAGGAAGTCAATACCGCCAAGTTCAACGCCTCTGTAGATGTGCACGTACGCCTGGGGATAGATCCCCGTAAAGCCGATCAAGCGCTTAGAGGTACCGTAAATCTGCCTCACGGAACAGGTAAGACAAAGCGTGTACTCGCTTTTGTAACTCCCGATAAGGAACAAGAAGCAAAAGATGCCGGCGCTGATTTCGTCGGCCTCGATGAGCTGATTCAGAAAGTAACCGATGGCTGGACCGACTTTGATGTGGTTGTAGCTATGCCTCAGACCATGGCTAAGATCGGTAGACTTGGTCGTGTTCTGGGTCCTCGCGGACTTATGCCCAATCCCAAAACAGGTACTGTTACCATGGATGTGGGCAACGCAATCAAAGATGTAAAAGGTGGAAAGATTGCTTTCCGCGTCGATAAATTCGGAATTGTTCACTCTTCAATAGGACGTGTAGAATTTACACCCGAACAACTGACCGATAATGCCAATGAGCTACTGGGTACGCTCGTGCGAATGAAGCCATCCAGTGCAAAGGGCATTTATATGAAATCTGTTACCGTGGCCTCGACCATGAGCCCGGGAATCAAGATTGATCCAAAAACTATCCAATAACCGCTCTAAAAGCTATATATCATGACAAAAGCAGATAAAGCAGCCGCTATTGAGGCACTCAAAGAGCGGTTCGAGAACAACGAATTTTTCTACGTAGCAGACGCTTCCACCTTAACAGTAGCACGCGTCAATGAGCTTCGTGCACTTTGCTTCAGCAAGGGTGTGGAAATGACTGTTGTCAAAAACACCCTGGCGAGAAAAGCCCTGGAGCAGTTGCCAGAGGAGCGTAACTATGCAGAGGTATTCAACGCATTGAAAGGGCCAACTGCTCTTATGTTTGCGGAGGCAGCCAACGCCCCTGCACGAGTCATCAAGGAATTCCGTGGAGACTCTGGCGAGCGCCCAATCCTCAAGGCGGCATACATAGACTCTGCTGTTTATCACGGTGATGAGTCTCTAGAAGCACTTACCAAGCTCAAGTCTCGCGACGAACTGCTGGCCGATGTACTTACTCTCCTACAATCTCCAATGCAAAACCTGCTCGGAGCTCTGGAAAGTGGTGGCCGCAATGTTGCCAGCTTGCTCAAGGCACTAGAAGAAAGAGAACAGTAAAATTTAGTATGGCTGCGTAAAACCAGCTAGCTAAATAATAAAGAATCGCTTCCAAGCTGATACACTCTTATTTGTATCAATTTTTCAAATTCATTTTACCATGGCAGATATTAAAGCTCTCGCCGAACAACTCGTAGGCCTCACCATCAAAGACGTAACCGAATTGGTGCAGGTGATGAAAGACGATTATGGAATCGAACCAGCCGCTGCAGCTGTCGCTGTAGCCGGTCCAGCCGCAGGTGGCGACGCCGGTGGTGGTGCTGCTGAAAAGACTGAGTTCGACATCGTTCTTCAATCAGCTGGTGCCAGCAAGCTTCAGGTCGTAAAGGCCGTTAAGAACTTGCTAGGTCTAGGTCTTAAGGACGCCAAAGAGATTGTTGACGGAGCACCTGCAACCATTAAGGAAGGTGTTGCTAAGGACGAAGCAGAAGACATTAAGGCCAAGCTTGAAGAGGCTGGCGCTTCTGTGGATCTGAAGTAATAACTTCTGATAATCCGTACAACGTGAAGTATAAGTAAGGCAATACTGTCTTACTCCGTCGAGTACGGTTGGCTAAGCTGGCCGTACTCGCCTTCACCTCTTTACTGATTTTGTCACCAGATAGCTCTCGTTTCTGGTGGCTCTTTTACCGGTCGACACCCCGATAATTCCTTGCGAATCTAGGGATCCACCGGCGGGCTTACGGGTATGTTACCTGTCAAGCCCATCGGCGTCTAAATTATTGTGTGAAAGCACGCAACTTTTTAGCCGCTTTCATTGTAATGTATGTTCTGGTTCTTCCAAACATTAACATTACGGAAAAATTAAGTCATCATTGGCTTGAAGATTGCTTCCCCAGGGAAGCCCTTTTCGTGCTTAACCCAAAAAAGGATAATCGTACATGACGTCAAACGGCCAGCTGCTTCTAGCCGAAGAAAATAGGGTCAACTTCGGCAAGATCAAACTAACGTCACACTATCCTGATCTGCTGGAAATCCAACTGAAGTCTTTTAAGGAATTCTTCCAGTTGGAAACCACACCCGAAAACCGGGTCAGTGAAGGTCTTTATCGGGTATTCCAAGAGAATTTCCCGATCACCGATACCCGCAACATCTTTGAACTCGAGTTCCTCGACTATTTCGTCGATCCGCCTCGCTATACCGTACCTGAGTGTATGCAGCGGGGCTTGACATATTCGGTTCCGCTGAAAGCGAAACTGAAGTTGTCTTGTAATGACGAAGAGCACGTGGACTTTAAAACGATCGTACAAGACGTATTTCTGGGGAACATCCCCTATATGACGCCTAAAGGTACGTTTGTTATCAATGGTGCAGAGAGAGTCATCGTATCTCAGTTGCATCGTTCACCAGGTGTTTTCTTCGGTCAGAATTTCCACCCCAACGGAACTGCAATTTATTCTGCTCGCGTCATTCCTTTCAAAGGAGCGTGGATGGAATTTGCAACTGATATCAACACGGTCATGTATGCTTACATCGATCGTAAGAAGAAGTTTCCGGTTACAACTCTGCTCAGAGCCATTGGATATGATACAGACCAGGCCATCCTGAATCTGTTCGGTCTCGCCGATGAAATTCCCAACACCCGGGAAGCACTTGAGAAAGCGGTGGGCCGCAAGTTGGCTGCTCGCGTACTAAGATCTTGGAAAGAAGACTTCGTAGACGAGGATACGGGAGAATTGGTCATCCTGGAAAGGAATGAGATTATCCTGGAGCGAGATACCGAACTGACGGAAGATAACATCGAATCCATCCTCAATGCCGAAGGTATAGATGTCGTCATTCTCCAAAAGGAAGACGTAGACCTCGATTACACCATTATATACAACACACTAGCTAAGGACCCCGCTAGCTCGGAGCTCGAAGCTGTGCAGTATATCTATCGTCAACTTAGAGGAAGTGATCCCCCAGACGATGAGACTGCTCGTGGTATTATCGATAAGTTGTTCTTTAGCGATAAGCGATACAATCTCGGTGAAGTAGGTCGATACAAGATCAACCGTAAGCTCGATGCTACGACCGACATGGAAACCCTGGTTTTGACTAAGGAAGACATCATCGCGATTGTCAAGTACCTGGTCGCTCTGATGAACCAGGAGGCAGAGATCGACGATATCGATCACCTCAGCAACCGCCGTGTTCGCACAGTAGGCGAGCAATTATATGCGCAATTTGGCGTGGGTCTGGCCCGTATGGCCCGCACCATTAGAGAGCGTATGAACGTTCGTGATAACGAAGTATTCACGCCAATTGACCTGATCAATGCGAGGACTTTGTCGAGCGTTATCAACTCCTTCTTCGGAACCAGCCAGCTGAGCCAGTTCCTCGATCAGACTAACCCACTATCGGAAATCACGCACAAGCGCCGTATCTCCGCACTTGGACCGGGTGGTTTGAGCCGGGAACGCGCAGGTTTTGAGGTTAGAGACGTACACTATAGCCACTATGGTCGCTTGTGTACCATTGAAACTCCGGAAGGACCAAATATTGGTTTGATTTCCACTTTGTGTGTACATGCCAAGGTCAACAAGATGGGATTCCTGGAGACACCATACCGCTTGGTAGCCGAGGGTAAGGTCACTATGGAAGGCGAGCCGAAATACCTCAGTGCCGAGGGAGAAGACTTCAAAAAGATTGCCCAGGCCAATGCACCCGTTAATGAGACAGGCGCATTCCTCAGCGACCGCATTAAGTGTCGTGAGCACGGAGATTTCCCCGTACTCGAGCCGGATGAGATCGAATTTATGGACGTAGCGCCCAACCAGATTGTTGGAGTATCTGCCTCTTTGATCCCCTTCCTGGAAAACGACGACGCCAACCGTGCCTTGATGGGCTCGAACATGCAGCGTCAGGCTGTACCACTGATCCGTCCAAGCTCTCCAATTGTAGGAACTGGACTGGAAGGTAAGGTCGCCAGAGATAGCCGCATGCTCATCAACGCAGAAGGTAATGGTATCGTACGCTATGTCGATGCCAACGAAATCATTGTAGAATACGATCGTACAGATGAAGATCGTCTGGTCTCCTTCGAAGACGATAAGAAGACCTACAAGCTGACCAAGTTCCTGAGAACCAATCAGGGAACTTGCATCAACTTGAAGCCTATCGTCCGCCGTGGGCAGAAGGTGGTCAAGGGTCAAATCCTTTGTGACGGTTATGCAACTGAGCGCGGAGAACTGGCTTTGGGTCAGAACCTTAAGGTGGCTTTCATGCCCTGGAAAGGTTACAACTTCGAGGATGCCATCGTACTGAGCGAGCGCGTTGTCCGAGAGGATATCTTCACCAGCTTACACATCGAGCACTACGAACTGGATGTACGCGACACTAAGCTTGGTCAAGAAGAACTGACTAATGATATCCCTAACGTAAGTGAAGATGCCACCAAAGACTTGGATGAGCACGGTATCATTCGCATCGGTGCCTGGATTAAGGAAGGAGATATCTTAATCGGTAAGATTACGCCTAAGGGCGAATCGGACCCTACACCTGAAGAGAAGCTACTCCGCGCGATCTTCGGTGAAAAGGCTGGCGATGTAAAGGATGCCTCATTAAAGGCTTCACCATCTGTTAATGGTATCGTAATTGGCAAGGACCTCTTTGCCAGAGCCAAGAAAGATCAGGCACAAAAAGATGCTGAGAAAATCCAGCTTCAGAAGTTGGAGGACGAGCACAAGGTCAACCTGAATGAGCTAAAGACCCGCCTGGTCGACAAATTGGACAAACTGGTTCGCGGAAAAGCAAGCCAAGGTGTAAAGACCATTTATGGCGAATTGGTCGTACCGCGCAGTGAGAAGTTTACCCTATCTCTACTTCGCGAGATCGATTATACCGCTATCGACTATACTGGCTGGACAACCAACGATGACGTCAATAACCTGATCGCTCGTTTGTTGCACAACTACAGCATTAAGGTCAACGAGGAAGTTGGACGCTACAAGCGCGAAACCTTCAACATCAGCGTAGGTGACGAACTTCCAGCTGGTGTACTCAAGTTGGCTAAAGTCTACCTGGCTAAGAAGCGCAAGCTGAAAGTAGGTGACAAGCTGGCCGGTCGTCATGGAAACAAAGGTATCGTTAGCCGGATTGTCCGCGATGAGGACATGCCATTCCTGGAAGACGGTACGCCTGTAGACATCATCCTGAACCCGCTTGGTGTACCATCGCGTATGAACCTGGGCCAGATTTTCGAGACTGTACTCGGATGGGCCGGTGATAAGATGGGCATGAAGTTTGCCACTCCAATCTTTGATGGAGCCAGCCAGGATGAAATCGAGCAGCATATCCAAGATGCAGATCTACCTAGTTTGGGTCAGACTTACCTCTACGATGGTGAAACGGGCGACCGTTTCCACCAGCAGGCAACAGTAGGTGTGATCTACATGCTCAAGTTGAGCCACATGGTAGACGACAAGATGCACGCCCGTTCTATCGGACCTTACAGCTTGATCACTCAGCAGCCGCTAGGTGGTAAGGCACAGTTTGGCGGTCAGCGCTTCGGCGAGATGGAAGTGTGGGCACTCGAAGCCTTCGGTGCGTCCAACATTCTGCAAGAGCTACTCACCATTAAGTCAGATGACATTCAGGGCCGTGCAAAAGCCTACGAAGCCATCGTGAAAGGTGATAACCTGCCCGAGCCCAACATCCCCGAATCGTTCAATGTACTTGTACACGAGCTTCGCGGATTGGCCCTAGATGTGAAATTTGATTAAGAACAATTAGACTTTCGCAGGTCGTTTGTGTAACCACCTGCGGAAGTCTAAACACCTCATATATGCCTTTTAAGAAAAAAAATCAGCTGCAAAAGCAAGACTTCGACTCGATCACGATCAGCCTGTCGAGTCCTGATGATATTCTAGAGCGTTCTTATGGCGAGGTGCTCAAGCCGGAGACGATCAACTACCGCTCGTACAAGCCCGAGCGCGATGGTCTGTTCTGCGAGCGCATTTTCGGCCCGGTTAAGGACTACGAGTGCTACTGTGGTAAGTACAAGCGCATTCGCTATAAGGGTATCGTTTGCGATCGATGTGGTGTAGAAGTCACAGAGAAAAAAGTACGCCGTGAGCGTATGGGCCACATTAAGTTGGTTGTGCCCGTAGTACATATCTGGTTCTTCAAGAGTCTTCCCAACAAGATTGCCTACTTGCTCGGTTTCTCCAGTAAAGCGCTGGAGAGCATCATTTACTATGAGCGTTATGTGGTCATCAATGCGGGAATTCGCGAAAGCGAGGAGATTCAGTTCAAGACACTGCTTACCGAAGAGCAGTACTTGGATATACTCGATACGCTTCCTGCTGAAAACTTACAGCTAGAAGAGGACCACCCGGATAAGTTCATCGCTAAGATGGGTGCCGAAGCGGTTCGCGATTTGCTGGAGCGACTACAGTTGGACGAGTTAAGTGCAGCGTTGCGCCACCAGGCCAACACGGAAACCAGCCAGCAGCGTAAGAGCGAAGCGCTCAAGCGTTTGCGCGTGGTTGAGTCCTTCCGCGATGCACAAGACAATGTCGAGAATCGCCCGGAGTGGACGATCATCCAGTACCTGCCGGTAGTTCCACCCGAGCTGCGTCCGCTCGTACCATTGGATGGTGGCCGTTTTGCGTCTTCTGACCTCAACGACTTGTATCGCCGTGTGATCATCCGTAACAACCGACTGAAGCGTCTCTTGGAGATCAAGGCGCCGGAAGTCATCTTGCGTAATGAGAAGCGGATGCTACAGGAGGCTGTAGACAGTCTCTTCGACAATAGCCGGAAGTCAAATGCGGTAAAGGCCGAAGGTGGCCGTGCCCTGAAGTCACTCAGTGACATCCTGAAGGGTAAGCAAGGGCGTTTCCGCCAGAACCTATTGGGTAAGCGTGTCGACTATTCCGGTCGTTCGGTTATCGTTGTAGGCCCTCAGCTCAAGCTACACGAGTGTGGTCTGCCTAAGGGTATGGCCGCTGAGCTCTTTAAGCCATTTGTGATACGCAAGCTCATCGAGCGTGGAATCGTAAAGACTGTTAAGAGTGCCAAGAAATTAGTAGATCGCAAAGAGCCGGTAATCTGGGAAATCCTGGAAAGCATCCTGCGCGGTCACCCAGTCTTACTCAACCGCGCACCAACGTTGCACCGTCTGTCTATCCAGGCTTTCCAGCCGAAATTGATCGAGGGTAAGGCCATTCAGTTGCACCCGCTCGTTTGTTCTGCGTTCAACGCCGACTTCGACGGTGACCAGATGGCGGTACACGTACCTCTGAGCCAGGCGGCAATCCTGGAAGCTCAGGTGCTGATGTTGGCTAGCCACAATATGCTTAACCCTCAAAACGGTACACCTGTTACTCTGCCTTCTCAAGACATGGTATTGGGTCTGTACTACATCACTAAGGAAAGAGTGACTGAGGGTGATATCGTCGTGAAAGGCGAAGGACGCAAGTTCTACAGCCCCGAAGAGGTAAAGATTGCTTACAATGAAGGCGAGCTGGATCTACACGCTAAGATTCATTGCCGGGTAACCGATCTCGATGAAGCTGGCAATGTGATCAAGCATCGCCTGGAAACGACCACTGGTCGAGTACTCTTCAATGAAACTGTACCCGAGGGACTACCTTACTTCAATGTGTTGCTCTCCAAACGCAATCTGAAGAAGGTGATCGGGGAAATTATCGAGCGGACCAATTTTGCAGTAACTGCAGAGTTCCTCGATAAGATTAAGAACATGGGCTTCACCTGGGCCTTCAAGGGCGGATTGTCCTTCAACCTGGGTGACCTCATTACCCCATCTGTTAAAGTCAATGCACTTGCAGAGGCTCAGTCGGATGTCGACGGTGTATGGGAAAATTACAACATGGGCCTCATTACCGAAAATGAGCGCTACAACAAGATCATCGATAGATGGACAAATGCCGACTCCAGTATCACGCGCAACTTGATGGAGGAGATGAAGAACCACAAGCAAGGGTTCAACTCGGTATATATGATGCTAGACTCAGGCGCGCGTGGTTCGCAGCAGCAGATTAAGCAGCTATGTGGTATGCGTGGTCTGATGGCCAAGCCTAAAAAGTCTAATGATGCAGGTCCAGCGGTTATTGAAAATCCGATCCTGTCTAACTTCGTAGATGGTCTTTCCGTACTCGAGTACTTCATCTCTACCCACGGTGCACGTAAAGGTCTGGCCGATACGGCTCTGAAGACAGCTGACGCGGGTTACCTGACTCGTCGACTGGTCGACGTTGCTCAGGATGTGGTTATTCTCGAAGACGATTGTAACACATTACGCGGTATTGAAACCACAGCTCTGGTCGAGAATGATAAAGTAATCGAGACCTTGAGCAGCAGAATTGCTGGCCGATACCTGCTACACGAAGTTGTGCATCCTGAAACGGACGAAATCATCCTTCAGGCTGGTGACTACGTAAGTAGCAAAATGGCCGCTCATATCGAAGAGCTCGGTATAGAGGAAGTCACCATCCGCTCAGTGCTTACTTGCGAAACCAAGCGCGGAGTATGTGCAAAGTGCTATGGAAAGAACCTCGCTACCGGCCGCCTGGCTGAAATGGGTGACTCTGTAGGTATCATTGCAGCACAGTCAATCGGTGAGCCTGGTACTCAGCTTACCCTGCGTACCTTCCACGTAGGTGGTACAGCATCTGTAAGTCGTCAGGAAAGCGAAATCGAGGCGAAGTACAAGGGTCGAGTCGTATTTGACGGCATCCGTACGGTGGAGCGTGAAAATGCGATGGGCGAGAAAGAGCAGATCGTATTGTCTCGTTCTGGCGAACTTCGACTGGTACATCCCGAGACTGGCAAGCAGCTAACTGGTAACTACCTACCTTACGGCTCTACACTTCACGTCAAAGAAGATGAAGTAGTTGAAAAGGGTAAGGTCATGTGTGAATGGGATCCGTACAATGCGGTAATCATTTCCGAGTTCTCCGGTATCGCTCAGTTCGTTGACCTGGAAGAGGGCGTTACTTACCGAGTAGAGCGCGATGACCAAACCGGCCGTGCAGAGATGGTGATCATCGAGAGCAAGGCGCGTAAGAAGATCCCTACGATCAAGATCGTCGATAAGAATGGCGAAGAGCTTCGCAATTACAACCTGCCGGTCAACGCGCTGGTAAGTATTGAAGAAGGCTCTGAAGTCAAGAGCGGAGATCGCATCGTAAAGATTCCACGTAAGTTGGGTAAGATTGCTGATATTACCGGTGGTCTTCCAAGGGTAACGGAGCTATTCGAAGCCCGTAACCCAAGTAACCCCGCTGTCGTTAGTGAAATCGACGGTGTAGTAACCTTCTCTAAGAAGATCAAGCGTGGTAACCGCGAATTGATCGTAGAAGCGAAGGATGGCCAGAGACGTAAGTACCTGATCAATCTGTCGAAGCACATTCTGGTACAGGATCAAGACTTCGTACGTGCAGGTATGCAGCTATCTGATGGTGCTACTGCTCCTCGTGATATCTTGAATATCCGTGGTCCACAGGCTGTACAGGCTTACCTGGTCAATGGTGTTCAGGAGGTATACCGTTCACAGGGTATTACCATCAATAACAAGCACATCGAGGTGATTGTACGTCAGATGATGCGCCGGGTAACCATATCTGACTCAGGTGACACCACCTTCCTCGAAGGTGAAGCCGTCGAGCGCTATGAGTTCCTGGAGCAAAACGACTGGATCTTCGATAAGAAGTACATCACCGATGCCGGAGAAAGCGAGCGTCTGCGCGTAGGCCAGATCGTGAGTATGCGCCAACTGCGTGAAGAGAATAGTGCCTTACGCCGCGAAGACAAGAAGATTGTCACTTTCCGCGATGCCAAGCCTGCTACCTCTACACCGCTACTGCAGGGTATTACGAAGTCGAGCCTCGGTACGCCAAGCTGGATTTCTGCTGCATCCTTCCAGGAAACCACCAAAGTGCTTTCTACAGCCGCTATCGGCGCTAAGAAAGACTTCTTGATGGGTCTGAAGGAGAACGTTATCGTAGGTAAGCGTATACCTGCTGGTACAGGCCAGCGCCGCTTCGACCGCCTCTTCGTTACGACTAAGCAAGCCCAGGAAGAATGGGAAGCTCGTCAGGCTGCGTTTGCTGCCGAAGAGGAAGAAGTGGAAGCTGGAGAATAAATGATAAGTCGGCCTGGAAAGCCGACTGTGACACGCTGGCGAGGTTCTTCGCTTTTGCCAGTTGAGATTATTGCGCTTCGCGCGTGATTAGAAATTGAAAAGCCGCTGCATCCTCAGGTGTGGCGGCTTTTCTATTTCCATCATGTGTAAAGCACCTGCAAAGGTCCATTCACTCACTCTCCTCAAGCAGAAAAGCGATCTGCTCGAAATATTGTGCTAGACTAGGCCCGAAAGGCGTCCCCGGGTGGCTGCCTCTCATATTGGTTTGGAGGAGGATAGTGCCTGGAGACTCAGCATTAGTGCGACGTAGGGCTGCCACATACTTGGCAATTTGCCAATAAGGCGTGCTCTTGTCGTAGAGTCCGCCTATAAACAGAAGTGAAGGATAGGTCTGCGTTTTTATATTTTGGAATGGAGAATAGCTTGCTTGAGCCTGGCGTACGTCTCGACTAGAGGGATTGCCCCATTCCGGGTATTCGTATTGGGTAAGGGGGAGCTCTGGTTCTGCCATTACACCCGATACGTCGAGGAAAGCGTGGTCGAAGACGGCGGCTTCGAGAAGCTCAGGATGCTCATTAATGGCATAGCCTAGTATCGGCCCTCCGGCACTTTGTGTATAGCCAGTCAGTGGAGTGGGTTTGAGGGGGTGGCTATTTTTGAAATACTTAAGTGCGGCTACATAATCGGTACATGCCGTGATCTTGTTCTCGGCTCGGCCGGCATCATGCCAGTTGGGGCCACGCATACCACCACCTCGTGTGTGTACGTATACTATGGCGAAACCAAGATTCATCATAGCGATGTCGCCTTCATGATGGCCGATGAGGTAAGGGTTGCCATAGGCACCATAAGTTTTTAGGAGGGTACTTTTTAGCGTACTGGTTTTATCCCTGCGCCAGCGCATCTGGCAGGGGATCTGTGTACCGTCATCGGCAGTAACGAAGATCATGCTGTCAGCATATCCTTCTAAAGAGATGGTGAGGAATCCTTCAGGTAATAGTTCGAGTGTTGGCCCCGTTTGGTGCGGGTCTATGCTATGCTCCGACCCGCGCCTGCCTGCCATATGCCCGTGGGTAGGGAAGTCTATAACACCCAAACGGCCATAGCTACCTACTCCCTCGATGTTCAATACGATCTGCTCCGGTCTGGAATCATCGAAACTGAATACAGTCGCAAAATCTGGAGTGGCTACAGGATGCCAGTCTTCATCTGAGCTTTGGCGGGCATAGATTGATTGGCGGCCATCTTTTACAATTATGGCGCACTGCTGGTGTTCCAATGCGCGACAATCGAATACAAAGTCTGCATCGATATCCAATTGACAGCCCTTTCCATCTGGTCCGGTGCCGGCTAACAGAGTTGGGATCGTCTGGTTTTCTAAGGTCCAACTTTCGCCAGTCAGCGTTAGGATACTTGCATCTGTCAAGCTCTCTGAAATGAGGATTAACCCTCCGCTGGGTAGGTTCTCCAGGCGATACTCGTACTGTGGCCTAGGCTCTTCTTGTTGAGTAATCCAACCATCTTCGGAAGTCCATCGGGCCAGGGTGGCGGTGCGCAGTAGTTCGTTATTCGTGGTGGTGTATAGCGTGTCTGCACGCCATTCGAAATCATCTACGAAATGAATAGGGTGTGGATGGCCGTCGCTGTCATAGACCGTAAGCACTTGATCGTAAAGCCGGTTTTCAGTCACTGTATAATAGAGGTTGGACTTGTCAATCCAGCCGTAGTCGACCATGGTATAGCCAGGGGAGGGATCCTGAATTGCTAGCAGGAGGGTTTGCTCGTAATCATCCGTTCTGCGGAAGAAACCCAGGGTGGTATTCTCCCGGATCAAGAGTGTATCCGGATATCGAGCTGGCCGATCTGTTCTTAGTATGCCTTGGACTTCATTAGAATACTGTTGGGCTACCTCTTCCAGCAGATTACGTCTCTGGCTAAAATACTGGGCATAGTAGTCATTTTCCCAACGCAAGTAAGTGGTTGTGGCGCTGTCAGTTGGTGACTCCAGCCACTGCCAGTCGTTGCGCCGCTGCTGACCGGGCCTGACGTAGCCTAGATTGCCACGAGGTGAAGCAGTAGGCGTGAATACGACCTGATCATCGCGGTCGTGGTAGAAGTTAAATTCCGAAGTCGAGGCTGCTAGTGAGCTAGGCGAGGATTCTTGGGCTGTCTGGTAGATTGATGATTGCTCGAAGGCCGACCAGAAGGAAGAGTCGTAGGCTTGACTCAGATTATGTAGATGGTTGAGGTAATTACTGCTATACCAGCGTTGTTCTTCTCGAGCTGATATACCGCCAGCCGGAACCAGGTGAAGGCTACGTACCGCTCTATAATTCGGGTCTACGATTGAGGTGGTCTGGGCATAAGCATATTTAAGGACCCAATGATCTGCTTCGTTTTTAGCATAGTTGGCCCCAATTTGAAGTGTGCCGATTGGAGCGATATTATAGCCTTGAAGCCCGTTATTCCTTACAACTGGTTTGCTATTTCGCGCTTCATAAGCTACGATGGCTAGATCATTGATGGCAATGTATATTTCCCCTGAAAAAGCTCCTGTTCTTGGCGTTTTAGGTAGTGCGTGGTAAGTTGTTGGCCGGTCGTCGGCAGGTGCAAAGTGAATATGATAGCAGTAAGTGTTTTGAATAAAGACGCTATCCACTAAGATATATTCGTATTGGTGCATATCACCACGCGATAAAAAATCGTAGGCCAGCCTCACTTTGTCTAGTGCTACGAGGTCGAGGGGACCGTCTCTGAATACGGCATGTTCTTGCAATGGTGGTAGTAACTCGCTATATCGGATCTGTATGGGCCTATAGGCATCATCTACGGCAGCGTAGAGTTGGGTGCCTTCAGCATGATCGAAGGCCTGTGACCGGGAAAGGCCATTGAAAGGAAAAGGATAGGAAGCGTAACGTCGGTCCCAGGCGGTCGACCAGGCTTTTCTGTGATTGTGTTTATCCGTGTAAGAAGAGAGCCGATATTCAAATATGCCCTCGGCCCTCGAGACAGGATCATTCTCATGAAAAACAGTCTCCCTATAAAAACCTAGTGGATAGGAAATGCTGGGCTCGTAATTGTTAGGCACCGCCCGTAGTGCCATCCTGAGCAAGTGTTTGGGACTACGAAACTTTCGCATTTTATCGGATACACTGATCTCGGGCAACATCAGACTGCTCGGTTCGAGGGCAATTCGGAAGGTGTCGGTGGTTAAAAAGGGAACGGCAAATAAGGAATCTCTATACGAAAGGTGACTTACCCGTAAAGGAGCACCTACCTCATTGAGGGTTAAGGTCAGTATGCCTGCTGCATCGGATACACCAAATTGGGTGGTGTCATACTCGAAGAAAGCTCCTGATATGGGATCGCCAGTTGCGGCATCGCGAAGGGATATGATTGAGTTTTGTTGAGCAAAAAGTAGGCCTGAAAAACTAAATAGAAATATGACAAAAAAGAATAGCCAAACACAGGCTAACAACCTCTGAAGAACAAATACGAGCCACCCTGGTAACCATGTTTTC
>JBCBVN010000084.1:0-14264 GCA_039817625.1 Bacteroidota bacterium
CTGACGAGCTTCGGCAGGGCTTTCATATTCGGTGGCATACATCTCTCCGAAGCGCGGTAAGCCCTCCAGTTGGTCGATATCAGCCAGTAGCAACTCGGGCTTTACAAACGAGTAGGTGTAGGCGACGGCTACAATACCGCAGTCTGCGTGGGCGGTCGTTTGAGGCCACAGTAAAATCAGAAGAGCTATTGCCATTATGCGCATCAAGCAAATCTAAATAAGTTTTGTGGCTTACTTTCAACGCTCACCCTGATCGGCATCAGAAGTTATTGCTGACTGCTCTATTGCTTGCTCGCCAGCGCTTCAAAGTCTAGCCGTGAGCGGTAGCGGACGGTCTTACCTCTTCAAATCTTGCCCAGCAGGCGATCTTTCTTCTTTCTTCTAAATTCTTTCCCAGCTCGCTACCAGCCTGAAGCCCAGCCAGGGCGCTGGCTCTTCGTACGTGATTTCCTGGCCTGGCAGCGACTCCTCGAGGGTGTGTTTCCAGCTACCACCTGTGGCTATTCCAGGCTGATCAGTCATTTCTGCTACGTTGCCAATGAGATGCTGTATGGGAAACATTTTCGTGTGCGTATAGGTCTGCACCGGAAAATTCTCGCAATCATCACACCCTGGATAAGACTGATTGTACAGCACAAAATGCTCTGAGTTCTCAGGAGTGTTCTCCCCATTGGCAAAATGCATTTCCTGCCGGGCGCGTTCCAAATCGGCCATCTTGGGCAAATCGAACCTGGGGATGAGGACAGCTGCTGAAGCATCTATTTGATATACCCGATCTCCACTCAGCCATAAGTCGAGGTCGAAATATCCATCTTCTGTCAGCGGAGCCTGCTCTTTCATTAATTCTTCTTGAATAAGCATGACCTCCACAACTCTGGAGCTTCGCCAGGCCGCATAGCGTTTTACTTGCTCAAATGATACCCCGACTACTGGGTAACCATCATATACCGGATTTCTGTAATAATGCTTCACAATTGCCTCGATCTGTTCACCATCCGACTTGCGCCAAACGGTGGTGTCTGGTAGCATATTGAGATGGGCTTCCGAGCCTTCTCCAAAGACGGATTTGGTCCAGTATTCGTATTCGCGCCAATCCAGATTGCTGATCTCCGTCTTGTCCATAAACAGATTACCATCCAACTGAATCATGTTGGGTGGATTCGATACCTGTACCTGCTCGCCATCCATATCTATGGTTGGTTTTGGTGATTGGCAGGCAAAAACGAAAAGAAGTAGGAAGCAGGGGAGAAGTCGCATAGCTGGGGTTGTTTAAAACCGAAACGGCAATCTGTTCTACGCATTATTCGAACTGCTTGTATTTAACAGAAATGGGGCCATTTTCTCTGGTCTTACCCATGATTGCCTCTGATCATCCATTCCTCATTCCAGGAAATCCAAAATCTGCTTTTCAGCACTTCCCTGACGGAAAAAGAATAATCGCTGCCCTACAAACCTTGGAACGACAGCCAGCAACTGGTCGTAGGTTGTCTTGAGTCGGTCCTGATCACTGTTTTCCAGTCGGATCAAATCTCCTTTGTAACAGTAAATCCCATCCAGATAGGTACTCCTGTTTACTTCAAATCTATTGGGGGTGAGCGAGGTGAATCTGGTCGTATCAGTCAGGGCCTCTGCTGTTAATCCATCGACCAGGTAAGCCAACTCATTTCTACGATAAATAGCCGCCCAGTGGTAGGCGGGGAGAGCCAGATCCAGCGGTAGATCATAAGTAGACTTGGGCTTGAGGTACTGGGCAGAAATCAGGGTGTCGAGAATGCTGTTTTCCGTTTCCCAGTGCTCCAAATCACCAGAATTGTAGGCCATTAAAATACCTCGATCTACAGGCGGGATCCCTTGATCTTCGTGGTCTCGCCACTGGTGCAGTCTGACGGTACAGTTAAGCCTGACATTAGATGGCAGTAACTGCCGGAGCTTATGCAGGAGACCGAAATAGGTTTTTGCACTTCCGCGGGTCCAATCACAGTCCAGCTGCAGTTCGCTATAGGTACTGTATGTAGTATTGGATCGTGCAGCGGCCATTAGAATGTCTTCAGCTAAAGCCGTTAAGCCAGACTCGTTATCGTTGACTTCTGACAGGCGGAGCATCACTTCGTTGGTGATGAAAACAACGGGTTGTAAACGATAGCCAATGTCATCATCGGCCAGCACCAGCTCGGCATCGGCAACGGGACCAGATGCCGACCAGCGGAAGTCCGCTACCTTAACAAACAGCTCCTGGCGGGTACTCAGACTCAGCACATCGTAATGAAGGCTATCGGGTTCGAGCACGGTCTGCCAATGATAAAATTGAATGTGCAGCGGGCCTGGTGGCTCTGATTGACAGCCAAAAAGCAGTAGGGCCAGCCACGACCATCTTACAAGATCGCGGGCTATACTCCTCAGCTTGCGTTTTGCAATATGGAAGTTCATCCGAATATGTCAGTCACTAAATGTCCACCTGCTCCCCCAGCTCGGGAATGGCGACATCCCCAAATCCACTTTCCTTCAATTTGCTGCTCAGAACTTCTTGTCTGTCTAGTGTGCCATGTACGAGAAAGAGCTTTTTGCAGTGTTGCTGTTGACCGTCCAGATAGTCGATCATTTCTCTCTGGTCGGCATGGGCGCTGAACGAATCCATAATGGTCACTTCGGCCTTGACTTCGTATTCCTGTCCAAACAATTTGAGGTGAGTGGCTCCTGCCCGCAATCGACCGCCCGGGGTATGTGGAGCACAATAGCCGACCACGAAGATGGTATTGTTGGGGTTGCTGATCAGGTTGCGCAAGTGGTGCTTACTTCGCCCGGCATTCATCATGCCACTGGCTGAAATTATGATGGCTGGACCATCGAGCCCATTTAGCGCTTTGCTGGCCTCTACCTGACGGATATACGTCAGGTTATTAAAGCCGAAAGGATTTTCATCTATGAGCATGTACTCATGGAGATCATCGTCGTAGCATTCCGGATGAGAACCAAAAACGGTTGTTGCATTTACAGCTAATGGACTGTCTACATAGACCGGTAGTTTGGGTAGGCGACCAGCTGTTTCCAGTTGGTCGAGCATATATACGATCTCTTGAGTACGTCCCACACTGAAGGCAGGAATGAGCAATTTGCCGCGTTTTTCTATACAGGTATCCTTGATGATGTTCAGGAAACGCTCGATTTCATTGGGCGGCAGCTCGTGGTTTTTTCCACCGTAGGTAGACTCGCTGATGATGTAATCGCAAGCAGGCAGTTTGACCGGGTCTCTTAAAATAGGACGATTGGGGCGACCTATATCACCGGTAAAGCCAAGGTGGGTTAAGCTGCCGTCTTCTCGTCTGATGCGCAGAGTCACATGAGCACTGCCTAAAATGTGGCCCGCATCTCGGTACTGGACATCCACGTCTGGATGGATGTTGTGCCAGCCCCGGTAGGGTAGGGTGACGAATTTATCCATGGTGGGCTTGACATGCTTGGTCTCGTACAAGGGCTCGCGCTTTTCCGTAGCCTTAGGATGTTTTTTGTTCCAATACTTGGCATCCTTCTCCTGGATATAGGCTGAATCGAGTAGCATAATAGCACATAGACTCCTGGTGGCGTGAGTAGCGTAGATGGTTCCGTCAAATCCATCTTTGAACAGCTTAGGTACCCGACCAGTATGATCGATGTGGGCATGAGAAAGTACTAAGCAATGCAAATTCGCCGGATCGAAGTACGGAAAGTGATCGTTGAACCCACGCATCTCCTCTTCATTCCCCTGGTACAGGCCACAATCCAATAAGATTTGATCTCCATTATCGAGTGTGAGCAGGTGAGCTGAGCCGGTTACTTCACGGGCAGCGCCACAAAATTGGATGTGCATATCGGTGGGTTGTGGGCTAAATATAGGGATAGAATATTATAAAAATCTACCCTAAGACGATTCTCCCAGCTTGATGGAATTCCCTAAGGTCAAATTTTACTTCAGGTTTTTTGGCATAAAAGTTTAAGACAAAAATATCTTTCAAATGACAACTATTTGAGGACTGATATACTTAGAATTAGGTTAACCCTTAACGAACGAATGCCGAGAGAATTTCGGGAAATCAGATCAGAACTAGACACCACCGAGCGCGACGTACTTACCATACTGAGTATCGTCTACGATCGCATATCGGTATTGGATCTTTCGCACTTACTCAATAAGATCGGACTGGCGCCACCAGCTGGCCAGAGTAGGTTTTCGCATGCCCATACTAAGGAGATTACCGACCGCCTGCACGAGTACGGTCTATTGCTGGATTACGATAAGCGCGGCTGGCAGATCAACCCCAGATATAGCGAAGTTATCATGCGCCATGCGAGTAAAAGGCCCGACTTCGTCTACACGCTGAATGCAGTAAAGCGAGAGTTACCTTACAAAACGCATTGGCAACCTAAGGGCGCGCTCGCTATGATGCGGGAGATCAGAATTGCATTCTACCAGCAGAATAAAACGGCTTACGGCAAACTACAGCAGGAGGCAAGTCTACACTACCCGCAGCGAGCAAGCCTGGGCGAATTTAGTCGACCTCTTTTTGCGACATTCGACCCTCAGTGGGTGAAAATTCTACATCCAGAATGGCAGCTGGCCAATGTTCAGGAGGCCTTGAATCGGGCCATAGAGGAGCTTAGCCCATTAGATGAGATCATTCTTTTTTTGGAGCGGTTGCCACACATCGACGAGAAGAACTCTGCACCCTTCAGAGACCTGCTGGCAGAGGTTTACCTACTGCGCGGCCAGTGGCGAATGGTCATGAATCTGGCCGATCGGGAAACAGACAACTGGCGCGTAGCAGGGCACCAGCTAGTTGTGGCTTGCCTCAGAGATCAGGATGATCATGTACAGACAGCCTTTGAAGAATATCGAAAAGGCTATCGAAAGGAATTCGAAGGTAAATTTCCGGCAGATCTGGTCGGGCATCTTTACCTGATCAGTTTGCTGCGATCAGGAGGCGTAAAAAA
The DNA here is from genome assembly GCA_039817625.1 of Bacteroidota bacterium. Classification (GTDB taxonomy): domain Bacteria; phylum Bacteroidota; class Bacteroidia; order Chitinophagales; family Saprospiraceae; genus Neolewinella. The sequence goes on from JBCBVN010000084.1 coordinate 4,966, forward strand.
CGTGGAATTGATCGGCCACTACCTGGAGCAGATGGAGCTTTCCGACCATCCCAGAATGTATGGTCCTTATTTGGTCATGCAATCGCTTTATGGCTTTTTGCGCAAGCACGATTCCCTACTAGAGCAAGCTGAGGGCCATCTCCAACAGCTGGACCACAATGCTTACGGTCTGGTCTTTGCAGGTTTGTTGAATAGCTGGATCGAGCGGGATAAACCGAGCGAAAAGTGGTTGGAAGAACTCGACAATAAGAGAGATCAAGCCCAGCTTAGTGGTTATCGGTGGGTAGAAATGGAGTTGACAACTATCCTGAGTTTGATTCACCCGCATGAGCAACTGCGTGAAACCTATTCGCGCAGAGGCAGAGACTTGGCCGAACAGATGGAGTTGGTTAGTCTAACCGACGCCATGCCGCGCATCGAAAGCTGGGAGCGGGCGCTGGAAATTTTAGCCACTGTCGGAGTTAATGGTAAGGCCAGCAAAGGGAAGCGCAGCAACCGCACCTCTCGATTTGTTTGGTTTGTAGACTTCGATAAACGAGAGCTCGAGCCTCGCGAGCAAACACTGAGCAATGGAGGAAGCTGGTCTAAAGGCCGGAAGGTAAGTCTTAAGCGGGTGAAAATGGGCGATATCCCCACTATGAATCCCCAGGACGTTGCGGTAGCCCGGGCTATAGAAGAAGACTATGGGAAGTACTACCCACAGGGCAATTACAAGCTTAATTTCGATCAGGCGGCACTGGCACTGGTTGGTCATCCAAATTTGTTTCTCAAAGCCAACTCCAAGATAGCCGTAGAGCTGGTGCGCAAGCAGCCACAGTTGTTGGTGGAGGAAGGCGACCAGAGATTATTTCTGCGATTTGCCCAGGAGTTTACCAGCTCGGGGGTTCAGGTACTAAAAGAGACTCCAACCCGATACCAGGTTATTGAAGTAACCGACGAGCACGCCTTCATTCGGCGACAGATCGGAAGTGGTCTCGAAATCCCGAAACGTGCAAGACATCGCTTGTTGGAGGTCGGACAACGACTCAGCCGGGTAGTGGAGGTGCAATCTAGTCTGTCTGGTTTTGCCAATGAGCTTGAAGAGGTGGCTGCTGACGCAAGAATATATGTTCACCTCCTACCGATAGGTGATACGTTCAAGCTCGAGTTTTTTGTCCGACCGCTATCGGAAGAAGAACAATACTTCAAGCCTGGCGCCGGCCGCTTAAGGGTAACTAGTGAAGCTTCGAGCAGCGAGCGAGTGGCCAAGCGAAATTTCGAATTGGAGGTACAAGCGGCTGAAGCCGTGATCAACGATTGCCCTACTTTGGGTAAGTTGGTCTATCGCGATTATGAATGGCAACTGGACGAAGTAGAAGATTGCCTCAGGGTCTTATTGGAACTGCAAGCGCCAAGAGCGACTGGCCAGGTCATCCTGGAACATCCACGTGGCGAGCTGATCAGCCTGGTTGGAAGTGTAGACTTTGGTGATCTTCGATTGGGAGTGAGCGGCAACCAAAGTTGGTTTGATATTAGTGGAGAGCTGCAAATCGACGAGCGCCGAGTACTTGGGTTCAGAGACTTATTGGAGAAAGTCAGAGAAAATGAACACAGCCAGTTTGTACAACTGAGCGAAGGTCAATTTGTGGCCCTGACCGACCAGTTGAGGTCTAAGCTTCGCGAAATGGAGGGCTTACTCCAAGAGACAGAAGACGGACTCAAATTGCATCCCTTAGGCGCGGGCTTGCTCGACGACATCAGCGGTGAGCTCGGCCAGTTTGAAGCCGATCTCAACTGGCGGGAGACCTTGAGCCGCATAGACGATACCAAGCGAAATCTGGCCAGAGTACCGACGACCTTCAAGGCAGAACTACGTCCTTATCAATTGGATGGATTTCGCTGGCTTATCCGCCTGTCCAATTGGGGAGTAGGTGCCTGTTTAGCAGATGATATGGGTCTTGGAAAGACGATTCAGGCTTTAGCGGCTCTGGCTGCCCGAGCCGAGACCGGCCCGGCTTTGGTTGTGGCCCCGGCTTCGGTAACCCGAAACTGGATGCGAGAAGCCGCCAAGTTTGCCCCGACATTGCGCCCGGTATTACTTGGCCCTGGCGATCGGGCGAAAACCATTCAGGAAGTGGGCCCCTATGACCTGCTGCTAGTCAGTTATGGTTTGCTCCCATTCGAGGGAGAGAACCTGGCAGCGCGCCGATTCGGGACCATCATCCTCGACGAGGCGCAAGCCATCAAGAACCGGGGAACCAAACGATCTCGTGTAGCCATGCAGCTAAACGGCGACTTCAGGATGGTTACTACGGGTACGCCTATCGAAAATCACCTGGGTGAACTTTGGAACTTATTCAACTTTCTGAACCCCGGCTTGCTTGGCAGCTATGATCGCTTTAATGATAAGTATGCCAACCCGATCGCCAAAAACAATGACAACGAGCGTCGGCGCCAACTCAGGCGATTGATTCAGCCCTTCATCTTACGTCGCCGTAAGGAGGAAGTGCTGGAGGAGCTCCCGCCAAAGACTGAAGTCAATCTGACCGTTGAATTGAGTGAGGGCGAGCGCGCCTTTTACGAGGCTTTGCGGCAGAAGGCGCTCGAAAATATCGAGAAAGCGGACGGGCCTGGCAAGCGTTTTCAAATTCTGGCCCAGCTCAGCAAATTGCGCCAGGCGGCCTGCCATCCCCAAATGGTAGAGCCCGGAATCGACCTGCCTTCATCTAAGCTGGAGCTGGTCGCAGAAACCATTACAGACTTGAGACAAAACGGCCATAAAGTGCTGGTGTTTAGTCAGTTTGTAAAGCACCTCAAGCTGGTAGAAGCCTGGGTTAAAGAACACGAAATACCCTACCAATACCTGGATGGTAGTACGCCAGGCAAAAAGCGGGATGAAGCCGTGCAGGCGTTCCAGCGAGGTGAGGGCGATTTGTTTTTAATCAGCCTGAAAGCAGGTGGAACTGGCCTGACTTTGACGGCTGCAGACTATGTGCTGCATCTGGATCCATGGTGGAACCCCGCAGTGGAAGACCAGGCCAGCGATCGGGCGCACCGAATCGGGCAGCAGCGACCAGTAACCGTCTATCGCCTGGTGGCAGAAGGCACTATTGAGGAAAAAATTGTCCAGCTACACCGCGAAAAACGCGATTTGGCAGACAGCTTGCTCGCTGGGACCGAGGCCAGTGGCAAACTGGACGCAGACCAACTTCTAGACTTAATAAAATATGGCTGATAGCAATATTAACCACCAACTCGTGATAGGCGACCGACCCGCGGAAGTCTGTAAAAAACTGGCCAACTTCATAGTAGAAGACATGGCTCAAAAAACTGGCCCTTATCATATAGCATGGTCTGGTGGGAGTACACCCAAGGTGCTTTTTGCACTTCTAGCTGACGACTATCAAGACCGCATAGATTGGTCGCGTGTGCATAGCTATTGGGGCGATGAGCGTATGGTGCCTCATAGTCATGAAGAGAGCAATTATCGGACTTGTCGATCCCTTTTGCTAGACAAAGTGCCGGTAACTGACAGTCAGATTCACCCCGTACCAACGGATCTTATGCCTGATGTTGCAGCTTCCGCTTACAGCGAGATTCTCCTGGAGAATCTGCCGGCCAATAGCGAGGGTCTTCCCGTTTTTGACCTCAACATTTTGGGTATGGGAGACGATGGCCATACGGCCTCTATCTTCCCGCATCAAATGGAATTGCTAAATGACAAGCGGGTATGCGCTGTGGCCACCCACCCCGAAAGCGGACAAAAGCGCGTGACGATTACTGGCCCGGTCATCAATGCCTCAGACAAAACCATTTTTCTGGTAACAGGTGAACGAAAAGCAGAAAAAATAAGTCAGATTCTTCAACAGAAGGATGGAGCCGAGCAATTTCCGGCCACACATGTTCGTCCAAATCCAGGGGAGTTGTACTGGTTTCTCGATGAAGGAGCGCACGCGCTAGTTTAGAATAGTTTTTCTTTATCGTCCATACTCTAAAAGAAAACTGCTTACCCTTATCTTTGCACAAACTATCATCTAAATGGACAAGGAACCAACTTACGAAGGCGGCACACGCAAATACTGGATCTACTTTTTCATCTCCACAGTGGTGTTTTTCTTTATGCTGGTATACGTTAATGAGTGGTTCTGGGCAGCTATGCCTTTTATGCTCACTTACCTCGTATACGCACTCAAGGACGTGTAGTTAGTCATTTAGTCTGTTAAATTGGCTGGTTTTGTTGCGCTTTAGATGGGTGATCTTAGATAGATCTAGGATCAATTTTTGATTTGTGGAAAGTCTTTTTAGTCTGTTAGGATTAAAGACTAAAAGACTATGCCCAAGTCTCCATTTGGAGTAAGTATCCCAGACTCAAAATGGTCTGATGTTCAAGCCTTTCGGATATTCGCTAACAGACTAAAAGACTACCTAATCAAAGTCGTCTGCCCGCTCAAGCTAAATTCAAACCCTGTCGGGTCTCTGGCAACGAGCTGCCAAACAAACACGCCACCATTCATAGGATCTCCTCGGAAATTCCCATCCCAACCTTCAGAAGCATCATTGACGGTGAAATTATCTCGGGTATAGACAACCTCCCCCCAGCGATCGAAGACTTCGAAGCGTAGAATTTCTACTCCGGGTCTTCCGTGTACGAGCAGCAGATCGTTTCTGTTGTCGCCATTGGGCGTGAATCCTGTCGGTACCTCAACCGGGAAGTCCTTCTCCACAAAAATGATGATCAGGTCATCGGCCGTACAACCGGCGGCATCGGTCACTCGAAGGAAAACCGTCGATTGTACATCGGGACTTGCCCATACGGCCGAGCAATCGAAGCAGGATAGTAGGCTGCTGTCTCTGGGAGACCACTGGTAGCTGAAAAAGCTCGGTGTGCCTCCGCTAGTGACTGGCGTTAAAAAGGTACTGTCTCCGAGTTGTATCGTTATGTTGTCTCCAAGCTCTACACGCAATGGATCGGGCTCTGCTATGACCAAGCCATCAAAGCTGGCCGCACAGCCATTTTGGTCGCGAGCGGTAACGGTATAGGTTCCTGCGGAAAGGCCGATGAAGGCGTTGCGCGATTGCCAGGGACCACCATTGAGCTGGAACTGAAATCCTGAAGACCCACCCGAAATATCCACTTCTATCAGCCCGTCGGTTAGGCCATTGCATCGAATGTCTTCTACCGTCAGGTCTGCGGCAAGCGGATCGGGCTCGGGTACCACTGCTTGAGCATTTAATACACAATCATTAGCGTCTGTGATGACCAGGTTGTAGGTACCTGCCGGCAGATCGGTCAATACATTCCCACTCAATCCGCCATCCCATTGGAAATCGAAAGGCGCTTGTCCATTCTGTAGTTGGGCGAAAATGCCCCCGGTAGATTCCCCGGCACAATCGACGGAATCAACGATGAAGCTCACGGCCATGGCTGGCAATTCATTGACGGTAAAGCTGCGGGTAATTTGGCAACCATTATCGTCAGTCACAATCAGATTATAGTCTCCGCCCTCTAGCTGGTCTCGGTCTTCATCTGTCGACCCGTTGTCGCTCCAGCTGAAGGAGTAAGGTTGGGTGCCTCCCTGGGTGCTAAACTCGATGGTCCCGTCTGATCCGCCTCCGCAGGAAACATCGGTTACCGTGCCACTACCGACGAGTTCCGTGGGTTCGAATATGGTCACTTCTTGCTCGGATTGACAGCCTCTGTCGTCTGTAATGATCAGATTGTAGGTGCCTGGAGATAAACCGTCTGGCGATGAGCCACTTGCTGGTGAAGGCCCCGACCAGTCGAAGATCAATGGATCTTGACCCACATTGACGCTCACATTGATCGAGCCATCATTCTGCCCAAAGCAGTTGACATTCTGGGGGTTGAGCGAGAAGTCGACATTGGGCTCTACATCTACTTCAAACGTGTCTATAATTTCGCAACCATTGGCATCGGTCGCGGTGACGAAGTAGGTGCCCCCGGCCAGGTTCATAGCGTCTGGCGTATCCCCGACAGTCGCCTCCGACCAGATATACGTATAGTCTGGCGTACCTCCGCTTACCGTAACGCTGGCTGTTCCATCGTCTAGCCCGGCGCAGTTTTGAGGGGTAGTGCTGCCCATTGAACTGAGTGCCGGGGGGTCGGTAATGACAAGGGTATCTTGTGTGCTACAGCCATTATCATCGGTCAGTTCGAGTATGTACTCGCCTGCGGGGAGGTCTTGATTTAGACTATCGCCGGTCGTACCATTCCACGTGTAGGTGTAGGGTGCCGTGCCACCTCCGGGTAGGGCGGCTAGTTTGCCGTCTGCGTCGCCGTTGCAATCGAGAGATGCTACGAGATCAATACCAGATACAAGAGCGGGTGGCTCGCCAACTAAAACATTGATACTATCTACGCAACCTCGATCATCTTCTATTCGGAAATCGTAGGTAGCGGCTGCTAAGTTGCTGAATACACCTGTGCCATTACTGTTTGCATCCAGGGTAAATGTGAAGGGAGCCTGACCAGCAGTAGGGGTGATGGTGACCACAGCATCGTTTCGACCTGCGCAAGTCGCATCCATAACCATTGCGGTCGATACAGGTGTCTCGCAGCCGGTGGTTTGGCAGGTGACCTCCCTCGGTGGGCCGATACAACCCGGGAAGATGGGCCTGACCTCTATGGTATATGCCGAGTCAAATTCCAGCCCGGTAAAGGTGAATTCGGTGACATTGCCTACGTCCATCCAGGGATCATCCCGGTCTATGCGAACTTCGAATGAAACCACGGTGGGTGGGGCGTTCCACCCAATGGTAATGGTGCTGTCATCAGAGATGACGCAGAACGGATCATCGAAATCGGGAATATCTTCGAATTCGATAAATACACTGTCTTCTTGCACACATCCATAGGTGTCTTCTGCCCTGACGTAGATGTAGCCATCGTTTTCTCCAAAGTATTCAGGATCAGGGCAATCGGCACAACTTAAACCATCTGGGTTTTGTGTCCAGCTATACTCTATCTCATATTGGCGCTCGAGGCAAATAGACCATTCATAGAGGGCACCGCCGCCACTTTGTGTATCATCGAATATGCGCAACTGCCATTGCCCATTGGTGGTGTAGTTTCCATTGTAGATGTCGCTCCAGGTGCCTTCTGCTTCCCAGTTTCCGGTGAAGGGTACGAGGCTCGCCGGGGCTACACCTCCGGGGAAGTTGGTCAGGGAATCGCCGCCCATAGGCACAAAGCAAGTGCCGTGATATCCATCTAGCTGAAATCCGTTTCCGCCGTCGGCACCATTGTCTGTTGTGAGCTCGAGAATCTGTCCATTGGGTCCGATCAGAAAAATATCGAGATCGTCTATCCATTGGTGGTCCAAACTGTCGATGCAGACCGATTTTATGATGCCTGGTCCGAGCATTTCTGGTTGAATATTGGATATGGTAATCACACTGGTATAGTCGTCTACCAGATTGCCGATATTCAACTGGTTGTCATTAAAAAATCTCGGTGGATCGGGAAGGGTGACGGGAATAGTTGCGTCTAAGGCCACGGTATCGCCAGGACAGGATAGTAAGGCGGTATCTTGCAATATGCTTTCGACCAGGATGTTCGGTCTGATTCTGATCTGTAGCGTGTCTACAGTACAGGGATTCTTGCGTAGGCTGATGAAGATGTTCTCGTCGGGGTCTTCAACCAGATTGTCTTCGAAGGCCTCTATGGTAAATGAAATCACCGAGTCTCCTGCCGGAATGATGATGGGCGGCGGCATGGTATAGTCGACACCAGGGGTCGCGTCTCCAAAGAAATCCACTTCCAGCTCAGTATCCTGATCTACTGGGTTTGGTGTGAAGAAATTGATGGTAGCTGCCCGGCAACCTTCTGCCAGAGAACCATCTACAGAGACATTGACCAGGTCGGCATCGATGGTATTCCCTCCAAAGGATTTAGCTTCTAGGAAGACCCCACTATCGAGGTTCCCGTCGCTGACATCTGCTATGATGAGCTTAATGGTATACTCCTCGCAAGGAATGACCTCTGCCCGGGCGGTAAGTACAGTCGTGAACCCGTCGTAAATAGGTCCCTGGGTGCTGGCGTTGTTGTCGACGTAAAACTGAGAGAAAGCCAATGATCCATCAGGAGGGGTACAATTGTCTTCGTTGCCATTGGTGCCTACCGTTCCGTTATTGACATTATTGATTTGTACCGGCAAATTCGTACCAGGGATAAGGGCAATATTTTCTGCATCGTTTTGGAAGGGGCCGTTGATGCCCGGGCCGCTGATGAAAAATCCGAAGATGTCATTGAAGTCCGAGCAGGCATACTCTGGGTACTCTTCACTGGCAAAAACGTAGTTGAATTCGAGGCTGTCGCCTGTAGGTCTGAACGTAATGATGTAGCGCGTTATATCATTGAGGTCGAAACCAGGAGCAACGATGGCCTGGAGGTCTGGATCGTTATTTAGCGGAGAGTTAGAGTTGACGCTGGCCAATACATTACCATTGGCGTCGATACCTGCGGTTACGCCATCCATTTCTGTGATGCCCGTTGTCATAACAACTCCTCTGTCGATACCAATGAAATTCTCGGCATTTTGGAAGAAGCCAACCGATCTGGGGTCACCTATGTAGTCTACATTGATAATTTCGACCCCATCGCCCAGGAAGATGTTTTCAATGAGCGGAACAGGGTCAAATGGGCCACCATTGGTTACTTCGATCTGTGCCTGTAAAGCGAAACTGGACAAGAGAAAAAATAGACAAAATAAGCGCACAAGTTGCTGTCGGAGCAGCCATGAAAAGCGTGAGATTTGAATAGAAAAGCTAACCGCTGGCATAGGAATGGGGATCACGTTGGTACAATAGGGAGACCAAGATAACTTATTTGAGAGGGATGGAAATGTCACCAAGCGGTCTAATGATACTTCATACCCATTTGTCAGCTTGATTCTTATCCTTTCAGCCCTTCCAGAATGGTAAATAATTCGCCATCGCTTATTCTGGCGCCCCCTTCCATAAGGCGATAGAGGTCAAATGATCTATCGGGCACACTAGCGGCTCCGTTTTGGGTTTGTGGGTATGGCCTGTATGGCCGCTCACCACTGTACAGTTTGGCCCTGGCCCCATCGGCTTTCAGCCGCATGAGCATTTCCGTGGGTGGGATGTCTGTATGGGTCAGGTCCAGGCTCGTCTGACCTTCTATACGCAGTCCATTCATGCGTATCAGGTCGGATCCGCAAGCGTAGGTGCGAAGGTCATCGGACTTACGCTCCACCAGATATTCTACGCGCTCTAAGGTGGAACCAAAAACAACTTGGCTGAATTCCTGAATCAGTTGATTGGCACGCGTAGATTCC
>JBCBVN010000085.1:0-14141 GCA_039817625.1 Bacteroidota bacterium
CTTAAAACCAAGACTGGCCGCGGTAAGATCCACGTCTTTCAGATTGCCCAGTCCATCGTAGAAGCTAGTCTTGGTTTTAAGATTATCAATACACGTGGATTCAACTCGACCAACCCTGTTCGTTCTCTACAACTAATTGATGGTGTAGACAATCAGAGCCCGGGACTGAACTTCAGTCTGGGAAATTTTCTGGGCGCGAGTGAGCTGGATGTTAATCGGGTAAACCTGGTGGTTGGGGCAAGCTCAGCTTTCTATGGCCCGAACGCTTTCAACGGCGTGATTGCCATGGAAACCCGCGATCCCTTTCTCCAGCAGGGGCTAACAGCTTCTGTCAAAGCTGGGGAGCGCAACTATCTGGAAGGTGGTTTCCGATGGGCACAAGCCTTGACCAATGGTAAAGGTCACGAATGGATGGCCTATAAGATCAATGTGTTTGGTTTCCGAGCAGATGACTGGGAAGCCAATAATGACGACCCTGTTTTCGATACAGAAGTCGGGCGAGACAACCCTGGTGGTTATGATGCCGTGAATACATACGGCGATGAGGCCTTCCCCGGATTCGATTTTGTAGGGAACCGTACCCAACCAGGATTAGGTATCATCAGGCGTCAGGGTTATGATGAAGTAGACCTGGTCGATTACGATAGCGAAAACCTCAAAGTTGGACTCGCCTTACATTTTCGCTTAAATCCGGAAAAGACACTGGAGTCTACGGAATTATTGTTGGCCAGCAATTACAGCACAGGCACAACTGTATACCAGGGAGACAATCGTTTCAGCCTTCGTAACATCGAGTTCTTTCAGCATCGGATAGAACTTCGGAATCGGGATAACTTTTTCATCCGCGCCTACGTCACACACGAAGATGCAGGCGATAGCTACGACCCTTACTTCACCGCGATTAGACTACAAGATGTAGCGAAAGTCGATGGCTCCTGGGCAGGTGAGTATAGTTCCTTCTGGTCAGGTACGATTGTACCTAGATTCAGTGAGCTAAATGGATGGCCTGACTGCTTTCCTGATTGTACGCTGCGCGAACAAGATGCACAGCGAGCTGAATTTCTGGCTCGGCCTGACATTCAGGAACTGCTATTTCAATTTCACCAGGAAGCACAAGCAAGAGCAAATGAAGCGGGGGGTGGTTTCGGCAACCAGGCCCGATTTGAGCCCGGCACTGAAAGATTCCAGTCCGCTTTCGATAGCATAACTTCACTTCTGGCCAGTGAAGGCGGAACGCGCTTCTTTGATCGTTCAGCCTTGTACCACATTGCTGCAGAGAAAAAGCTACCCAACCTATTCCGAGTGGGTGAAACCGGAACTTTCGATGGCACGGTAGGCGGTAGTTTCAGACTATTCACACCTGATAGCCGCGGAACCATCATGAGCGATACGATGGGGCGCAACATCGATACCAGAGAATTTGGCGTATACGCGGGTGGTACTTTAAACCTCGATAATAAGGTGAGAATTAGTGCCAGTACGCGCCTGGACAAGAATCAAAACTTCGACTACCTGTTTAGCCCAGCAGCTAGTGTAGTGTGGACACCTCGTGAAACTACTACCCTGAGAGCGAGCTTCAGTTCTGCCATCAGAAATCCCACCTTATATGATCAGTACCTCTTCTACAATGTGGGACGAGCCATCTTGCTGGGCAATCTAGATGGGGTTAATGACTTGCTCACAGTAGAAAGCCTGGAAGCCTTTTCTAATACCGGAGATGAATCACTTCTCGATACCTTTAACGTTGCCCCTATTCGGCCAGAGCAGGTCCGAACTTTTGAGGTAGGTGCCCGTACTACCATAGGAGATGCACTTTTCCTGGATGCCACTTATTATTACAGCTTTTACGACAACTTCATCGGCTTCAATCTAGGTGTAGACGCGACCATCAGTGGTCCCAACATTGTGTCTACCCAGGCCTTTCGAGTAGCTGCAAATGCGACAGACCGAGTGACTACTCAAGGATTTAGCATTGGAGGTAATTTCTATTTCGGAGACTACTACACCATAAACGGCAACTATAGCTGGAACATACTGAATACCCAGACTGATGACCCGATCATACCTGCCTTCAATACGCCAGAGCACAAGTATAATATCGGTATCAGTGGCAGAGACGTGCCAATGAACTTTGGCAATGTTGTTGTCAATGATTTTGGTTTCAGTGTAGCTTATAAGTGGGTAGATGGCTTTATTTTTGAAGGCAGTCCGCAGTTCACTGGCTTTGTAGATGCCTATGGATTGCTTGACGCTCAAATCAATTTCACCGCCCGAAAAATTAACACGACTATTAAAATAGGTGCTTCAAATATCTTAGACAATCAAGTCTTTCAAGTATATGGAGGCCCTAGAATTGGTCGCTTAGCTTATATCTCAGCAACTTACAACTGGGAAAAGCGCTAATAGCGATTGGTACAAAAAATTTTTGCTCAAATTTTCAACTCGAATTCATGCAACGAATACTTACCCTTTGTTTATGTATGTGCGTTGCCTGGGGCCTATCGGCTCAGGATACGCGCTTTATTGATGAGATTTTTGAAGTAGGAGAACCGGAATTAGGTGTAACCTACGGAACTAACATTTCCATACTAACAGGCGATGCGCTACCCCTGGAGCTTAAAATGGACATCTACCAGCCAGAAGGAGATGGTGCTGATGATGTAGAACGTCCGGTGGTCTGTATTTTCCATACTGGAAACTTCTTACCTCAATTTGTAAACCGCGGTGCTTATGGTAGTCGCTTAGACTCTGCAAACGTAGAGATCATCCGTCGCTTGGTGAGAAGAGGTTACGTAGCTGCTTCAGTATCCTACAGACAGGGATGGCTGCCAACGGCCCTAGATCAGGAAACAAGATTGGGTACCCTGCTTCAGGCTGCCTATCGCGGAGGGCAGGATGCACACACACTGGCACGGTACTTGCGTTTCACGGTAGACCAGCAGGACAACCCATACAATATCGATACAAGTCGGATTGTATTCATGGGAACAGGAACCGGAGGCTATGTGGTACACACCCATGCTTTCTTAGATAGAAATGAAGAGATTGGCGAGAACATACAGTTCTACACTTCAACCGGCGACACCCTAATTCAAGGAGACACACTTGGTGATCCACAGGGTGTAAGACCAGCTCTGATAAATATTCCAAACTGGGTAGGATACTCCAGTGACGTCGCTATGGCTATCAATGTTGGTGGTGCATGCGGTGATCCAAATTGGATTGAAGGGCAAGACCACGAGCCACTTTATATGGGCTTCCATAGTTACACGGATGACCTGGCTCCTTTTTACGAGGGTCAAGTAGGTGTACCGATCGGTGGCGGAAACTTCCTGCCAGTAATTACAGGAGCGAGAGGTTCTAATGGTGTGCTAGAGATTATCGACGATCAAGGCGGACAACCCGAACTCGATGATGCTTTAGCAAATCCACTGCCCAGTATGTTCCCAGCGCTGTCTAGCGAGCTGAATACGTTAAACGAAGACTACAAGATGCAAGAGGTTGTGTCACCAGTTGCGAATGATGTGATGGATACTTTCCAATTGTCAAGAGACCACCTCTGGCCATTTGTATACAATCGTACCATTATTGCACCTTATAATTGGTTTGATGAAGCCACCTTCCGAGCTGGCGTAGATGCATTCAATGCCGCCACAATGGGAAATCTGGATGCAGATGTTGTTATTGCAGCTGAAGAGCAGAGCAACCCCAACTGGGATGATCCAGTGGAAGCTCAAAAGACCATTGATACGATGATCGCTTACATGCTGCCACGTCTTTGGTATGGTCTGGACCTGGATGCCATCGTCAGTACAGAAGACTTAGTAGACGCAGCTACGGTAGGTTTGGAAGTTTATCCGAACCCCGCCTCTGACTTTGTTCGTATTGAGCTAGCCGAAGGCTATAAGATTCGCGAAATAGCCCTGATCGATATGATGGGCCGTCTAACTGGAAACTGGACTGGTATTGATCAGTCTTCTTTCCGCATAGATAGAGGAACACTGGTGCGAGGCTACTACAATGTCCGACTGCGAACGGATGAAGGAATCGTCACGCAACGCGTCCTATTTGAATAGAGAATTAGTCTTTTAGAGGATTCTGTTCTATACTTTGGGTTGGTGACCCTCTGAATGATTGGAGCTTTATTCTCAAGCTTGATCGAGAAGCCTGTTAGTTTTTGTCCTTGCCGGCAATGAACTAGCAGGCTTCTCGCGTTTTGCGACTAAAAGACTAAAAGACTAAAAGACTAAAAGACTAAAAGACTAAAAGACTAAAAGACTAAAAGACTAAAAGACTATTCTGTAACTTTAGCAAGCTTCCGGCATTAGTACATCAAAGGCACACCAACTTTCATGCCTCAATACGCTTGGACTGTACATGGCAACCGCGGCAACAACTACCGCATCGGGCTCTTTCACGGAGATCAGGATCAGCATGTTGTTATCTACTGCAATGATCGGGTCATATCTATAGACTTTGAGGTCAGGGAGGAAAAAACCTATTCCCTGTTTGTTGACGATCTACTATGCGAGATTACTATTGAACCCGAGGCAGATGGCACCTACAAATACGATTGCCGAATAAATGATGAAGCCCCAACGCCCTTAAACGAATTGAAGCGCAGACAGGCCAGCGAAAAGGAAGACGATGCCAAGTGGCGCATGGCCTTTGCTATTGGGTTTATAATCATCATGGCGGGTCTTTTAATATGGGCTTCGAATTAGAGTCTCGATTTAATTTGCAATTTTTGCAGCCTAAAGTATCTCGTCTTGGAAAGACTTGCCCAGCAAATTGAATCTTTGGTCTTCGCCGCTACCGAACCTATGCCGCTTGATGATATTCAGGCTGTACTGACAGAAGCTTTCGGACTAGAAATACCAGCGGAAGAGTTGCAGCAGGCCGTTCAAGAACTACAGTCCAGGTACAGCCACGATGATTTTAGTTTTGAGCTGGTCGAGATTGGTGGAGGGCTGCGCTTTATGACCAAAGGCGCATACCACCATACCATCGGTACTTATCTGCGTCAGACGACCAGCAAGCGCTTGAGCCGTTCTGCGCTCGAGACCCTTAGCATCATCGCATACAAACAGCCAGTCACCAAATCTGAGCTCGAAAAGATCAGAGGCGTCAGTTGCGATTACGCCATCCAGAAACTATTAGAAAAGGAATTGGTTTCTATAGTAGGTCGGGCCGAAACGGTTGGTAAACCATTACTGTACGCTACCAGCTCCAAGTTTATGGATTACTTCGGGATCAATTCGGTGGAAGACCTGCCCCAGCCTAAAGACTTCAAGTTACCCGATAATGTGATTGGAGATCAGGCTGGAATCGAAGAGGAATAATACTATGGCTGCAGAACTGGTAAATCGAGTCGCGAAAAGCAAATTGCTCACCATCAAGCTGGAGGACTTCTGGCCTAAGGCTGAGCGTAGTCATTTTGATCTGAAAGACTATCTCTTCATGGAGCTTATCCTCAAAGAGAAAGATTTCAGGGCAGCCCTGCGCGAGCACGATTGGGAGCAGTATCGAGATAAAACGCTGCTGGTGTATTGCTCAGCAGATGCGATCATCCCTACTTGGGCATTCATGTTGGTAGCCGCTGCTGCAACAGGTATTGCCAGCGAAGTATACATGGGAACTGAGGAAGAGTACATCAGAAAGCACTTTAGCGAAGTAGCAGCCAATCTGGATCTGGAAGTCTATCGCGATCAGCGGGTTGTCGTGAAAGGATGCAGTGACAAACCCGTACCTGACTCTGCTTACCTGGATGTGACTGCTCGCTTGCAGCCGGTGACAAAATCCATCATGTTTGGCGAGCCTTGCAGCATTGTACCCGTGTATAAAAAGGCTGTAGTCAGAAGAGGAGCTACCCCCAAGCCAGAGGGCCAGGCCTAAGCCGTCGGCAAAGCGACTTGTTGTCTCTGGTCGTAAAAGATCGCCCACAACTCCATTAAATTATTTTATCTTACCGCTCAAAGCACTTTTGGGTACATCCAAGAGGCCAACATTGGAGCAGTCTGTCTACGTCCTTCACCCTACTTGTTGACTATTTTAAGCGGTATACATGCGATTGCGCACTCTTCTCATCCTTTTTGCCCTAACCTTTGCTGGCCAAACAGCCGAGCTCCGGGCACAAGACGTTCACTACACGCTACACAATATGGCGCCCATCTGGCTCAACCCAGCCAAGACTGGTGGGTTCCTGGGTTCCGTGCGCGTAGGCGGCGTTTATCGAGGCCAGTGGTATGGACTCAATGGCATTCAGACACCAACCCTGTTTGTGGATGCCCCCATCATCAGAGGTCTGCGCCCGCAAGACTGGATTGGAGTCGGCTTCAGCCTCATAAGTGACGAAATCGGCGAGACCTCAATCAATACCACCAGTACTGGAGTATCAGGCAGTTACCACTTCGCTTTCGATAAGGAACGAAATACGGTATTGACCTTAGGTGCCTTTTATGGCAATGTCAGCTACGGATTTGAAGTAGGGAATGGAATCATACAAGTAGAAGAAACCATCAGTCAGGACCTGGGCGGACAAGGACTGGCTTTCCAGGGAAGTGAGTTTGCTGGCGATAATGGGGATGATATAAATAACAACAATTCATATACCGATATCAGCGCTGGATTGGTACTCCGCCAGAAACTCGGAGAAGATACAGATCTGCTGGAGGTCGGTTTCGGTCTACTGCACCTCAATGGGGCCGATCGCCGGGCTCTTATTATGCCCATGATGGACACTTTGGGCATGGATGATATGGGGGGTGACAATAGCCGCGAAACCAGAGAACGCGCACAAACCATACACGCTCATGCCAACCTAGACCTACGAATTAGTGAAAAGTGGCGACTGCTGCCTACGGTCTTCTATCAGTCTGCTGTAGACAACAGTTCGATCAGCATACAGGGCTGGGTTGGGAGAGAACTTCCGCAGGATCGGCTACTCCGACTCGGACTCGGTTACCGCACCAACGATGCTGTAAAGATGTTGATCGGTTTTGATGCGGGTCAGCTGCAAGCAGCTGCTTCATTTGATCTCATTGCAGGTCAAAAAACAGACTTTGATCTCAGAAGCATTAATGCCTTCGAGATATCGGCCAATTATATATTCAACATCACCAAAAAGCCAGAACCGCAACCGGAAGCCCTATGCCCTCGCATATAGTGTGAGGATGTCAGGACTCCTACTCCATCTTTTAAAGAGTACAAGCAGGATGTCGGACTTCGAGTAGTGCCTCGACCTGCGGAAGTCCTAAAATCCCAAAAAAACAGAAAACAGAAAGCCATCCGGTGTACAAAGGGCCACAAAACCTAAAACACAATAAATAAGCCCAGCGCGCCCTTAAATTTGATACCGGGAACGACAATGACCATGATGCAACGACTCCTCCTACTTATACTTACCAGCCTGCCTATGGCTGCTGTTTTACAGGCACAACCACTGGCGGGAAGCACCAATTTTGAGCAGCTTATAGCCATCGCCAATCTGGAAGCTAGCCAAAACAACTACAGTCAGGCACTGGCGAAGTACGAAGAAGCTTTTGAAAAGCGGGAAGAAGATAGTCTGGTGGCCAGAATCGCCTATCTCAACTACCAATTGCGCGATTATGCCGGCGCCCAGAGAGGCTACCGCAGGTTGTTCAGACGGCGCGAAGCAGCAGATACGACTTTCAATGATCAGCGCCTGTACTACGGTATGGCGCTCAAGAGTCAGGGAGAGTACGACGATGCGATCATGGTGCTACAAGACTACTTGCGCCACGAAACAGACCCCGAAATGCGCAGTCGGGCACAGCTGGAAATAACCGGAGCAGAACTTGGTCAAAATCTGCCAGAAAACACCTCGGAGGTCGAAGTAGAGATCATGAATCGGCGCGTCCTGGGTACCTTCAGCGAATATTCGCCCGCCCTCTCTGAAGATGGTAGTACGCTATACTTCTCTACCTGGAAGACCAGCGATCCGGCCAATTTGCAGGCCATGGATGACGAGGTCAATGTCAGTCGGATCTTTAAGAGTGTCAAAAATGAAGATGGCGAGTGGCAGCGTCCAGAGCCACTGGGCGTAGAGGTCAATCGCCCTGAAGTACATACGGCCAACCCGGCCATTAGCGCTGACGGACGCAGACTCTACTTCAACCGCCTCATTTTGCAAGGAAATGAGCCCATCGACGCCAGGATTTATGTTAGCGATGTAGACGATGCCGGATGGAAGAGCGGTAGCGAAGTCGACGGACTTGGTGGCGGTGAGTATCTAGCGCTACAACCCAATGTAGGCGAGCTATTTGGTGACGAAGTGCTATTCTTTGTTTCTGATATGACCGGTGGCTTTGGCGGTTACGATATTTACTATGCGCCCTACAATGGCGACGGCAGCTACGGTACACCGATCAATCTGGGCGAGACTGTCAATACGGCCGGTGACGATGTGTCTCCGTTCTTCTTTGATGGTACGCTCTACTTCTCTACGGATGGCCTGCCAACTATGGGTGGAAGAGACATTTACTATACCGTTTGGAATGGCGCCGAATGGAGTCAGCCCGAGCATATGGGGGCAGGCTTCAATAGCCCTGCCGACGACCAGAGCTTCAAGCTGTATGGCGAAGGCTATGTCGGTTTCTTAACCAGCAATCGCGAAGGTGGTCGGTCGATCAAAAGCCGCACCTGCTGCGATGACATCTACACCTTTGAAATCGCTCGTTTATATGCTGATCTGGTGGTGGGCCTGTTCACAGAGGATCGTGAAGGTCTTGTAGGCGGTAGTGTGCAGCTCGAACCCATGGTCAATAACGAGATCGTTCCTGGTGGAGATACACAAAACAAGGAACAGGGTAACCGCTACGACTTCGGTCTGGAATTGGAGTACGACTACATGGTCATAGGCGATCACCCAGACTACTATCCGGATACTTTCTTTTTCAATACCAAAGGACTAGAAGAAAGTGCCACTACTACACATCGCTTCTATCTGCGCGCCAAGCCCAAGCCACCGCCAGAACCCGAGTTTGATACGATCTATATCGAGCAGGCATATGTGTTGGAAAATATACTATTCGACTTCAATAAATCTGATATAAAACCAGAAGCTGAGGTCGACTTGGAACTACTTAAGGGGCTGATGGCTGAGTATCCGGAAATGGTTATCGAGCTGAGCTCACATACGGATCCGCAAGGTCAGGATGGCTATAATCAAAGGTTGTCTGAACGACGTGCCAACTCGACCAGGCGCTGGCTGATACAGAATGGAGTGGACAACAATCGCATGACGGCCGTTGGTTATGGCGAGACTGTGCCTAAGGTGGTTACTGCACGCATTGCCAACCGGTTTGATTATCTGAATGAGGGAGATATACTCACGGAAGATTTCATCAACGCCCTGGCTGACGAAGAGCAGAAAGAGCAAGCCTACTATCTCAATCGCCGAACGGAGGTCAAGATTTTAGAGGGGCCTACCTCAATTACCGTTCGCCGTATCAGAAATCTGGAAACGGGTGAAGAGGTCGAGGAAGCTCCTGATCGCAATGCTAATCCCGGTACGGGTATGATCGATGATGACGCTGAGCGAGAAATTGAAGCGAGAGATGCAGATATTCGTCAGGCATCTTTTCCTCCAGAATTACATCCTCAGTCTAGTCTGTACGGCAGAGATGAAAATTTAGAAGAGCTGCCGCTGCTCATTTTTAACCAGCGTATGATTGAGCTGGGAGATGTGACCAAGGGCGGCTCGCGTGAGATGGTCTTCACCTTCCGAAATGAAGGCAAGGTTCCGGCAAAGATTATGCTCATTCAGGCTTGCGAATGTACGACGGTAGATCACGACAATACACGAGTTTATCAGCCTCAGGAGAGTGGGGAAATACGCGCAATATTCGATAGCACAGAAAAAAACGAAAGCGAGACGATTAGTATCGATATTTTCCTGGAGCAAACGGATTCGAGAGGCGCTCCAGTGATGGAAGAACTTCGGTATAGCTACGAGCTGAAGCAGTAGAGCGCTGGATTACGTATCAGCAGCTAGGTTCTGGAGAGTAAATCTGGGGCTGGCAGGCTGGTTCTCAGCAGTACCTCTCTGGCTTCGCGGCAAGCCCGTCTCATTTCAGGCAAGTCTTCATTCAGCTTTTGAATGACCGCATTGTACGCCTCAGCCGTTACCGTCTGAGCAGGTGCTAAATGTCTCAGTAGCGTGGCATAATCACTACCACTTATATCAGCCAGGAAATTGAAATAGTTCAGTACACTAGTTCTGTATTGGTCATTATTGCCAAAAGGGCCAATAGACGAGAGGCGATTGATCTCCCTCTCGAGCAGGCTTCTCAAATCAGACCGGTAGCTTTGCATGGCATTGATGTCTTTTTGCTCAAATGCCGTGAGTAAGGTTTCATGAGTGGCTTCCACGCGGATCAGGCTGAGGAAGATGGTCATCTGGTAAGCATTCAGACTTCGCAATTGGGCTAATGCCTGACTGTTATCCACCTCTCGGAGATTTAGGTCCAGGGCCCGAGCGTAGGCACGTCTTTCTACTAAGAAGCGCTCGCAAGCTTCTTCTAGCCTGAGGGTAACTCCCTGGTAGGCTCTGACATATCTTTCCATGGCAGCTATGTCCAGGCGCGCTGGCTGGGCCAGGCCCGACAGATTATGTCTGAAGGCATAGTCATAACCCTCCAACCAGTTTTGCCAGGCTTCGAGCAGCCGCTGACCGGCAGCGGTATTAGCACTGAGTTGAGCGCTGCGAATACTGGATTCTTCCAGGACTTGAAGAAGCTGATTTAGACTTTCGCGGGTCGGAGACTCTCCGGGTTGGTGCACGGCCATTTGCAAGTGCTGCAATCCATATTGAGTAATTTGGCCATACGCTTGATTGATGGTTTGAATCAGGCGTCCAGCCTCTTCATCATTGGCATAGCGAACTGCAGTTTGGGCTGAACCCACTCCAGATAATCCAAAAGCGAACATGAAAATGGTAAGCTGCCTACCACTACCTAGGAAACGACCCAGCGAAAAAAAGACAGCCCAGATCAAGATTTTATTCTGGGGCATAAATCGTAATTGGGATGTCAAAGATGCGAAAGTCGCTGATTATCGGCAAGTTGTGTTTATGATTCGGGGGTGTGAGGAGAGTGGGCGGGGTTAGTTTTTTTGCAAACGCATAGCAAAGGCCGTTTTATAACAAGTATAAAACGGCCCGATAATACCCCTTAGGTATTGCTCTCAGAGGGTTATGCTTTGAGAAAGGGAGTTGTTACAGTTTGAGTATTTGGGTATTTGGATTTTTCCAAATACCCAAATACTAGACCCCAAAAACACCCTCAAGCCACCCTCACTACACCCGCTTCACCTAAAAACCGTCGAAATAATCGATCCATTTCTCGCTTACCGCGCTTGTTCAGCCTGTATCCTACTATGTCCCCTCGGTCATTAGAGTCAATGTGCAATAGATGAACCCTTCGCAACTTGATTAGGTGCTCTTGAATGGTAGCCGGATGCAAGGGTATGATATTACAAAGCCAACCAAAAGGAACAACTTCGTTAGTAAGGAGCATATCAAGGATACGCCTTCTCGCTGGGTGAGCGAGCGCTTTGCAAAAGGCAGAGAACTTTTTTTCTTCCTCTCTGAATAGGAATGATTTAGCATGCGACATGGATTGACGCTTTGTCGCGACTTTCTCTAGAAGCAAATATAAAATAAAAATTTTAAAATTAATTAAAATAATGTATTTGTTTGATTAAATATTCTTTTTTCCTAAAACTTATCCTAACACTTTTCAATTTATGTACCCTACAGTAGTTGTATCTTCGCACTCCTCATGAAGCATATTCGCAATTTTTGTGTCATCGCTCACATCGATCACGGAAAGTCGACACTTTCTGATCGCCTGCTCGACTTTACCCAAACGGTAAATGAGCGAGAGAAGATGGATCAGCAGCTCGACGATATGGATCTGGAGCGTGAACGCGGTATTACGATCAAAAGCCACGCCGTGCAGATGCAATACCAGCATACCGACGGACAAGAGTACGTCTTCAATATGATCGATACACCAGGTCATGTCGACTTTAGCTACGAAGTGTCGCGTTCGATCGCCGCTTGTGAAGGAGCTCTTCTATTGGTCGATGCAACCCAGGGTATTCAGGCTCAGACTATTTCAAACCTGTTTTTGGCGCTCGAGCACGATCTGGAAATCATACCCATACTCAATAAGGTCGATATGGAAACGGCCATGATTGAGGAAATGAGTGATCAGATGATCGATCTCGTAGGTTGCGCGCGCGAGGAGATTATTTTGGCCAGCGGAAAAACCGGGCGAGGTGTACCCGAGATCATGCAAGCAGTGGTCGAGCGTATCCCGTCACCAAAGGGAGACCCTAAGGCACCACTGCAAGCCCTCATCTTCGATAGTGTATTTAACCCATTCAGAGGGGTCATAGCCTATGTTCGAGTTGTAAACGGGAACTTGCCAAAAGGAGCCCAGATTAAGTTCACCGCAACCGAAGCTACTTATCAGGTAGACGAGGTCGGAGCCATGGAGATCAACATGAGACCGCATAAGGGCATCAGCTGCGGCGACGTTGGGTACATCATCACAGGCATTAAGCGATCTGCTGAAATTAAAGTTGGCGATACCGTCACCTTAGCAGAGAACCCTGCTCCACAACTGGAAGGCTTCGAAGAGGTAAAACCCATGGTTTTCGCCGGTATTTTCCCGCTAGATAACGATGACTTCGAGCCGCTGAGAGATAGCCTGGAGAAATTGCAGCTCAACGATGCTAGCCTGGTCTTTGAACCAGAAACATCTGCTGCACTTGGCTATGGATTTCGCTGTGGCTTTTTGGGGATGCTTCATTTGGAAATTGTTCAAGAACGCCTGTTCCGTGAGTTTGGAATGGATGTCATCACGACCGTTCCCAACGTGACCTACCGAGTAACATTTACCGATGGTCAGGTAGAGGAGATTCGAAATCCGGCAGAGCTGCCAGAGCCCACCAAGCGGCAAATGGTTGAGGAGCCACTCATCTCCGCTCAGATCATTACGCAATCAGACTACATCGGTGCCATCATGACATTGTGCATCGACAAGCGGGGTACGTTGAAACGCCAGACCTACCTAAGTCCTGAGCGAGTAGAATTACATTTTGAATTGCCCCTTGCGGAAATTGTATTCGACTTTTATGACAGGCTAAAGTCTATCTCCAGAGGCTACGCCAGTTTTGACTATCAGCCACTGCATTACAGTGAAACAGACCTGGTCCGCCTGGATATTAAGCTCAATGGTGAAAATGTGGATGCACTAAGTGCGCTTGTACACCGGTCTAAGGCGGAACCTGTAGGTCGTGGTATGTGCAAGAAACTCAAAGAGCTTCTTCCACGCCAGCAATTTGTTATCGCCATTCAAGCAGCCATTGGTGCTAAGATCATCGCCCGAGAGACCATATCAGCAGTCAGAAAGGATGTGACAGCCAAGTGCTACGGTGGCGATATTACCAGAAAGCGTAAGCTATTGGAAAAGCAAAAGGCAGGTAAGCGGAAGATGAGACAGTTCGGTAAGGTAGAAGTACCTCAGTCGGCTTTCCTGAAGGTGCTGAAGCTGGACTAGAAAACTAGCTCGTCTAACCCTAGGGCTTCTGTTTCAATAAAATAGATGCTCCATTCTCCATACTCGTAGTCGCCCAGGTTATCTGCCCTGCTGAAGAAAAAGTATTTACCATCCCTGGACAGCCTTGGACTACTCTCCTCGTGAATAGAATTGACCTTTGGACCAATTGGCTGTGCTTTGCTCCACCCATCGTCTAATCGCTTGGATACAAAGATGTCCTCGCCACCGGAACCACCAGGCGCTCCGAATGAATTGAAGAATAGATAATCTCCATCGGGAGATACGACGGGAGAGTATATCCAGTATTTTTCTTCATCAAAAAGGCCACTGATTTCCTCAGGACTCGAGAAAGTACCATCTCGATAGGTGACTCCATAAAGCTTTATCGCATTTGTTCCCCTATTCATAGTACAATAATAAAAATGCTCATTGTCTATAGCAGAGAAAAAACTGCTATTGGAGGATGGCCAGTCTTCACCTTCAATCTGGACATCATTTATGGGGTAAGGCAAAGGAAAAGGCTCACTCCAGCCTTGATCGAGCTTTTCCATC
>JBCBVN010000086.1:0-14070 GCA_039817625.1 Bacteroidota bacterium
ATATAAAGCCTTTCTAGCGATTTTCGGCAGCTGATTCGATGGTCGTGGTACAGAATATCTTGTAATTATATTTTGGATGTCGTTTTGCGACCATGTTAATTCAAAATTATATTCTGTTTTGGGTTGTCTGGTGGGAATCTTTTAGACCATCTTTGTGTTATAAATATAGCTGATTGCCTAGGGGTAGTCAGCACTTTTTAGCATCAACCATTTAAATACCCCAAATATGCGGCCATTCCTATTTTTCGGGCTGCTTTTTGCCCATCTGATTACCCTTTCTGCCACCTCGATTTTCGATTTGATCGAGGCTGGTGAAGAAACACGTGAGCTCACCTTATTCCTGCCTATGGATAGCATCTATGCTAAGTCCAATGAAAAGCAGGATGCCTGGTTGAGCTTTACAGACGAAACGGGCCTCGCTCAGCGCTGGTCCCTCCATGTGGGTGTGCGCGGTAAGTTTCGCCGCCGCACCTGCTCCTTGCCCCCGCTAAAGCTAGATTTCGACAAAGGCGATCTGGAAGAAGCCGGCCTAAGTCGCCACGATAAGCTCAAGTTGGTGGTTCCTTGCCAAGAAGGTGAACTTTATCAAAATCTGGTATTGAGAGAGTATCTCGCCTATCAAGTGTATGCTGAAGTGACTCCTTATCACTTTAGAACCAAGCTTGTCGAGATCAAGCTAATCGACTCCAATGGCAACCATCCTGACGCCATAATGTATGCCTTCCTGCTGGAGGATGCCGATGAAATGGCCGAACGGATTGGTGGAGAAGAGATTGATAACTTACTCGGTCTTTCTGCCGATGCCTGGAACAGAGAAGCGGAGATTACCCATAGTCTGGCACAATACCTCTTAGGTAACCACGATTATAGCCTCACCATGGTGCGCAACCTCAAGCAAGTTCGCCTAAATAGTACTGGTAAACTGGTACCTGTAGCCTACGATTTTGATTTTAGTCTACTGGTGAGCGCGCCGTATGCTACCCTTAATACAGCGGTTGGTCAAGTCGATTTTTCTGATCGGGTTTATCTGGGACTACCTGATTCTGACGAACAAATGGGTGTAGTTGTTGAGCGCTTCGAAGCCTTGCGCAGAGATTTGGTCAGGGATGTCAGACAAAATGATTTGCTGGCATACGATGATCGCAATCGAATCGCCAATAGCCTGGTCAGTGCTTTCAATGAATTGCGCAGAGCCTACCGAGCTAACAACGAAGAGTCTATCTATACCAGACTTAGTGGACTCGAAAACACAGCTCTCCAGGGGCAGGCAGATGTCCAGCTGGGCAGAGAGTAAAAACTACTGCTAGAGTTAAGCCGAGCGGCCCAAAGTCTCCTTTGATTTTGGGCCGCTTTTCTATGATTTCCAAAGTAAGCTAGAGTCCCCATAGCTGAGAAACCTATAGTCTGACTCTAAAGCGTGCTGGTAAATATTCTTCCAGTGCCCTCCCGTCATAGCGGCTATGATCAGCAATAGGGTAGAGCGCGGCTGGTGAAAATTGGTGATGATGCCGTCGGCAATGGCAGGAGGAATGCCTGGCGTGATGATCAATTGGGTATGCGCTCTGAGCATATCCATTTCGTGCTGCTCTACAAACCCGATCAGATGCGCTATGGCATCAACTGGCGTCAGCTTTGGTAAAGAAGCTTCGATAGCAGTCCACTGCCCAAGCTTGACGACTGGGTTTTCTTCCTGATCTTCAATCTTGAGCTGGCCGGCACGAGCTAATCTGCCCAAATGGTAGCAGCTTTCCAGCGAGCGCAAGCTGGTGGTACCCACACATATGATGGGTTTCTCGCCCTGTAGCTGATGGTGTATCTGCCGGAGGGTTTCTATGCTGAGTTCTATGTACTCGCGGTGCATCTCATGACCAGCCAGGGTGTCGCTACTCACCGGCTTGAAGGTCCCTGCGCCTACGTGAAGTACGAGCTCGGTCCAGAGACAATTCTTGGCTTTGAGCTGTTCCAAAACTCTGGGGGTAAAGTGCAAACCTGCGGTCGGCGCGGCCACGGATCCTTCTTGTTTGGCGAAAACGGTCTGATATCGGTCGCGATCTGAGGCTTCGGCATCTCTACCCAAATAGGGCGGTAAGGGGATTTGCCCGATCAGCATGAGGACCTCCCCCCAGCTGAGGGAGGTATCCGACCAGCGGAAGTCCACACTAAAGCTACCTCCCTCCAATCGCTGTATTCGCTCGATATGCAAGTCTATAGGAGCTTGGTCAGGCCGCTCAATGTGCATCGTCGTTTGACCACTCTTCCAGCGCCGATTTCCACCGATCATGCACGCCCAGCGAACGGGTTTACGGCTAGATAAAGACAGCTGATGATCTACTGGATTCAGAGGTTCCAGGCAAAAAATTTCGATCCAGCGTTCATTGGATAGCTGAAAGCGCAATCGGGCGTGAATGACTCGCGTACGGTTGGCGATGAGCATGCTGCCCTCGGGCAAGAGCTCTGGCAGATTGACAAACTGACGGTCGCTAATCGACCCTTCCCGATAGCAAAGTAGCTTGGCCTGATCTCGCTCGCTGAGGGGATAGCGTGCAATCCTGCCATCCGGCAAGTCGTAATCAAAATCTGCTATGTCTATCGACTTCGGATCTTGCATTCAGGTCTGCTGTTGTTTTTTTCAGACTTACGCAGGTCGGGACCTAAAACCGCAAGCGGGAGTCTATTCGAAAAGCGAGAGGTCTATTTCAGAGTTGATCTGGAGGTCATCAATCATCACCGATGCGGGCCAGGTTGCGTCTTCGGGCAATTCTCCTGCCCAGTTCGAAGCGAGTGAGCTACGACCTACCGGCCACTTGATGCCACCTACTTCTTCGTATTCTACTTGCATCATGATGGGATCAGAGCGATCTGCGGCCATGACGGTAAATAGGAAGTAGTCGACCAGCTTGGTGTCGGGGTTGATGTAAACCAGATAGATGTCTTTTACGTCGCCGATTCCGTCTTCAAAGCTCACTTCTACTGCCTGGTAATTCTGGCCATATAGTTGGCGATCCTCTAGCAGTTTATAGGTCAAACCCGGGTCGCGAAGCTTGAAAAACATATTGAGCCAGTAAAAATTGGTTTTGCGGCTGAATCTGGCGCTTTCCAGCGCTTGCGGATTGTCGACGGGTTCGCCATTGAACAGTACGCGGACGGCATCGTCTACATAAAACTGTTCGAGCTCTCCTCGTTCCTCCGTATCCGTATTGGGATTACGCGCTTCCGGATACCGTCCGTAGGCATCTTCGCTCGGGTAGAGGTAAATTTCTTCAGAAACCAATCTCGGCCCTTCGACCCCCATTCGCATATACTTGTAGGATACGTTTTCGAGTTGTCGATAGGCATCCATTCCACCCATTGCCTCGATGGCTTCATCAATTAAGGCCACTGCTGGGTCGGTAGTTACTTCCGTCTGTCCATTGTTTGTGTGTCCATCTCCGCCGCAGGCCAGGAAGATAGCTGGTACAATCAGCAGATACAGTAAGTAGTACTTCATAAGGCAGCAATTCCGGGTAATGTTTTTCCTTCTAATAATTCCAGCATGGCACCTCCACCGGTTGACACAAAGCTCACTTGTTCGCCCAAGCCCGCCTGGTTTATGGCAGCTACCGAGTCTCCACCCCCGATGAGGGAATAGGCCTGGTGTTGGGCTGTCGCATCTGCTACAGCTTGCGCAACGGCATTAGTACCGACGGCGAAGTTGCTCATTTCGAAAACGCCCATGGGGCCATTCCAGAAAATGGTTTTACTCTCGGCAATAATGGCGGAGAATTGCTCTACAGTCTTTGGACCGATGTCTAGCCCTTCCCAAGCTTCCGGAATTTCTCCTGAATTGACTATCCGGGTCGGTGTATCGTTGCTGAATTCCTGACCGATTACGGTATCGGCGGGCAGGTGGATTTCTGTATTCTGAGCTTTCGCTTTTTTGAGCAACTCCAGAGCGAGTTCGGTTTTGTCGCGTTCGACCAATGAGTTGCCTACTTGTCCACCTTGTGCCAGACTGAAAGTGTAAGCCATAGCACCTCCTACTAAAATGTGGTCTGCAAAGTCGAGCAAGCGTTCGAGCAGCTGAATCTTGTCGCTCACTTTAGCTCCGCCTACGATGGCGGTAACTGGCTTGGCCGGGTCGTTGACCAACTTCGAGGCGCCCTCTAATTCCGATTGGATAAGCAAGCCTGCAGCTTTCTTATCTGAGTCGAAGAATTTAGCGACGGTAGTCGTTGAAGCATGAGCACGATGGGCAGCACCAAAGGCATCATTAACGTATATGTCCGCTAGGTCAGCCATACCCCTGGCCAGATCTTCGTCTCCTTTTTCTTCTCCAGAATAGAAACGTGTATTTTCCAGTAGCAGGATCTCTCCAGCTTCCAACTTCCTGGCGGCTTCCTGAGCAACTTGACCAATGGTGTCTTCTACAAATTGTACTTGGGTGCCAATGTGGTCTTCCAGTCTGGATACGACTGGCCTGAGACTAAACTTTTCACGGTCGATTTGCCCGTCTTCCGTCTTCTTCTTTTGAGGCCTTCCCAAGTGGGACATCAAAATGATTGCAGCACCATTTTCGAGCAAGTAGCTCAAAGTGGGAATGGCTTTTATGATTCTGGTGTCATCAGTGATTTTTTTATCACCATCGAGCGGGACATTGAAGTCCACACGCACCAGCACTTTTTGGCCCCGGAGAGAAAGATCGGAGAGGTTCATGTTCGTCTGCTTAGTTCTTTAGGGGATTCTGGGTGTTAAGTTTGACCTGCAGGAATCCTGGATTGACTACGTTTCTGACCTATGATTTAGGTAAAAAAGTCTGTTAGGCTATGCTGAAGTGTTCGCCCCAGCCTGGCCTAACAGACTAACCCATCTTACATGGCTGCTACGCGCTCACACAAATCAGCGAGACGAGCAGAGTAACCGGCTTCGTTATCGTACCAGCTAACCACTTTGACCAATTTGCCCATCACTTTGGTTTGGTCGCTGTCGAAGATACTGGAGTATGGATTGCCAACAATATCAGAGCTAACCAATGGCTCCTCTGTGTATTGAAGAATGCCTTTGAGGTGGCCTTCTGCTGCTTTCTGGAATAGGGCGTTTACAGCCTCTGCGGTAGTTTCTTGCTTGAGTTCAACCGTTAGGTCGGTTAGTGAGCCGGTGGGAACGGGCACACGCATTGCCCCGCCATCCAGCTTGCCAGCCAGGTGAGGAAGAACCAGCCCAACAGCCTTAGCAGCACCAGTACTGGTAGGTACGATATTGATAGCAGCAGCACGAGCACGGCGAAGGTCCTTGTGTGGAGCGTCTTGAATACGCTGATCTGCTGTGTAGGCGTGGACAGTTGTCATGAAGCCTTTTTCAATGCCGTATTCGTCGTCGAGAACCTTGGCCAATGGGGCCAGGCAGTTGGTGGTACAGCTGGCGTTGCTGATGACTTTGGCGTCTCCGGTGAGGACGTGGTCATTTACACCCAGTACGACAGTCTTGATATCGCCTTTGCCTCCAGGAGCGGAAAGGAGAACGCGCTCGCAACCTGCATCGATGTGCATTTGAGCTTTATCTCTGTCGCGGAAGATGCCCGTACATTCAAGAACAATGTCTACGCCTAGATCTTTCCAGGGCAGTTTGCTGGGATCGCGCTCGCTCAGGGCGTCAATTTTTTGACCATCTATGTATAGGTAGTCGTCATCACTAGAAACCTCTCCAGGAAAGATTCCTTGTACACTGTCATACTTGAAGAGATGAGCCAGTGTGGCATTGTCGGTTAGGTCATTGATCGCTACAACCTCAATTCCATCCTTTTGGAGGAGATTGCGCATGGTGATTCTTCCGATTCGGCCAAAGCCGTTGATGGCGATTTTCTTTCCCATAATTGAGGGGTTTTTATTTTCAGTGGGTATTTGAGGCCGCAAAGATAGGTGATTTGATTTAGGTGGACTACCGCCCAGGCCATGTTAAACCATCCCTACACTTTGGATCTGTCAGATGCGGACAGTGAGGCACTAAATGAAAAAAAGCCGACTCCGAAAATTCGAAGCCGGCTCCGTAGCCCGTACGGGAATCGAACCCGTGTTACCAGGATGAAAACCTGGCGTCCTAACCCCTAGACGAACGGGCCGTAGAACATTAAAGTCTAATGCCTTTTTGTAAGGCTGCGCAAAGATAGAAAGCTTTCATGCGCTTTTGCAAATAGTAGAATAAAAATTCTTCACTTTTGTTTGCACGCCCTGAAATAACGTTTGAACTTGTTTGAAAGGTTCCTGATACTCAGGCCAATAATTCTGTTTGAATTACGACCTCCTCATGCATCGTACGGTGGACGGGGCAGCGATCAGCTATCTCTAGTAGTCTTTGCTTTTGCTCATCTGTGAGTGGCCCCTTTAGTTCAAGCTTCCTATCAAAATGGTCAACTTTCGTAGGCTTGGTTTCCGACTCTGCCATATCTGTTGCGTAGTCTTTTCGATGATCTACCTGGCAAATAACCTCTTCCACCGGCCACTTTTTTCTTCTGGCGTACATCTGGATGGTCATGACCGTACAAGCACTTAGTCCGGCGCTCAGTAGCTCATATGGACTTGGGCCGTAGTCGCTTCCGCCAACAGATTCCGGCTCATCAGCGGTCAGACTGTGGTGGCGTACCATTATTTCGGTGGTATAGCCGGTGTCGCCCAACCGAGCTGCCACTTGCCTGGGTTTTAGATTTTCTCCTTTAGCCTCTGGTCTGGGCAGATATCGGCTTGACCAACCTGCAATGACCTGGCCAGCATAATGACTATCTGCCGGATCTGATAAAAGATGATCGGCTCCATCGAGAGAAACGAAACTTTTGGGGTGCTTGGCCGCGTGATAGGCTTTGGCAGCCTCATCTATATTAACTGTTCTGTCTTGTGGGCTGTGTAGGATCAGTAATGCGCGACCCAGGTGGGCCATATGTGCTTCTGCTCCATAGTTGCCCAAGTCATCCAAAAATTGCTTGCGGATGGTAAATGGTCTGCCACCGATATCTACCGTGGCATGTCCTTCCTTCAGTATTTGTGCATTGCCGTCTTCCCCAAGCAGGTGACTAACGTGGGCTGGATCAAAAGGAGCCCCGACAGTGGCTACTGCTTTTACAGACTCCAACTGGTGGGCGGCACAGACTACTGCGGCCCCACCAAGACTGTGGCCAACGAGCAAAGAAGGCGCCTGATGATGCTCAGCTAACCAATCTGCCGCCGAAAGCAGATCGCTAATATTACTGCTAAAGTTGGTCGCTGAAAAATCACCTTCGCTGGCACCGAGTCCGGTAAAATCGAATCGCAATACGCCAATACCTGCCAAATTGAGTGCCTGACTGATTTCTCTTACTGCTCGCAAGGAGCTGGAGCACGTAAAGCAATGGGCAAATAAGGCGTAAGCATAAGGATCCTGATCTACAGGAAGACTTAACCTGGCACTGAGGGTTTCACCCGTAGCATTGGAGAAGGTGACTTTCTGGATAGGCATGGTTTGTAATTTTTGACGGCGCGTAAGTTACACCTAAAGAGTTTAGACCGCTCACTGAAAGTGTGAAGACCGTCATTCCAACATTTTCCTATCTTTCCGCTTATGAAGAAGTTAGCATTACACTGGCAGATTTTGCTGGGCATGGCGGGTGGAGTTGTCTTTGGTTTACTGTTTGTACAGTTTGGGTACCAGAATACGGTAGGAGAGGTTTCTTACCAGCCTGAGGAAATGCCTGAAGAAGTCGAACGTGTTGTAGTCAGAGTCAGAAATGTATCGGATAAGACATTGGATAGTTTGATCTACTTCGTGGGCGGTCAGCCGCCGATCGATGAGAGTTTTTATGGATCTATCAATGATGCTACTAGCGAAGGGGAATTTATTTCCTTGATTAAACCCGCAGACCAGGAAAGATTGAGCTTCGTCGGCCTTAAAAAAGTTCCTGAAGGCATGGTCATACGACCACCTAACCAGTTTGTCCAGCGGTGGATTAAGCCATTCGGTACTATTTTTATCAATTTGTTGAAGCTCATTGCCGTACCTCTTATCGTTGCCTCATTGATAATGGGTATTGCCAATCTGAAAGATATTTCCAAGCTATCCAGAATGGGCGGGCGAACGATTGGGATCTATGTGTTGACGACCGTCACAGCGGTCACTATGGGAATATTGATCGTAAATCTACTCAAGCCCGGTACAACCATATCTGATTCTACTCGACTGGAACTTGTTGAAAGCTATGGTGGGGATGCAGGAAAACGTATTGAAGCTGCAGCAGCTCAAAAAGATTCAGGGCCTTTACAAGCACTCGTAGACATAGTTCCAGATAATATTATTGGCGCAGCTTCTTTTAATGGGAACATGTTGCAAGTTATCTTCTTTGCCATCTTTTTTGGCATCGGGTTGATCTTGATTGATCCGAAACGGGCAAAACCAGTCGTAGACTTTTTTGATGGGACAAATGAGGTGATCCTCAAAATGATTGATTTGATCATGCTGGCGGCACCATATGGTGTATTTGCCCTACTTGCTGCCTTGGTTGTCGAGTCACCGTCAGCTGATTTGTTCATGGCTTTGATCGCCTATGCAGCTTGTGTATTATTGGGTCTAGGAATACTCATATTCCTAATATATCCAACCTTAGTCAGAGTATTTACTGGTCGATCTTATAGCTTCTTCTTCAAAGGAATTAGTCCGGCTCAGCTCCTGGCTTTTAGCACCAGTAGCAGCGCAGCCACTCTTCCCGTAACTATGGAGCGAGTTGAAGAGCACCTGGGGGTAGAAGACGAGGTTACGAGCTTTGTACTTCCAATCGGTGCCACCATCAATATGGATGGCACCAGTTTATATCAGGCAGTCGCGGCAGTTTTTATCGCCCAGGCTTTTGGTATGAATCTCGATTTTATGACTCAGTTGGGTATTATAACGACAGCAACACTAGCTAGCATTGGCTCTGCAGCTGTACCGGGTGCCGGCATGGTCATGTTGGTAATCGTCCTTGGTCAAGCTAATATCCCAGAAGCCGGCTTAGCACTCATTTTTGCTGTTGACCGACCTTTGGATATGTGCCGTACAGTTGCCAATGTAACGGGAGATGCCACGGTTTCTATGCTCGTCGCGAAGTCTATGGGGAAACTAGGAGATCCTAAAGAAAGGAAGCTGGATGACTATTATGAGGGAGAAGTGATTTAAACGCTAACTCTTCTGCCCGGAAAATTGGTCTTCCTTTTTTTTGAACAAGACATTAAAGCTTGTCAGGGAGCCATATATCCTGGTAATATACTGCTGCAGATTTACCTTTTCTTCATCCGTCATTGATGAAGAGTTGATGCGCTGCTCCATAACGCGCAAGCGGTCTCGCACCATCACAATCTTGTGAAAGAAAGTGTCTATGGGCATTTCCTTGGCAGCCAGACCTTCTTCACCCGGCTTTAGAATCAGGGTGCCATCTTCCCACTTATAGCCGAGCTCTACTTCCTCTTCTATTCCATTGTAAGTGCGTAGAATGCGGACCAGCGCAGCCTCCGCATTGCTGAAACTCACTTCTTCAGTAGCTTCTATGGCTTCAATGATGTTGAATCCTTCGTACTCGCGTCCTACTGACTTGATGCCGTAGGTCATGAAGGCGATATCGTAAGCAGCAGCATGGAGGCGGATGACGACACCATCACCATAGGCCGGGTGCTTAATGCGAGAACCAATTCCCAGATTGGGGTTTGCAGGCATAAGACGCTAAATTTTTTGAAAAGCGAAATTAAGTCGAATTGAATATATGGTCAGAAGGCACCAAAAAACTGACAAATGTCAGGTTTTTGAAATGATGGGTATCATAATCAGCCGCTCAGACTCGGAATAATTTTGGGGCATAAAGGTTCTAAAAACGCATAAACTATCTGACCAACCGAGCTATGAAAAAGATTCTATTTCCAACAGATTTTTCACCAGCAGCTACTCAAGCTTACATATATGCCCTTCAACTGGCTAAGGCCATCGACGCATCTATCGTAACGCTACACGCCTACCAGCTTCCAAGTATAAGAGGAAGTGGCCTGAACAACACCATCGCCGCCTACCTGGAGGACTTGAAATTGGAAGAGTTCGAAAACTTTAAGGATAAAGTGCCGGGTCTCCACAGGATTGCTGAAGAAAATGGTTTAGGAAATATTCCCAATGATCACGTTCTGGAGCTTGGTGAGCCCGAGTCATGTATCTTGAGATTGGCCAAAGAAGAGCAGGTTAGCCTAATCGTGATGGGAACTACTGGAGCTACGGGAGCCAAAGAAATTTTTCTAGGCAGTGTGGCAGGTGAAGTTATGGAAAAGGCACCTTGTCCGGTTTTGGCAGTTCCAAAAGATGCTGTTTTCGATGGCCGCATCGATCACTTGGCTTTTACTACCAACTTTTCTCCTGAAGACCACCTCGCCCTGGAGTGGCTGACTGCCTGGACAGAATCATTCCAACCGGAGATTGAAGTCATTCACGTCGATCTTAACCATGTAGAAGAATATGCGGGGAAGATGAATAGATTTCAAGATGCTTATGCCGATCAAAAAAACCTAAACTATACTGTAGTGGATAGTAATGACGATTTTGAAACGGCAATTTCCGAGTACTTGGCAACAACCAAAACAGATCTCGTTGCTATGGTTACTTTCAAACGAACGTTTTGGCAGGAGCTGTTCAATAAGAGTCACACCAAACAATTGAGCTATCACTTGAATGTGCCCATCATGGCCATGCCAGCTGCCTTGTTTGCCTCTTCCTAGACCGGCTTTGGGCATATATTT
Source organism: Bacteroidota bacterium (assembly GCA_039817625.1). GTDB lineage: Bacteria > Bacteroidota > Bacteroidia > Chitinophagales > Saprospiraceae > Neolewinella. The sequence goes on from JBCBVN010000086.1 coordinate 10,746, forward strand.
GCTCTATGTCTTCGACAATCCGGTTTTTAAAGCGCCGACAAATAGATGAAAAAGCCTGGAACAAACGTGTTTCAGATGCTGATCTGGCACCGCTTTATTCATTCACCTGGTACCTGGATGCAGCTACCAATGGCCGATGGGACGCTGTAGTCTATGGCGATTATGACTATCTGCTACCCCTCCCAATAAACCTTAGGTGGTTTGGACTTCCGCGGGTGGTCACTCCTCCACTTTGCCAGCAGTTGGGCGTGCTGACTTCACCGGCTGATTTGACATCACCAACGAACATATCGGTGGCTAAAAATCGCTTGGGAGCCATACTGGAGGCCATACCTAAACGCTACTGGCAAGTTCGACTGCAATTGAAGTTACCAGCCATACTAGGCGAGCTCAAAGGACTCAGATCGAGAACAAATTTATGTATCGATTTATCGAAACAGACATATCAAGATCTCAGTAATAATTACAGCAAATCCCTGAAAAAACGCATTCGAAGAGCAGCTACTCAATATCGGATTTTAGCCAATGATGATGTAGGTGCACTAGTCGATATGTATCAAAGGGAAGTTGGCACGAAAGCTAATTTGAAATCGTGGACCTACCGCAATATAGCAGCCATCATTAACGAATGTACGGCCCGAGGTTATGGCCAAAACTGGTCAGTGGTCCATGCCGATGGAACCGTACATGCCATGGGCTTTTTTGCTGGCCAAGATCGCATCATCAATCTCTTTGGAGCGAGCAATGATGCGGGTCGGGCAGGATTTGCCATGCATTTTATGCTAGACCATGTCATCAAAGAATCCATAGGTAGCGGTGCTTCTCTTTTTGATTTTGAAGGATCAGAAATACCCGGCGTCCAGGCTTTCTTTCAAAGTTTTGGCCCTTACGAAGAGCCCTATTGGGTTTACCAAAGATGAGTTCATACTCATCATTGAAAAGAGCACATATTACCCGATTTGATTGTTCCAATACCATCATACATAAAATACCACCAAAAATGAATCCACTCAAGCCTGTAAGCGAATTGATGAGCAGCGACTTAATCACCGTACACGCCAGCTCTCCCATCGATGAAGCTCGTGCCCTGTTTACGGAGCATGGCATCCATCACCTCATTGTTGTCAGTCCAGACAACCACATTGAAGGCATCTTAAGTGAGCGCGATTTGCTCCGAATCATAGATGTTGATCAGGCGAGTCGTCAAAAGATGACGGTAAGTGATCTGATGACCAAAGGACTGGCCAAGCTGGAAAGATCAGATAACGTACGCACTGCGGCCAATGTGTTTTCCCTGAATAGGTTTCACGCACTGCCCGTGGTCGAAGACGATAAGCCCGTCGGAATACTGACCACTCACGATCTGATCAAGCTACTCGATGCAGAAACCGTAGAGTTGAAAGATTATTCGGATAGGGGGTAGCACAACGGCCGCAGTTTCTGTGACCGACCCTGTGCCGTCTAAATCTCATAAATCACTAGCCTAGAATAAGGCTCCGTTGTTGGCCACTGCCGCAAATACAAAGCCGAGCACGCTGACAATCATCCCAAACAGGAAGATGGTGTACGTCATGCGTAGGAAGCGGTATTTTTTGGCGAGTACAACGCCGAGATAGTACAAGTCTCGGGTCATCGAGCTGTAGAGGAACTCATCATCACGAATCATTTCCATCATGCCATAGTGGAAGTCATCGAGGTCCATGTTGTAAAAATTGCCGAAAAAGAGCAGATTGGAGGTCCTGTTTTTAATGCTTTCCAGACTGCTTTTTCCTTCGGTTACCTTTGGGCGGGTAGCCTGAATGGCGAAGAAGAGCGAGCATAATAAGACTAATGTAATGATGACTGTTGGTACCGTCAGATAGGGATTGCTATCTAGTTTGGGCACCAGGTTAGTCGCTACTATCGAAATGATGATGGCATTGATAGATAGCATAATATTGGCCTTGTTATCGGCTATGCTACTGAGGTTGACGTGGGTTCGGTAGGTGGTTCTGTACATGGTTTCTACACCCCGACTCAATTTGAGGGACTGTAGATCATCTGCTACTTTATTGCTTTTCTCCTTCTTCTTTTTCTTGGCCTTCTTTTTCTTTTTGGTGCTCTCGATCATACTATCGTAATCGGCTGGTGTCTGATCGGGAAGCAGTTGCTTTTTGCGCTTGAGCAATTGTCTGACGTGTCGGTCTTTTTGTTCACCGAATAGTTCTTGAGCTTCGGGCGTATGGTAGCTGTGGGCCAGCATAAAATTGAGCTCGAAATCGATCCATTCCTGGTCTGACATGATAAGCTCGCGGGTCAGGGCATATTCTTGCCTTACTCGCCCGCAGCGATCCCAGTAACTATGGTCTCCCAGATGGCTGAGATCTGCATCGCACAATATGCGCTCCAACAAGTTTTGAGGGTTGTGGGGCATCTTTGTGGCCAGAATACACTGCTTGACTTTCTCAATTTGTTCTTGAGACAAGAGCTTTCGCTCTGAAATAAAGGTTACAGCCAGTTCTGCAGATCGTTCCTCGTGATTTTCCCATCCCTGATCGTATCCCAGGTCGTGGAACCAGGCTGCATAGGTGAGCACTTCTTTGTCTTCATCGCTCAGTTTGAAGTGCTGCATGAGCTGTTCGATGGCGTGTGCCACCGCCAGGGTGTGCTGGAAATTGTGAAAGACGTATTTCTTTGAGATGTTGTCTCGTATGTACTGCTCGACATAGGCAGCAACTTCATTAACCGCAATTGTGGGAGTAGGCTGGTGGCTCATCGGGGAAAGATAGGGAATTTGGGGGAAGATATAAGACCTGCATTTACATAAGTCTCCACATGGCAATTGTTGATGGTAACATTCTCCCGAAGGGATTTTAAGCGGTTTGAGAATAAATGATAGATCACCATTATTCCAAGTATTATATTTGGTGTATCATTTCAGTGTATTCACCTAATTTAGATTATGAAAAACCTATTAACGCTATGCCTGCTCTTTTCTTTTGGTGTGGCTTTAGCCCAGGGCTTGCCCAGAAATCCGGATCCCAATAAATGCTATGTCCGAGGCATATCACCAAATGAGTATGATATCTGGTACGAGGATCATCTGACCTATACAGAGGAGGAGTCACTATTGTACCCTCATGAAGAGATAGAATTTATCCTGTCTCCAGAAAGACAAGGTTGGGAGTATGTGGATTGCAGGACCTGCCCATCCGATGATCCGTTAGACCGCCATGTATTATGCTACAAGACATTTCCTGAGGTGGTTCATACCATCTATAGTCCGTTGGATAGCAACTTGGGCAATCCTCTTCTAGTCGAATTGGAATTTAGATCGCTAATTAAA
>JBCBVN010000087.1:0-14020 GCA_039817625.1 Bacteroidota bacterium
GTTTACTTTTATGTATAGCTACCCTGGGTAGCACAGTCCAACTCATGGGCCAATCTACCAATCAGACTTTTGATGCTGCAAACCTGACGGAACTCAAACTCGAGGCAAAGCTGAGTGAAGTTGTACTTGTAGCGGTTGAAGGCAACGAAATTGAAATCGCCCATACTTTTATCGTGAATGGCGAACCGATTCAGGACATCAGTGAGTTGTCTTACACAGAAGCCAATGGTCGTGCGGTCATTACAGAAGTCAGCCCGACCATGGAACAAATCGAAGAGCGCTGGCAGAACAGTGGTAGGGTGTTGGAGGTTAATGGGCAGCAGTTTCAGAATGAAGTGATTACCTCCGTATTGGAAGTCAGGTTTCCTTCCTCGTTAGACATTGAGATAGAGACAGAATATGGGGCCATTAAAGGGGAAAATTTATCGACTTTGACCAGGGCTAATTCAAAATATGGCGTTGTTGAGCTGGTTTTTGACGAGCGCATTCCCCATGAAGATTTAGTCGTTTTCAGCAAGTATGGCGAAGTAGACATTACACTACCCGAAAACCTGGCAGCCGATTTAGTGCTAACCACGGAATATGGCAACTTACTGTCCGATTTTGATTTGGATATAGACACCGATCGATCCGAAGAAGAAGACCATCTCCAACACGTGGAGGCCAGTATGAATGGTGGTGGATCTTTGATTAACTGTACGGCAACCTACAGCAATATTTATGTGCGTAAAGCTAAATGATCGGCAATTATCTGGAGTCTTTGATCAACTGTTTGCTCACCGCTAATGTCCAGGATGGGGCAGCTTAGTTTAGTCATCCATTGGCGATGCAGGAACAGGCTTCGCCCCATCCACCCACTTTCTGGCGGATCGTCATAGTGGGAGGCCCATTCCAGGAAAGCAGTAGACTTGGATTTTGTGGGTTCATTATTGACTTTCGGCCCATAGCGATCTATCTCTCGTTGTTGCAGTCTGTTCATTCGTATTTGGGTGGGGACGTACAGGAAAACGGCTAGGTTAAACTGATCGTAGATGATGTCACCCCAACTCACAATAGACCCACCGAATACCCAATTTTTATGCTGACAGAGTGCCTCTATGGCATTTTTTTGTCGTTCTAGAAACGGCACTTTCTGTTCAAAAGGAGGATCTGTTTTTATCCAGTAGAAGTCATCTGCATCATAGTAAGGATAGGCGAGTTGCTTACTGAGTGTCTGGCCAAGTGTAGTGACTCCACTGCCAGAAGCGCCGAAGATGTAGATTTTCATAGGCTGGGATATTCATGGCCCTAACTAGCGAGAGTCTCTGGTTAGTTCCTTTAGCGCTTCTAATTCCTCCGCTTTCAACTCTCGCCATTGACCGCGATCCAGGTCTGGAGCGGTTAAATTCATGAACCTGATGCGCTCCAGGCGTTTCACTCGCTGCCCCAGGGCCTCACACATACGCCTAATTTGTCGATTTAGCCCCTGCGTCAATACAATCTTGAATCTCACTTTATCGACGGCTTCGACCTGGCAAGGCCTGGTAACGGTATCTAAAATAGGCACACCCGTAGCCATGCGATCCAGGAAAAGCTGGTCATAGGGTCGAGATAGGGTAACTAGGTATTCCTTTTCGTGAAGATTGCGTGCGTGGATCAATTTATTGCTCAGGTCTCCGTCGTTGGTGAGCAGCAATAGACCTTCGCTGGGTTTATCCAGGCGACCCACGGGAAATATTCGCTCGGGATAGTTGATGAAGTCAATGACATTTCCTTCAATGCGGTGGTCGGTGGTTACGGTGATCCCCTTGGGCTTGTTGAGTAATAAATAGACCGCAGGCGGCTCTGCGTGGATGAGTTGGCCATCTATCCGGACTTCATCTCCTTCTTCTACCCGGTTCCCAGGTCGGGCTACTTCTCCGTTTAGGGTTACCCGACCCGCGCGGAGCAATTCATCGGCTTGTCGACGGGAGCAGTAGCCTCGCTCGGCAATATATTTATTGAGACTTTTTGACATCTGTTGGCTTAGGAAATGTCGCGTCGGCGTGCCGCCAACAGATACAGTACTGCCATGCGGACAGCCACACCATTTTCTACTTGTCGCAGTATAATACTGTGTTCGCTATCTGCTACACCACTGGTTATTTCTACCCCTCTGTTTATGGGGCCTGGGTGCATGATGACAAGCTTCTTATCGACCTGCTTTAGCCGCTCCTCATTGATACCAAAGTACTGGCTATACTCTCTGAGAGAAGGGAAGTACTTCGTGTTTTGCCGTTCCAACTGTATGCGAAGTACATTGGCAATGTCGCACCATTTTAAACTATCGCTTACATCGTAACTAACCTCTACTCCCAGCTTGCCAATGTGTTTAGGTATCAGGGTAGGTGGGCCGCAGACTCTGACTTTCGCACCTAGTTTTTGCAAGCAGAAGATGTTGCTGAGAGCCACCCTGGAATGCACGATGTCACCAAAAATACAAATGTGCTTCCCCGTCAGATCGCCTACTTCTTCTATCATGCTATAGGCATCGAGCAAGGCCTGGGTGGGATGCTCGTGGGTGCCATCTCCTGCATTGATGATGTGGGCGTCTATGTGTTTCGATAAAAAATGATGGGCGCCGGGAGCGGGGTGTCGCATGACCACCATATCTACCTTCATGGAGAGCACATTGTTGACGGTGTCCAGAAGGGTTTCTCCTTTCTTTACCGAACTGCTTGATGCAGAGAAATTGATGGTGTCAGCGCTCAGTCGCTTTTCGGCCAGCTCAAAGGAGATGCGAGTCCTGGTCGAATTCTCGAAGAACAGATTAGCAATAGTTACATCGCGCAGACTTGGTACCTTTTTAATGGGCCGATTGATGACCTCCTTAAACTGAGTGGCCGTTTCTAAAATGAGTCTTACATCTGCCTCAGTGAGGTATTTGATACCCAGCACATGCGGGGTAGAAAGCTGTTGAATACTGGCCATTGGTTCAGTTGCCACGCAATATGATTTGGTCTTCGCCTTCGTCTTCTGCCCAGGCTACAGTAACGTACTCATCGTGCAGACTGTCTACGGTCAGGCCTCTGTAATCGGCTTGTATCGGGAGGCTGCGCTTAAACCGCCGGTCTACCAGTACGAGCAATTCCACCTGAGCCGGACGGCCATAGTGTTGCAGGGCATTCATGGCACTTACGGTAGTTCTGCCGGTGTACAAAACATCATCGACGAGGATGACCCGTTTTCCTTCTACGAGAAAGTCGATTTCAGTTGGATAGGCTTTTAGTGGCTCAGACCGGGTGCGGAAATCGTCTCGGTAAAAAGTAATGTCCAGCTTACCGGTCGGTGGAGAGGCAAAGCCCAATTCATCCAGACGCTCGGCCAAACGATCCGCTAGTCTGGCGCCACCGAGTTGAATACCGATCAAACAGCTATTCTCAAAATTGCCGTGCTCCTCGATTAAGTGTCGACAAAGTCTTTCAATAGTCAAAGAAAAACGGCGGCCATCGTGTATGATGCGAGATGAAGGCATTGGTGCAAAAGTAGGTTACTGTGCTGATTTTTAGCAAACTCTCCTTAAATTTCGACCACATGGAATATCGCAGCGGCAATCCGGCCGACCTGGCTCATCTGGAGACCTTCATATGGCAGGCTATATTTCCAGCATTCGACCATCCTGATCTGACGGAAGCACAACGCGCTGCTAATGATAAGGTCGTGGAGGAGGCGAGAAGCTGGTCGGTGCGTGCCATGGGACGTCAAGACGAGCTCTTATACGTGGCTCATGACGAGGAGCGCAAGCAGTTGGCAGGGCTGATATGGGCAAAAGCCGGGCCAAATCCACGCATTGTACTGATCGTAGTAGCCAGAAGATATTGGGGCCAGGGAATTGCTGCAAAATTATTGGAAGAAGCCATGTTCTGGCTAGGAGAAGGCTCGCCAGTTGCTGCAAGAGTTCGGCATTATAATGAGCGAGCAAAAGCTTTCTTTGCTAAGCATGGCTTTCAGCTTTTGGAGGAAGAAGACCTTGATTTTCCCATATCCAGGGTGATTATGCAACGCCCCGCTGGCTATCGGTCGGAAAGCGAAGATGATCGCGATCAGCTGGATCTGGGTTTTGAATTTCCAGAACCAGAGACGGCAGATGGGGCGCCAGCTGAAGGTTTTCTCGACCTGACTGAGCCTTTTGCCCAAATAAGAAACGAAGCACAGGAAGCGCCTCCGACCAGTAAATTTCCACACATCGAGCTGGAAATTACCACCGGAGAAGAAGAGCCTGCTGATCTTGAAGCAGTACCAGAAGATATATCTGCTGCAGAAGCCTTGGGCGATAGCCCGCCGCCCTTCGAATTTGCTTTTAACTCAGCGGATAGTAAGGACGATGACGTACTCCCTGAAGAAGATCTACCTCCAGTAGATTATGAACCATTTAAATTGGATGAGCTGCCTGATTCACCTGTAGACCCTACGGATGAGGCAGATTTGATGGAGGACGCTTTGGTCTTGGAAGAATTTAAGCCAGCGGATCATCCAGACGACCGCTGCACCAACTGTGGGGCGGCTTTGCCCACAAATGCTAAGTTTTGCCCGCAGTGCGGACACCCCGTTGAGCTTAATCTAGTTGAAGATAATAGCTCAGTTGAGGCAGAGAAGAATTTGGACTCAGCAGAAGAACAAGACCACGCATCTGAGGTGCCACTGACTGGCGCTGTTTTTGATTCAGCAGATTTTGATCAGGCGGGAAATATTGATTGGTCGGGAACTTTAATGACAGATTTCAGGTCTTTTTTCAAAGATCAATTTCGCAGCCGAATAGCTGATTACTTTGGAGAAGAGGCTGTAGAGGTGTACGAAAATGCACGTCGCCAATCGGACTTTCAACAGACGGTTTCTACCCAGCTGGCTGCACTCGCCGATTGGGTGCGTACCAGCAGAACACTTCCTACCTGGAAAAACGTGCAGGGTTATCGGAGACTGCTTACCGCCACAGAGGCTTTGATCGAGTTTTTTCTGGTGGAAGGCGCCAAGCACATTCACGGCGGTATTTGGCCACAGCGACTACTTCGCCATCAAGCTCAGACTTGGGATAACGCAGACCTGTTTGCCTTAGTTATGGACTATCTGGATTTTGACTCGGAGTCAGAGACGGTGTACACCGATTTTGTCCGGATGCCGGCCAAGGTTTTGCGCAATGTAACCAGCCGGTTTCTGCAAGCTGCCCGAGACGAACGAGTTCTCTTCGTTTGCGATCAAAGTTTGCTGGGTACGGGTAAAGACGGTTATGCTATGACGGATGTGGCTATTTACTGGCGACCGGTATTACAGGGAAGGCAGCGGTTGCTGTACCAGGAAATCGAGACGCTCACCAACCATAAAGACCACCTTAGAATAAACGGACTTTACTTTGATGCGGGAGCATCACTAAATATTAAAATAGCCTTGTTGCTGAGAAGACTGGCGACTATGACGAATGCCTAGGCTTATGCAGCTTGAAGAGCGAAGAGTCGTTGCAAATCGCCTATCGTATTGATATGTTCAGCCTGCTCATCAGTTAAGAAATGATTGAACTGTCTTTCTAAACTGACGATAAGCAATTCTCTGTCTAAATTATCCAGAAGTAAGTCCTCCAATAAACGAGTGTATGGGTTGAGTTTGTGAGAAGGTACACCCAACTCATAGCTTAGGTTGCTGATGAAAATATCTTCAGGTCGAGCGAGGGGACTGATGTGAGCGAAGGTCATGTTAATGCTTAGGTTGATAGTTGGGGGAAAATGGGTTTTGCCGTATATCAACCCCAAAACGGGAAAAAAAGCCCTACCGTTGCCTTGGGTATCGTATTTTGCCGAAACCAAATAAAATGAGATATGAAGGATGGTGAAGTGAGCCACGTCAGAGGAGGTAAGCTCAAGCGGTGGAACGCCAATCAAACAGGAGAAAACAGCTGGACGATGTTCAAGGTCATCAGCGAGTTTGTTGAAGGTTTTGAGCGGCTCAATAGCATAGGTCCATGCGTTAGTATTTTTGGCTCCGCCCGCACCAAACCCGACCATCCCTATTACGAGTTGTCTAGGTCAATTGGAAAAAAGCTAGCAGAAGAAGGATATGGTGTGGTGACCGGTGGCGGACCAGGGATCATGCAGGCGGGCAATCAAGGAGCGAGTGAAGGCAATGGGTCGTCCGTAGGGCTCAACATAGACCTGCCTTTCGAGCAGAGTAGCAACCCGTATATCGACCCCGATCTAGACATCAACTTTCGTTACTTCTTTGTGCGCAAAGTAATGTTGGTCAAGTACGCACAAGCGTTTGTTTGTTGCCCCGGTGGTTTCGGCACCCTCGACGAGCTTTTTGAAGTGCTTACCCTTATCCAAACCAAGAAAATAACCCTGGTGCCAGTTATATTGGTAGGGAGATCCTTCTGGGGAGGTATGCGGGAATGGATAGGAGAGGTTATGCTAGAGAAGAATCACAACATCAGCCCCAAAGACATGGATCTCATCCCCATAGTCGATACCGCCGATGAGGTGCTCGAAATCATACGGACGTTCTACGCCGATGATGCACACAGGCTAGAACCTAACTACAAGCTCTAGTCAAAGCGAAAGATCAGCAGTTATTAAACTTTGCTCAATACCTGAGTTTCAAAAGCTTCTCTTCACCGCGCACCGGGATATTGATCACCCAGAAGTTGGTGTAGTCTAGCTCGCTAAAGCGTGGGTATTCGTTTTTTCGATCCAGGAAGCTGGCTAAAGCAGGAGTCGTGTTGCTGTGACCAACTACGAGTACGGTTTCACCTCGGTGCTTGCGCCTGATCAGGCCCGAAAAGGTGTCTAGGGAATAAGCAGAATAAATCTGAATCCGCTTATTGTGAAATTCGGCAGTTGGTCTTGCTGTAGCCAGAGTTCGCCGGGTATCTGTGGAGTAGACAGCGGCGATATCCATATTCTTGGTCATTTCCATTAATCGTTCCGCTCGTTCGGTCCCTTGATCTGTTAGCAAGGGGTCTGCTCCATAATCTTTTTCGGCATGTCTGACCATGATGATGGTGGTCATCTTTTGATCCGCCAGCTCTTCTTCGGTCATGTTTCTGGTCGGGTCACAACTGAAGGAGCCGAGTATATAGGTAGCAATAAAGAGAGTCGTCCAAATCTTATATGTCGACATAAGCAAGTAAAAGATTAAAAAAGCGAAAGTAGTACAAATAGGCGGTAATGCCGATAGGGGCACACTCGACTCATTAACATCAATACAATATATTGGACCCATGGATAACTTGAGCCTACTCATATTTGCCTTGTTCGGATGGGCACTAAGCATCTACTTCGGTTTCTTCCGCTACCGTCAATATCAATGGACTCGGCGAAAGGTAGAAGGAGACTTATTTGCCAGACTCAATCAGAATGGACGAGGCCTCTATTGGAAGCTGAGAGCTCTGGGACCCATTAGGGAGCGCAATGCAAAACTCCGACATAGGCATGCAGCTGTACTGGAAAAATACCTCGATCACTGGGCGGAAAAACGTCTGCTTTTGCGCAATGGCCACGTTTCAGAGGCAATGGGAAAATTCTGGCTAGAAGTCTGGCTGGATGAGCTTAAGCAGTTTCAGTTGTCAGGTAATGCGCTGGCCGAGCAACTCTTGCAAACGGCCCTCGTCTCTTTTAAGCAGATACCAGATTTACAACCTTTGCTAGAGGCAGCCACCCAACCCCATATAAACGAGCAAAAGCTCGACAAACTGTACCAACACTTTATCGGATAAGAACATGCCCATAATTTTCCTGAATTCTCACAGAGCAAAAAGTGGCTCGATCGATGGAGGTAAACTACCTCCTGCCTACGTTTTAGCCGCTCGTTTTTTCGACTGTGGTATCATTGACCGAACTCACCAGCTGGATGTAGGATTCGATCAGTCGGTCATTGATGAAATACCAGATTTTGATCCGGATTTCACGCGCTCATTTTCTGAAATTGCTATACAACGAGCTAAGTCCATTTGGGCCAGAGCAGACGTCCTCGACTTCGATATACAATTGCTTTGGTCGGGAGGTATCGACTCTACGGTAGCCCTCATCGCGCTAATCGAGACAGCCGCCGAGGGACAGCTGAGCAGACTAAGGGTTCTATTGTCAATGGACTCGATCAATGAGTATCCGCTGTTCTTCCGCAAACACATTCTACGCAAGCTCAATTACAAAATGATCAGGCCGCCGGTCACGGAACACCTGGCAGATCGGTGCATTATTGTTACCGGCGAACATGGCGATCAGCTCTTTGGGAGCGATAAGTTGTTGCCTCTCATCAAAAATGGTCTGGCCGAAGAACCCTGGCGCGACTTGCTGCCACTTTTAGCTGCACACAAACTGGGAAATAGCCGTGATGCCGACCTACTAGTGGAGTATCTACAACCTCTCATTGCAGCTGCTCCGACTCCACTCACCTCTATCTTTGATCTCTACTGGTGGCTCAACCTGACCATAAAATGGCAACAGGTTAGTCTTCGGCTTCCCATATTCAGTTTTCGGGACGAGGTGAAAGATTTATATGAGCGATTCGAGCACTTTTTTCGGATTCCCGATTTCCAGAAATGGGCCATGGCTCGACATGAAGAACGCCTGGTTTCCAAATTGTCAGACTATAAAATGCCGGCCAAGGAATTCATCAACGACTTCATAGATGATCCCCATTATCTGCAGCAAAAGTCAAAAGAGCCTTCCCTGAAAAATGTCATTCTGGACCGCCAAAAGCAAGGTAAAAAGCGATACCGCATCCACGTGCACGACGATTGGTTGCCCAAGGTGGAAATCTTTCATCGGCAGTTCAAAAATGTGAAAACAACCATTGAAAATCAAAACAACTAATCATCCCCACATCCTTTCATCCAATCATCACATCATCCAACAATCCCCAATAAACATGCCAGCATACTCAGAATTTGAATTTAAAAATGGAATGCTCTACGATTATGCATCCAACAATTTCCCGACTCGTCTACACGCCTGGAACAGCGACTTGTCTTTACAGACAGAAGGTTCGACCTGGTTTGGCTACGTATTTGAAGGAGAAACTCAAGTGACGACAGCCCACAATGAATGGACCTTGCACGAACGCCAGTTTTTTAGCTTCAATCATCCTATTGAGCTGTCTGGTGGGCGCGGTATCGTGATTGAGCGTTTAGACTTTCGCGGGTCGAATGTTTGCGGCGGACCGGTAGAAGACTGGGGGCGATTAAAGTATATCGATGGGTGTACCGACTCCTTGCTGATCCCTCCGGTTAAGATGGGTGATCCCTGCCTCAACGCATTATTTTTTCCAGAAAATATCGATCAAACTGCACATACCCACCCAAGCATGCGCGTCGGTATGGTGATAGCAGGCGCAGGCAGCTGTGTCACCCCGGAAAGGGAGTACGAGCTCGCTCCCGGCAAGATTTTTATCATTCACGAAGAAGGAAATCACAAGTTCAAAACGGCCGATGATCAGCGACTGACGGTTATCGCCTATCATCCGGATTCGGATTTTGGTCCCGTCGACGAAGACCATCCTATGATCAATCGCACCATCGTAGACGGCGTGTCTGCACGCGAGATCGACGAGATCAGGACAAAGTAGAGCTGCGTTTTTGATCGGGTGCCCGACCTGCGCAAGTCTAAAATAAAAGAATCGGCGGACGAGATTTCGCCTGCTTTAATCGACTGGCATCATCAACTCAACTATTTGTTTATTTTCCGCGTTTTGACCAACTTCACGCAAGTGAACTTGTTCTTCAAACGATGACCACAGCCGACTTCAAGAAAATTGCAGATAGTGTGCCCAGAGGCCCGGGTGTATATCGTTTTCTGGATGCAGATGGAAACATATTGTATGTGGGTAAAGCCAAGGTGCTGCGCAACCGGGTGGCTTCTTATTTCGGTGAGCGAAAGGATCGCCTGAATCGAACGCGGGTTATGGTCAAAAAAGCCGATCGGATCGAGTTCACGCTGGTCGAAACGGAAGCTGATGCACTCTTGCTGGAGAATGCGCTGATCAAGACCCATCAGCCTCGGTACAATGTCAACCTGAAAGACGATAAGAACTACTCTTACATCTGTATCAAGAATGAGCGTTTCCCCAAGGTGTTTATCACACGTCAGGTCATCAGAGATGGGTCAACTTACTTCGGGCCCTACACGAGCAAGGCGCGCATCAAAGACATACTGGATCTCATCAAGCGATTGTTCCCCTTGCGCACCTGCAAGTACAATCTGTCCGATGAAAATATAGAGGCAGGCAAATTCAAGGTCTGCCTGGAGTATCACATCAAAAACTGTGAGGCACCTTGTGTGGGCCTGGAAACTCAGGAAAAATACGATCGGAAGATCGAGCAGATTCGCAACATCTTGAAAGGGAACTTCGGAGCAGTTAAACGCCACTTTGCCGCCGAGATGGAAGAGCTGGCCATGAATCTGGAGTTTGAGCGTGCGCAGGCGATCAAGGAGAAACTCGATGCTTTTGAGAACTATCAAAGCAAGTCGACCATCGTATCGACCAGCATCCGCGATGTAGATGTCTTCGGACTGGCGATTGAAGGACAGGAAGCTTACCTCAACTATATCAAAATTGTGGAGGGCGCCATTATTCATACCCACACGCAGGAGATCGATTTAAATCTGGATGATGAGGACGAATCGGATATCTTGGCCTACGTCATTCCCATCTTAAGGGATAGGTTCAACAGCATAGCTGAGGAAATCATCCTGGATCGGGAAGTCGATTTGCCTGAGGTCGAAGCCTCGGTCACTGTTCCCAAGATCGGTGACAAAAAGAAGCTGCTCGAGATGAGCCAGAAGAATGCGCGCTATATGCTGCTACAGCGGAAGAAGCAGCGCATCAGCCATGCCAACCGGCAAACTCCTGCTGAGCGCATCCTGAAGACCATGAAGGCCGATTTGAACATGGATGTAGTCCCTACCCACATCGAGTGTTTCGACAACTCCAATATTCAAGGGACGAACCCAACGGCCAGCTGTGTGGTGTTCAAGAATGCCAAACCCAGCAAGAAGGACTATCGCCATTTCAACATCAAAACTGTTCAGGGCCCCGACGATTTTGCCAGCATGAAAGAGGTGGTCCACCGACGCTACAGAAGATTGCTACAAGAAGGCGAGCCTCTGCCTCAGCTGGTGATCATTGATGGTGGCAAGGGGCAGCTCAGCCACGCTATGGAAAGTATCCGCGTACTGGGAATAGAAGACCGAATCACGGTCATCGGTATCGCCAAGCGCCTGGAAGAAATTTACTTTGCCGACGATCCGGTACCGCTACACATCAACAAAAAGAGCGAGACCCTTAAAGTGATACAACGTGCCCGCGACGAGGCTCACCGCTTTGCATTAAGGCATCACCGCAACCGACGAAGTAACAACTTCCTCAAGTCAGAACTATTGGATATTCCCGGTGTAGGGGAGAAGAGTGTCCAAAAGCTGATCAGTCATTTCGGTTCGACCAAGAAGGTCAAAGAGGCACCCGTTGCCGAACTAGCAGAGGTGACCAATTTGGCTACGGCCGAGAAGATCCTATCGCATTTTGGGAGAACCTGAATCGACGATTCCTACCTGATCACTATTCCAAAAGCCAAAGCTGTACCCACTTGCCAGGGCAGTCGATGTTCAGGATAAGGCGCAGCATTGGTCGTCCAGCTATCATCGCCGCCTACACCATTCTGCCCATAATCGATATTCAAGGTAAAGCGATCTGAACGATAGGGCAGCTCATAATCATGCGCTAAGGTGCTCAATTCCTCTTGGGTATACGGCCAGAGAGAAAATGCGAATGGGCGCGTACCATTTTGGTCTATGCTCAGGTAAGGTGAATCAGCATCTCGCTCATAGAGGTCTAAAGCGCGCACCTGACCTCTGTTTCCATTCTCTTGTGGGCGGATGTAAGGAGTGGTCAAATCTGCCACATCGAGCTCATGCCTGGCCATAAAAACCGACTGCTGTCTATCGATATAATTTTCGTGAGGTCCCAGACCATGATAGCTCACGCTGGACAGACTGGCTGCGATTTCGGTTTGATAGCCATAGCGGAGTGGGGGAGGGCTTCCCGCCTCTAGCGGCTCAAGAGAAAAGTCGATGGCAATAGATCGATCTGCTTGATCATATCGGTAGGTTATGGTCTCCTGTACTTGTCCGTTGAGATAGGTTCTGACAACCTGGGTGACTCGATCACTTCCCTCTATTTGGGTATTAATGGCCACGAGAGTCGGCCGCGCATCTTTCCAAACTTGGGAGATGTTGGGCAGTTGGCTAGGCACATCATTGTCCGTCAGTGCCCGCCAAAAGTTTGCGCGAAGAGGGGTGTTGAATACGGAAGCGTCATCGGCAGCGATACGGACTAAATCGCCAGTGTTTTGATCGAATTCCAAGGTGAGGTCGCCCAGTGATTGTAATCCACCGCTTCTAGACGATGATCGGTTGGCCGACGTTTCACCGGCAGACTCGCTGATTCGGACTTGCTCCCAGGCTACGACATGATCGTAAGGATAAGCATCTCCCGGTTTGTCGGGCATGATGATTTCAATGATGAGATACTCATCGGTTTCACTTTTGTTGATGCGGGGTCTGAATGTGAATACTTCCCCCGGAGGGACCGACTCATCGATGGTGAAGCCACCCAGAATTTGAGCAGCACCTGTTTGAGAATCTATTTTTCTGAGGAAGGCGACCGACCCGCGTAAGTCCAAAAAATTATGTTGGTTTTCCAGGCTGATCTGTCCGTCATTCCAACTGATGGCGACGGGTTGAAAAGCCTTTTTGACTTCAAGCAGAGCAGGTTGAGCGGTTCGATCTGCGAAGATAAGGCCATTGGCCAGGAAGTTGCCGTCGTGTATGTCTTCGCCAAAATCGCCGCCATAGGCCAAATATTCCTCGCCAGCTTCATTGGTGCTGTAGATGCCCTGGTCGATCCAGTCCCAGATGAACCCGCCGATCATGGTAGGATTGTTTCTGAATAGCTCGACAAACCGATCGAGATGGCCGGTAGAATTGCCCATAGAGTGGGCGTATTCGCAGTACATCAATGGCCTGTTGTCTCGATTGTTGATGAGCTCATTCATCTGGTCGAGGGGAGCGTACATGCGGCTGCGTATATCGACATAATTGTGATCTGGCCACCCTTGAGGGGTGTCTCCCTGGGCACCTTCATTGTGTAGCCATCTGCTGGGATCATAGGCTTTGATCCAGGCGGCCATAGCCCGGTGATTGGGTCCGGTCCCCGCTTCGTTGCCCAGGCTCCAACCGATGATGGAGGGATGATTCTTGTCGCGCTCGACCATGCGGATGGCCCGGTCCAACATGCTGGGTCCATACATGGCCGAGGCACTGATTTCACTGCCGATCTTGTGAGTTTCAATATTGGTTTCGTCCAAAACATATAAGCCGTAGCGGTCGCAGAGCTGATAGAAGTATGGATCGTTGGGGTAGTGACTGGTGCGAACGGCATTGATGTTGTTCGTCTTCATCATCACAACATCTTGCTCCATTTCTGCCCGGGTGACGGTTTTGCCACCTCTTGCCGAGTGATCATGCCGATTGACTCCAAACAAGATGATCTCCTGGCCATTGACCCGAAATCCGTCTGAGCCCCAGCTGAGACTTCTGAAACCGAGGTCTTGTCCGATGATCTCCACGACTTCACCTCTCGAGTTGATCAATTCTATGACCAGACGATATAGATTTGGGGTTTCCGCCGTCCAGAGTTTGGGTGATGGGACACGGAGGTCTAAAGTGGGGAACCGGAAATCGCCGTAGGGCGCATCATAAGCACCTCTTTGGTATCGCTCGGCCAGGTAGCTCATATCGAGTTCTCCACTGGTCAGGCGGTTTGATGCATCAAACAGGCTGGCCCGCAAGCGATAATTTCTGCTTAGCTCTGGATTTGTAAAATGTAGCTTAGGTGTGATAGATACCTCGCCATTCTGAAAATTGGCATCCAGGCTGGGCTTGACGAACAGATCGTAGACATGTACTTGAGGCAGCTCGCGCAAGACAACAGAACGGTGTATGCCGCTCATTCGCCAATGATC
>JBCBVN010000088.1:0-13827 GCA_039817625.1 Bacteroidota bacterium
TGCTAAGTAAATATGGATAGTAAAGCTCGCGAGAATACTGTTAGTGTAAAAGTCGGTAAACATGAGCAAATAGCCAAGTATACTTATCACAATTGTTGTGCTATCGATCTGTCTGAGGTCTGTTCCTATCCTTGTTTGCTGGCTGTTCTCTTGCAAAAGACGAATCCGTTTGAGCGAGATATTTCGACCACCTCCGGAATATTCAAAAGCTGGTCGGCTTTGGTGATTTTGGTTACGATGTAGACATCTTTGTCTATATCTCCATGAAGCAACCAATCGGGGTTCGAAGATCGAAGTTGCTGGAAGCTCATTTCATCAATGTCCGACGCACTCACCTGGCCAAAGTCACCTGGTAACGGCTTTTTAAAGTAAAAAATATGGGCATAGCTCTTAAAGCCATAGGTCATCACATAAGCATCCTCTCCGGCTAACTGTTTGTAAAAGTCTATAGCAGCTCCCTGTGAATACCTTTCGATACGACCGATAAAAAAGCTAAGTCCCAAAAACATAAAAGCAGCTGTACCGGCATAGAGATAAGAAAAGGCTCGTGGGAATTGACCAGACCGAAGGTTTCGGTAAGCCACGAGCACAAGACCAAGCAACAAGAAGCCGGGTATCAAAGTCCACCAACTCCAGTATACTTCTGCCTCCAGATTGCCCAAAGCAAATTCGTCTTTAGACAGAAGTGGTCGTAACCACTCTGGATGACGACCAACAAAGGGAGCTGCCAGGCAAACCAGCGATGCCAGACCACCAATAAACAGCAGTAGCCCACTCATCCAAGCACTCCAGTTTAGTCGCCTGCCCATGATGTGATGACCAGAAACGGCAGCGAGATAAGTGAGCGGGAAATAGCACATGGAGGAATAGTGCACAATCTTGGATTGTACAATTGAAAAAAGGATCAAAACCACTGCCAGTAGGATCAACATCCACATCCAGGCATCGCGATCTCGATTATTCTCTAAGTGCCTCGCTCCTAATGCCTTTATGGCCAGAATGGAGGATGGAAAACAACCGAAAAGAAGAACTACGAAATGGTAAGCTGGAAAGCCCGCATGACCAGCATCTGATGTAGTAAATAAGCGGTATTGGTAGCGGGTGAAGGCCGAAGCAAACCCTGGGCCATTTGACCAGGTTTCTACACCCAGCCAAATCAATGGCGGCAGTAGAGCCACCAGCAAATACAGGACAGCCTGAGGGATAGAAACAAACAGGTAAAATCGCCTGAACGCCCAATAAATTAAACCGGTAAGTCCTACAATGACCAGAGCCGCTGGTCCTTTCACTAAGACGGCTAAACCTAAAAAGAGTCCGCCTCCAATCAGGTATCTGTTCTTGCCTTTGAGCGGCAGATCAAAGCTTTTCTCTCTAAGCCAGCTGAATGCAATCAGCCCCGATAGTCCCAGAAATATGAATAAATTAAACCACGGATCAATAATCCCGGATCTGAAGTAAAGGTGAGGTAAAATCGATCCTAAATACGCACCTGCCCAAAGCATTCCAAACCGGTGCCCACGCAAAAATCGGCCCATACGATAGAGCAAAACCAGGGTGAGTATACCACAGACCGCATTGGGGAAACGAGCGGCAAACTCATTGACCCCAAAGACTTTCATAGACAGCGCCTGGAGCCAAAAGAACATAGGCGGCTTTTCCCAGAAGGGCTCGAAGTTGACGTACACGCGCAAATAATCCTCGAGCACCAGCATCTCGCGAGAGATTTCTGCAAAATTGATCTCGTCCCAGTCAAACAAATGAACCTGACCAAGACCTGGTAAAAACAGAAGCCCACCTAAGGCTGCCCAAAAAAGGCTGTATTTCCTGGCTTGCGACAAAGCAGTGGTTTGAAGAATTTGACACAAATGTACAGGTGAAGGGCTAAAAGCTACTACACCTATGGTCTGGCAAGCTTATATTTGTAGTGTTCATCTATTGTGGCCTCAACAGCTTCTTTGTGATCTTCATGCTCAATCTGTTTAGCTCTTCGAATGATCATGCCCTTCAGGAGAAAATCCAACAGGGCAACCAAAGAGCTATTGGTGCACTACTCAATAGGCACTTGGATGAGGCATTGATTTATGCGGGTAGATTTGCCCGTGTCAACCCGATTCATGAGCCTGAAGATTTAGTCAATCAAGCATTCGTCAAGCTGATTCGAAATATAGAAACGGGAACATCCATTGACCAGGTAGGCCCCTACCTGCGGAAGTCCATATACTACTTACACCTCGACGATCTACGCCGCAATAGACTCAACACCTTGTATCTGGAAGATTTGAATGATTTCATCGCCAATTTTGATGAACAATCAGATGACCAGCCGACAGAGTCAGCCTTGTTGGATATTCTGATCAAAGAGGTTGCTCAAATGAGGGAAGACCAGCAGTTGGTATTCCAGCTGAGGGTTTTTGACCGAAGAGACTTTGACTATATCGCCAGAGAACTTCATCAGGAAGTACACAAGGTGACCAACATTTACTACAATGTGGTTAAAACACTGAAAAGTCGAGCCGACAAGCTCTACGATAATTTTCTGGCCAGTGCCTGATGTAGCCCACACAACCAAACCCGTCCCTAATGTCATATCATAATCTCCATCCAAGAATAAACGAAGAAGACCTCAACGACTACGGCAAAAGGCAGTACAGCGATTTTGAAGCCTCGAAATCCAGAGTGAGGCAGTTCATAGATCAAAAATATTCAGACCCAAAGCGTGGGTTAACCATCCGCCAATTGTTGGGTGCCGCTGCAGCGATCACTTTATTACTAGGTAGCTGGTGGCTATTGCGGCCAGTACCAAGTTCCGCAGAAGCACAGCTGGCTCAGCTCATTGAATCAGAGCGAGAACCCATTGCCACACTAGGTGAGTCTGGATATAGAGACGCTGGTGATCGATCAGATTTGTTTCAGGCCATTTCCTTCTATCAGCAAGAGGAATACGATAAAGCGGGTATTGAATTTGGGCGCTATCCAATAGAAGCGTTCAATGCCCAGCAAGCTCTCTATTATGGCCATGTGCTTTTTATGCAAGAAAAATATGAGAAGGCGATACTCGCTCTATCTCATGGGCTCGAACTGGAAAGCACCAACCAGGATATAGCCATCGAACGTCTCTTGATGTACTGGAAAGCGAAAACTTTCGCCGCGAAAGGCCGATGTGATCTGGCACTACAACAAATCGAATCTATAACTCCTCCCAGTGAACCAGGAGATGCGCTGCAAGAGATATGTCTGGAGGTTACTGGCCAGCCTTAAATCTCTTGTAGGTCACACCGACAATGATCCCCAACAGTATCAATGGGAAATACCAATAATTGGACCTACGAGATAGCTTGATCGGGCTATTTCGTCCCATGTAAAAGGCAGTAGCCCAATCTGAAGGATGCGCAGTTGCCTCGTTGGATAGTTGCTCAAGCTGGGCTTGGCGCAGCGCATCAGCCGGTGGCAAGCCATCTAATAGCAGGGCCGGGTAGAAAACGTCCATTAGCCTTCTGCTCATGTCATCACTGACACGCCACCGATTGAGCATTAAGCCTTTGGTTCCTCCCCTCATCATATCTCGCCCAAGATTGGCTACTCCTTGTCCTCGATATAGTTTCCCATCGGCTGTTCGGCAAGCCATAAGTACAGCGAGTGCCACATCTGAAGGCATTTCCGATAATTCGTGGGCAAAGAGTCGTCCATCATTTTCCCCGCTGGGATAGAGCTGCAAAAATGAATAATCCGGGTTTTCGGGTGCTATTTCTGCATGGGTACCCAGATGTAAAACACTGGCCATCGAGGCCGCGCGCACCACTGATGCCTCTGTCGCTTCCTCATTCATTCGTATTTGATTTCGCGAAATGCTAAGTCGATTAGTTAGCATTTGTGCTGTGGAGGCACTCATGGGAAGGGCCGAAAACTGGTTGAGCCCGCTGTCTCCCATGGGGCAGAATGCCTGCACATCAGATTGGTCGATATCACTTGACGGAGTGTCTTTGCTGCTCAGCCAGGCCAGTAGCGAATTGAGATGAAAGCGAGACCGGCGCTCCTGAATCATATAACTATGCGCAAAATAATGAGCTGGAGAGCTACTGGCCAGTTCTGTTATCAGACCATTGATGGGTAAATACCACAGATAACCGTCAGGTATTACGAGTAGATCCGACTGCCCGATCAGCGGTAATATTGGATCAATGATCTCTTTGTACAAACTGTGGAGCTCCAAGAAAAGCGCTTCATCAAGATCTCGGTCATCTAGCTGGCTGACCAGTCTGGGCATGCGTTCGCTCAGAGGCTGACTAAGTGGCAAAAAGGAAAAGTGCAAGGTATCTGGAGTGACCACTAGGGTATACACGGCCGTATCGATCTCAAAAAACTGGACAAGGACCTCATCAGTCTCCAAAAGTGATTCCCGTATACTATCTAATGCAATGCCTGGGGTTTTGTAGCGCTCGTTGGCATATTCCGGGTGATTGCTTTGGATCTCCTGCTCTAATATTGACTGCAAATGGCGCAGGCTATCTACCCGAATTCGGATGTTCTCCAGTTCTTCGACTTCAGGCTTAGTCAGGATTCCTTCTGCTAATCTCATTTGCTCAGCAAGCGCAGTGAACAATTCCTCTTGCTGATTCAGTAGCTCTTCATCTACATCCATTTGAGACCTCAGCCAGAAATCGCGCCGCCGATCGCTCACCCACCGCTGCTTGACCCCTGCCGATGCCTGAAAAGCCCGTTCTGCCCAGCTGATCTCTTGGGTCTCCAGGTATTGCCTGCGATAGATAGACATACGAAGGCTGGCTGACTCTTTAGCTATTTCGTTCAGCTCAATCCTATTGCCGAATTGATAATTTAAGCTGCGTGCATATGAAATGAGGTTATCGGCCAGATCAAGCAGATGGGTTGCCGGGGGTATGTACGACTCGTCAACAGATTGATTGTACCACCTCAGATAATAAGAAGCCAGATCCTTTATCCAAATAATCGTCTGGTTATCTATATAGAAATCATTGATGGTCCACTCTAAATGATTGTCGTTGGCGATTTCATTAGCTTCCTGAATTGTTTTTGCAAGCATTTCAATCGCCTCGTCAAACTGACCAGTGGCCGCTAATTCCTTCGATTTTAAAAATTGATAGGAACTCATCAGGCTATTATCGATCAGTCCAGATTGGAACGCCTGCTGGTATTTAGCTAACCAGTTTCTTGCTTCTGCAAAGTCTAAATCTCGGATAGCTCTGGAAGCTCCGTAGAGAAAGTATCTATCGTAGTAATTGCTCAGAGTGGGGCTCGACAGTCTTTCAAAACTTTCGCCCAGACGATCCAGGTTTTCGTCATAAGTAGCCCAGTCTTCCAGCTCGTTGGCCAACTGCATTCTAAAGCAAAGCAGCTGCCTGTATATGTCATCTTCGATCCCACTGCCCTCGATAATTTGCTCGGCCTGCCTGAATCGATCATCCGCTGCATTGAACCTGCGAAGGTCGATCATGGACTCTCCTTCGTGCAGAAGATTGATGGCCTGATCATTGGGTTGACTACTCAATAAGGTGGCGAGTTGCTGATTGATCAGAGCGCGTTCTTCATCTCCGGCGACATAATAGGCCGAGCTGAGATTGGCATGAGCCTGCCCCAGATCACTGGGTGTATAGCCCTCTTGCCCAAACTGCACCGCCGTATCGAGTCTGGCAATAGCCAGGCCGTATTGATATTGATTCCAGGCAATCCAGGCTAAAGCCTGGTAAGCATCGGCCATTGGCTCTGCCTGATCACTCTGATGCGTGAGCACTTGATCAGCCACCAACTGCCTGTAGGCGTCTTTTTCATCGATGTCATTGAGCGTGGCTACCCTCCCCTGCAATATTCGGTAGTAAAAATCGAGTTGCTCTGGTGACTCAATATATTGCTGAGCCACATTCTCGGCCTCCATAAAAAGGGTCGCTGCTCTTGCTTCATCGCCCAACTCATAAGCCACCTCAGCGGTATACAAGGCGACAAAGGCACAACTATCCGGGTGATTATCGACAGAATATAAGGGCCTGGCCAGGTCGAGTAGAGAATCGGAAGCTAGCAGATCCTCTGCCTTATACTCCAGGACAGCTCGTTCGAGAAGGGGGGATTGTGCGCTGATTTGGCCAAACAAAAAGCTGATAAAAATCAGGTAGCTTATGCGCACACGAGAGACTGATGAAACCCACAAAACAATCTTGACTTTACTAATTACGTATTACATATAAATGTAATGGTCCAGGAATCAATAATCTGAATCAACCCATAAAAATTACCTTAAAATGAGTACACCCGGCTCCTTCATCAGGGATGTAGCCCAACTTCCAGCCTATCGAAAACGATTGAAGGAAGCTGGATATACTTGGTTAGATCGAGTCGAAACCGTCGAGTATGCACCACCCTATAGGGGAACCTGGGGCCAGAAGCGCAGCAGAAAAATGTTGAGGTTAATGCCCAAAGGTGGCGTAGATGCCGTCAAAGCCTGGGTGGTTTATTTACATGGCGGAGCCTGGGCCTTCGGGCGGCCTGATGATTTCCTGGCCGTAGCCAACTGCTTCGTACCTGAGGGCTTCGGTCTGATTATGCCAACCTACAGGCGACTGCCCCGGTATCATGGCGGTAATATGATTGATGATCTTAGACTTGCGCTGGTCGAATGTGCCAAGCGCGGCTGGATACTTCCTACACAACAAGCCCCATTGGTTTCGGGCATGTCTTCAGGGGGGCACCTGGCTGCCATCTTAGGCCTATCGCCA
Source organism: Bacteroidota bacterium (assembly GCA_039817625.1). GTDB lineage: Bacteria > Bacteroidota > Bacteroidia > Chitinophagales > Saprospiraceae > Neolewinella. Next base: position 6,744 of record JBCBVN010000088.1, read on the forward strand.
ACATTCTGGGAAGACGCCGGATGGCCACGGCCCCAAAAAGTCATCTGCTGTGGTGCACCCCTCGATCTCGATTTGATGCCATCCTACCCAGGAATGAATCTTTTATTCAGAGGCCAAATAGAAATAAACCCCAAAAAAATCCTTGCCCACTGCGAGGAGATTCCACCATTTATGATTTTACACCCGACGAAGGATGGAATGGCACCTGCCCGGCAAGCAGCGTCCTTTTATCGAGCACTTAGAAAGAAATCGGATTTGGCTCAAATTCACTGGATCGCCAACAAGGGGCATCTTGCAGCCGGAGAATGGATGTTTACAGATGGAGAAATCAGACGGAAAATCTGTGCGTTTAGTCTGGCAGACACAACATAGTTATCGGCTCCGTTTCTATAATATTAGAGAAGTTTCCTGCCCGGTCGCGAACTTGAATTTTATAGGTAAACTGATCTGCCGGAAAGTCACTGTCTACAATACACAACTCATCATCTCGTAAGCAGCAAAGCGTAAAGGCCGCATTATCGATCACGATTGTCGCATCACCACTTATACCATTTCCTGTCCCATCTTGATCGATGTCTGGAAAGGATAAGCGTGTGACAAACAGATCAGAGCGACTATCAGTAATGATGATATCACTCAGATTGCTATCTAGCCCGGTCAGGTCTCCATCTCCATCGGTAAAGCTGAAAAATATGAGGATACTGTCTCTTATGCCCGTCGGAAATTGGTAAATCTCTGTACTGCTTATACCTTCGTAAGTAATAACAGGCTCATCAGGGTAGTCAGGTGCCTCTGCACAAGCACTGATTATCCACAGTAAAGTGAGAGCAGCGGAGTAAGCTAAGAGATTTGGAAACTTCATAAGAGAGTTCATATATGATGCGTCAGCGGGATAGCCTGGCTGAAAAAATCAAAACAGTAGACGAGTTGGAGTTTGAGCAGCTCGCCTTAGACGTATTCAATTACCAAGCCAGATGTAATCCAATTTACGCAGAGTTTCTTCAATTATTGCGAGTGGGCCCGGAATCAGTTAGCCAAATTGCTGATATTCCTGCACTACCCATCGCCTGCTTTAAGCAACATATACTTCGCACGGGTAGTTGGCCCTCAGTCCAAGTATTCACCAGTAGTGGTACCTCGCAGACACAAACGAGCCAGCATTGGCTTCGTTCAGATCCCTGGTACAAGCACCATGCCCGGCGAGCTTTTGAACAGCAATATGGTCCGCTGGAGTCTTTCGTTGTGCTCGCATTGCTACCCGCTTATCTGGAGCGACAGGGCAGTAGCCTCGTTTTCATGGTCAACGATTTCATCCAGGTTTCCGGGCGAGCTGAAAGTGGTTTTTATTTATATGATCAAGAAGAACTGATCAAGAAGTTGCAGTTGCTGGAAGCGCATAACCAGAAATTCCTGCTGCTTGGCGTCAGCTTTGCTCTGCTGGATTTAGCAGAGGCCCTAGCATCAGATCCCATCAGGATACCAGAGGGTAGCATCATCATGGAGACTGGCGGCATGAAAGGACGGAGACGAGAACTAACCAGAGCGGAACTGCATAGGCAGATCAGCCAGGGCTTCAAGTTGGAGCGGTCTGATACCGATCAACCCGACACAGGCGAAAAACCAATAGACATTCATTCCGAATACGGCATGACGGAGCTCCTGTCTCAGGCCTATGCGCCTAAAGCCGGACGCTTTTCCTGTGCTCCGAGTCTCAGAGTGATGTGCAGGGATTTGACCGATCCCTTCCGCATCAGAACAGATGGAAAAACCGGAGCCATCAATTGCATAGACCTGGCGAACCTCGATACCGTCAGTTTTATAGCCACAGATGATTTAGGAAAAGTCTATCCCGACGGAAGTTTTGAAGTGCTGGGCAGAATGGACTACTCAGATACCAGAGGCTGTAATCTACTCTATGCCCAGGCTTGATGACTCGCTATAATCTGGCAATCCTATCTCTGAGAGCGAGTCCAGACTAAAATAGGCGCCATCCAATTGAGTACACCAAACGACCAGTGGTTTAATCCACTGGCTATCGATGAAGACCTTTAGTTCGACCTGGTCTCTGGCTCCATAGAATTTATAGCTGCCCAGGTACTGGTCTTGGTGTGTAATCTCGTCAAAATGATCTGCAAAATCCTGACCCTCAATTCGAGAAGACGACATCCTGCTTAAATCGTAATCCGTGGAGGCATATGTCCAGGTTTGTGCGCGGCTGGAATCACTCTGCCAGACCAAGCTATCCAGTCGCCCTAATGGATTTAAATCCAACAAGGTAAAATCTCTGTATTGGTCGAATTGTAAAGGTATTTCACTGAGCTTCAGCCCAGACATGAAAAACACCTCCGGCCGAGGCCTAATTTGGAGAAAAACCTGCCGACAATTTCTCTGAGGTCCACAAAAAAGAGACAGCTCGTATACTTCCTGGTTTTTGGCAAAAAGATCCAAAGTAGCAACTTCTTGTCCGACGGAATCTGGATGGATCAGGTCTTCGCTTTCCGCAAAAAGTAAGGTGTGAAGTAAACTATCAGGCAGTCGGCTTGAAGATACCAGGTGACGATCGCCATCGTTAAGCTGCCATCCGTTGATTTCTCTGAGGGCAGTGAATGACTTTTTTCCCTTTGGCTGAAAAACGATGCGATCTACTTCTGATGGATCGAGTTGGAGCACTCTGAGTTCTACAGCCTGGACTGGCTTGTTTTGCCAATAATACCAAAGACCGTAGGCCAGGCTAAAAAGTAGCAAGATTGGCAGCGTACGCTTAATGACCGTCATAAAGCTCAGAGATTGTCGCGCAAAAAGTCGACCAGCTGTTTCATGGCCTTAGCCCGATGACTAAAAGTTAATTTCTCTTCATCCGACATTTGGGCAAAGGTGCGGGTTTCGCCTTCAGGTATAAAAACAGGATCATAACCAAAACCGCCAGTACCTCGAGGCGCATCAGCTATACTGCCCGGACATATACCGGTGAAGTAGTGGTGCTCGCCATTCAAAATCAAGCAAATCACGGTTTGGAATTGAGCAACTCGGCTTTCGCTGCCTTCGAGTGCTCGGAGCAACTTAGCCATATTGTCTGTGGCCGATCGTTGTGGACCAGCATATCTGGCGGTAATTACCCCAGGAGCCCCACCTAGTGCCTCGACCTCCAGACCACTGTCTTCACTAAAGCAGTCTCTTTTATAGCGATCCACCACATACTGAGCTTTCAAAAGCGCATTACCTCGGAAGGTGGACGCCGTTTCGGCAATGTCTTCTGTACATCCGATTTCTTCCAGGGTTTGAAACTTGCACATATCGCCCACCTGGGCTCTGATTTCGCGCACCTTGTTTTGATTGTTTGTAGCAAATACGAGCTCGGTCATAAATCAGATTTGGGTATGTAGAAAGTGAGTTTTTAATGCCTGCCACAGCGCTGCAGCCTTGCGTGTATTTCCGGCGGCTTTATCATCGCGTATAGTAGCCAGACTATCGGCCTTCAAATAGCATTGTTTGCCTAGCTGAACTGGACTGTAGGAGGCAAGATTGAGGTGGAGGCCCAACTCGGGTAAGGATTGCCCAAAAAGTATGATTCGGTTGCAAGTCAGATGATCTCGCAAGGCACTGAGGTCCAGCAATTGGCCGGTAGGCCAAGGAATCAGCCAGGCCTGCTTTTCGGGTTCGCTGTAGCCGCAGGCTCGGAGTACATCGAGCAAAAAGTCAGAAGCGCCATCCGGAGCATACAGGACCAATACAGACCTAGGGCCATCGGCTACATCGAGTTTAAGTCCCTGTGCAGACAAATGAGTCAGAGTCTCCTGAATATCAGGCAGATCGATAATTGGAAAATCGATAAAGCTTAAATCATCCACAAAAGCAAAGTTAGCGCATAGGCGCGAATTGCTATTTTATGGAATTTAATTTGGAATTAAGAATTACACATAAAATAATTCAATATATATTTGGCTAATTTCAAAACATCAAACTTTAATTTTGTGAAGTCCGCATAAAATTGGTCAAAATTCGTTAACTTTGTAGTGTTATTTCCACTAAAGTGTATAAACATACAATAGCAAGCCAGAGTATATTCTACCTGAATTGCGCGCAAACAAGCCTGGTTCTCGGGATGTTTCCACCTGCGGAAGTACAAATTGCCATCAACCAATTCTAGCCAATGAAAATCCTGCAGACTCAACAATCACGTCTGCCTGAAGTAGACTTCAACAATCTACCCTTCGGGCGTACTTTCAGCGACCACATGTATGTGTGCGATTACAAAGACGGTAAGTGGGGTGCAGGAGAAATCGTACCATTCGGGCATTTTACGCTCCACCCAGCAACGATGTCGCTTCATTATGGCCAGGCCATATTTGAGGGTATGAAGGCCAGCAAAATGGCCGACGGCACACCGGCACTATTCCGGCCCGAGCAACACGCTATGCGCATCAACAGATCAGCACACCGCATGATGATGCCCCAGTTTCCGGAGCAGCAATTTGTGGAAGCCCTCACCGAGCTGGTTGCTCTGGATGCTGGCTGGATTCCACCGCAAGAAGGTAGCGCTTTATACATCAGGCCATTCATGTTTGCCACAGACGAGTTTATCGGCGTTCGCCCGAGCGAGACTTATCGGTTCATGATCATAACTGGCCCAACTGGCCCTTACTACGCCAAGCCTGTCAGCCTTTGGGTAGAACAAAAATACGTTAGAGCCGTACCTGGTGGTACCGGCGAAGCAAAGGCTGCTGGAAATTACGGTGGCAGCTTACTACCCGCACACGAGGCCAAGCAACGCGGATTCGATCAGCTTATGTGGATGGGCGGCCCCAATATGCGCGAGATTCAAGAGGTGGGCACCATGAACATCTTCTTCGTCATAGGCGACGAAGTAGTCACTCCAGCGACTGATGGCGCCATCCTGAAGGGCATCACCCGCGACTCTTTTATGCAGATTCTGAAAAGGGAGGGTTACCGTGTCTCAGCGCGTAAGCTCACTATAGATGAAGTGATGGAAGCTTATGACAAAGGGCTGCTCAAAGAGTGCTTTGGCGCCGGAACAGCCGCTGTGGTCAGCCACGTGAGCCTGATCCAGTTTGGTGAGCTGAAGATGGAGCTACCCCCGGTAGAGGAGCGCCCAGTGGGAAGCTTTTTGAAAGACTATATCGACGGGCTTCGCTCTGGACGTATTGCCGATCAATTCAACTGGGTAGTTCCAGTAGGTGTAGCAGTAGAAGAGTTGGCCTAATACTTTACGCTTAGTCCAACCAAAAGCCATCGGCGGCAATCCCGTCAGCTAGAAAGCGGGCACTCGGAGCCAGCGAATATCGACCATTAGTGTACCTCAAACGACCAGTCTCCAGGTGATCGCTCATTTGGTGGAGAAAGTAGGTGCTGAAATGCTCTCCAAATCGACTGGCTATCACTGAAATATCTATCCCTGCTGTTTCTCTAAGACCGGTCATAATAGACTCATTATATCGGTCTGAGGGTCTTAGCTTTTCGGATTCGTATAGATTTTTCGAATCGAGATAGTCTGTGTATTTCTTTAGCTCAGAGATGGCTCGTACATATTGCAGATTACTTGCGATATTCCAACGACGCTCGAGTTGTCCGTCAAAGCCATGAGCTGAAGGCCCAATGCCCATATAGGGTCTGCCAGACCAGTAATTGCTGTTGTGCCTACTGCGGAAACCAGGCTGTGCGAAGCTGCTGATCTCGTAGTGTTCAAACCCGGCGCCTACAAAAAAATCGCACATGCGGAAGTACTGCTCCGCTGCCCGCTCTTCACTGGGCATGGGACTGTTTCCCTTCTCAATTTGATGTGCCAGAGTTGTTTTGGGCTCGATCGTGAGCGCATATGCTGAAATATGCTTGGCCTGGCTTTCTAAAGCCAACTGCAGGTTTTTTGTCCAGGCATCATGGCTGGTGGTTGGGCTACCAAAGATGAGATCGATACTAAAATTTTCCATGCCAGCGGCACTGACATCCTGGAGTGCCTGGATGGCCTGCTGACCGTTATGGGCCCGTCCCATATAGCTTAAGTCATCGTCTAAAAAACTTTGAACGCCAATAGACAAGCGGTTGATCCGACTGTTGACCAGACGTTCTATAGCACTGGGCGTAAGATCGTCGGGGTTGGCCTCCAGCGTAATCTCTACCTCTGGAATGACTCGGCCATGTTCGAAGATTTTGCCAAGTAAGTAATCTATTTGCTCCTGGCTGAGAATAGATGGCGTACCACCTCCGAAGTATATGGTTGCTATGGGGGCGGAGGCAATTTCCGACCTGCGTAAGTCCAATTCCTTACCCATGGCGACCACGAGTTCTTCTTGCCCTCGTCGGCTGGTACTAAAGTGATAGTTGCAGTAGGTACAGGCCTTTTTGCAGAAAGGGATGTGGAGGTATATACCCTGGGAATGGTGGATTGAAATCATCCCTTGATGCGCGTACTGACCGAATTGTAGGCTATCTCATCTTAGGGCGACGGCGCTTGCCTCCCCGACTCATCATCTGATGCCCTTGACGCCCCATACGCTGCACCCCTTTCACCTGTCCTTGCTGTTTTAGCGCTTTTTCTACCATCACTACTTGTTCTTTGACCTGCGGCAAGGTGCTACCGGCATCCTTGGCTTTTTTCAGGTGCTGATTGGCTTGGGTCATACGGCCTCTGCTGGCTTCAATTTGTGCCAGCTGTAACTGTAGCATAGCACGCTCATTTGCAGTTGGAATATCAACAGCTTCAGCCTGACGGAGGAATGCTTCCCCCTTAGCCATATCTTTTCTGCTCAGTGCAATATTGCCATGCAACATATAGTAGTAAGCCCGATTTGATTTGAACAGCAATCTGGGTGAGGGGGTCAGTCCAAGTAGTTTTTCTGCCTTGTCAAAATCCTGAACCTGCAATGCCTTAGCTGCTGAAGCCACGGTGCCAAAAAGCAAGTATCCAATAAGCAATACAACACCGGTGAGCAGGAAGAAAAACCCATACCAAAAGCCGTAAGCCGACCACAGTGCGATGCCCCCGACTATGCCGAGAAACATAAGGGCGAACCGCAGGTAAGGATTGATGATAAACATATGCCTAGGTTATTTAAGGGATGCGCAAAGA
>JBCBVN010000089.1:0-13462 GCA_039817625.1 Bacteroidota bacterium
ACTCCGTTTTACTTCGATCCGTAAATGATCAGTAAGGTTTCGTCTAATCCGTTAACTCCGTGTACTCAAAAATCAAACTCCACGTAAAACAGCAAGATATTGAACTACCTAGGTACTTCAATACCTTGAACAATACCATCAATCACATCCTGAGAGGAGTAACCCTCCATCTCTCGTTCCGGGGTCAGGATGACGCGGTGATTTAAGACCGGGTAAGCCACGTACTGGATATCGTCGGGAGTGACGTAATCGCGGCCATCCAGGGCAGCTACCGCCTTAGACATCATCAAGATGGCCAGCGAAGCTCTGGGACTGGCACCTAAAAACAGATCCGGGTGGTTTCTGGTGCGGTGAACGATGCCCGCGATGTAGTCGAGCAGTTCATCTTTGATAAACACCTCTTCGATCTGGCCACGGTACTTCTTCACTTGCTCGGCAGTAAGCACTTTGGCAACCGATTCCTCCTGGCGGTGAGAAAAATCATTGCGGAATCGACGCAAAATCTCTTGCTCTTCCTCTAGATCGGGATAATCAATAACGATGCGTGCTAAAAAGCGATCCAGCTGAGCTTCGGGGAGCTTGTAGGTTCCTTCCTGCTCGATGGGGTTTTGAGTAGCCACCACAAAAAATGGGAACCCCATGGGGTGGGTCTGGCCGTCGACCGTAACCTGATCTTCTTCCATCACTTCAAATAGCGCGGCCTGGGTTTTAGCCGGCGCTCTATTGATCTCGTCGATGAGGACGATGTTGGAAAAGATGGGACCGGGATTGAAGGTAAACTCAGACTTCTTGACATTGAAGATGGTCGAACCTGTAACATCGCTGGGCATCAGGTCGGGTGTGAACTGGATGCGGTTAAAGTCGACGTCTACCGTTCTGGCGAGCAGTCTGGCCGTAAGCGTTTTGGCAATACCGGGTACTCCCTCAATGAGCACGTGCCCGCCAGCAAAAAAGCCTGCCAGCAGCAGCTCTAAAAACTCGCGCTGGCCAACTACCAGTTTACCCACCTCAGAGCGCAGTAACCTGGCTGCTTCACGCAGTTCACTCAGGTCGATCCGGTTCTCCGGCGCATGAGGTGGCCTGGTATCTTCTGGTTCCGGAGCTGGCGGTGGCACGGGAATAGCCGGAGGGACTACTCCACTAGCCTCCTCTTCTTCCGATGGAACAGCAGGTGGTACAGGGGGCGGAGGCGGTGTGGGCTCCGTGCTGTCAGTGGGTTTGGGTTTGTACTTATCGTCTTCGTCGGGAAACATTCAGATTGGTCTGAGTAAGTGACAAAATTAAGATATCCTATGCATTACCGATCAATCGGTAAATGGGTTGCAAGCTTTGATAGAAGGTGTTGAGCTCATCTTGATCGAGATAGCGCTGTTTTTGGATTTTGGCAATCTGATCCAAAGCTGGTTGCAGCTCTTCCGGTGAAAGCCCGATTCTTGCGGCCAGGTCTTCGGGCGGAGGCTTGCCATCTCGCCAGCGCACCTGGAAGTGCTCCTGGATGAAATGACGCAGCAGTTTCACTTCGCGCTTGGCCAACTGGTAGTGATTGCCATTTTGCTGACTCAACCTGGCCAGGGTATCTACATACTGCAAACTGCTGTTTTGCTTAGAATACAAGAGCGGTATGACCCTTTGCTTGCGCTTAGCCCTAAAGATGAGGAACAGCAATAGCCCCAGCAAAAAGGTATACCAGCCAAAGGTGAGCCCCGGCTGAGACAATACATAACTGAATGCGTGATTGTCCGTCAGCAGTTGTCGCCCGCCATCGGGATCATACGGATTGCGAGGCTGAGGTGGCGGGCGGTATGATCGGCTTGCCTCATCCCAGTAGAATTTACCCGAATGGGCATAGCTCAGCGCAGCTTCGGCATATTGGGTCCGGGTACTATCCCACAGATAGTAGTTCGTAAAGAGCAGTGGCTCTACATGGACATAGATTTCCCCATCGCCATACTTCCGCCGCACATAATTGGCCTCTCCCGAGGGAGTCACCGTACCCAAGCGTTGAGTACCATAAGCCTGATCGCAAAAAGCCATAGGATTGATGGCCCGCCAGCGACGTCTGCTAGGTTCGTAGTCAACAATATGAGTCGTGAATAGGCCCTCAGGGAGCAGGCTCGAATTAACCAGGTCGAAGGAAACCGAGTCAATATTCATATGTATATCGTCGTAGAAATACACTTGAGATGGATCGATGCCGTAAAAGCAATCCGAACTGAACATATGGTACTGCAGCTCCTCTGGCAGCCCTTCCACAAAGAGGAAAGCCTTGTTGCCTACTTCCACAAAATCCAATAGCGTAGAAAAGTCTTCCTCGCTCAAAAACATGCTTCGCCCGACATAGATGTAGTTTTCTTCCGTCCCGTAGTCCTCTTCCGCCAATGATTGCAGGCTGTCTTGAATGAAGGTCAGGCCAGCATCGCGTTCCTTTAGCACATATGCCAGTCCAGATAGATCGTAGGGCTCATCGCCTTCAAAATCGAAACCGATATTCCAATCGTGCTGGCGACAGCCACCGCAAGATCCCAACAGCAGCAAGATCCCTGCCCAGCAAGCGAGATATACTAAGCCATACCTAGGCATACTCCGGCTTTTTCATGCTTTGCAATCGGGTGCGTAGCGACTCGAAGCGATCCGCTACAAGTCGATAGCTCAATCGATCCAGTGGGTACTGGCCGTACCAATTTCGCGCATAGTCGATGGTGATGGCCGAAAACTCATTCCCTAGCTCCGAGTAGTCCATCTCTCTGCGGTATTCCCGGTCTGTCTTATCCCGGGTATACTCGATCAGTCCAAACTCATTGAGCTCTTTGAGCAGAGCCAGATACTGTAGGCGCACTGCCGTCGTAAAATCGCCTGTTCGCTCTGCCCTTTGCAGGAGGGTTTCCGTTTCTTTCAGGGTCAGCTCTTCCTCGGGCACCTCACTCAGGTCCATGGTCATTCTTTCCGCCGCTTTAGCTGGTCGCTTCGATACATTATCGAATAAGCCCAGCGCTCGATACACGAAAACACCTAGGACAATGAGTAAGCTGATCAGTATGGTCCAACCCAACCAGGGCGGTATTTCCAGCTCGCCGATTTCCCAGTTTTTGCTCTCCTCCGGTTCCTGCGGTTCTGGATCATTTTCTATGAAAGGATCTTCTTCCTCTGCCCGCTTCCTGGGTGCCGAATAGTCAAAAGCGTCACGCAGATCGTCCAGCGCATCTTCCTCAAAAGGCCTGAACTCCACCTCCTCATCTATGGCTTCATTCACCACCAGCTCATATTCGTAGTATTCTATGGGGGCCTCCTCATACTCTACAGGCGGTTGCACATGGTGCTGCGCCATCGCCTGACTGGCCCCAAGCCAACAAGCAATCAATAGCCAGCTATATGCGCGTGTATTCAGGTGAATGGAAGCTTAGTTTTTTAGACTTACGCAGGTGGAGAAATTCCCCGAATTTCGACATCCTCGCGCAAGGTCTTGAAGACTGAACGCGAGATGAGAATTTTCTCTACCCTCAATATCCTCACTCAGTAATAGGGTGAGCGCATAAAGATAATCTGTTGTTTCCCCAAAAGAAAATCGGCCGGTCGAATATTCTTCGGCCGGCCAGATTAGTACCATCCTTAACGTAAAAAACGAGTAGTTAAATCATCGGGCAGTGCCCGTATTCTGATGTAGAGATAGGTGTAGGACCCAATTCGTTGCCTGAGGTCAAAAAAAAATTCAAACCTTACAAAAAGTTGGCCTCTTACTGCCTAAACAACTTCCCCGTTTCCACGACTTTTCCCTCCCGGAACAGCTGCCAGAAGTAGGTGCCCACAGGCAGGTCAGTGTCTAAATCCAGCCGCTGATTTTGGCCGGGTAGCAGAGTCAGCTCGTGCAGGGGTCTGCCTTGCAGGTCGTAGAGTCGCCAGGTGGCCGTGGCTTCGCCTGCGGGTAGCCATAAGCGAATGGGACCCAGGCTGGGATTGGGATAGACTTTTAGCCCAACCCCATTGCCATCGACCGATGCAGTGGCGTTTGGGCTCTCTACACAAGGGCTACCCTCATCGCCCAGCGGCCCCAGTCTGAAGTGCGGAAACTGCGGCTGATCGCGAAAAGCCGAAAAGGGTAGCTCAAACGCATTTTCCTCAAAGCCGCACGCCAGACCGGGCAGGTCGGGCTCATTGATGCGGTGTATGTAGCGGCCACTATTCATAAAGTTGTAGAGCCGGCAATCCGGTCCCAACTGGAAGTGCATTCCATGGGGTTCAATAAATAAACTATCGGGATTCAGAAAGGTATGGATCAGTGTTTTACTATCGGCTATGTTGTCCGCCTCCAGATCGTATTGGAAAATCTGAAAATACTCTGAAATATAGGCAAAACGACCGCTGGGGGATAGGCCCAGGCCATTGAAAGTTACAATTTCATTAAAATCGAATTGAGGTATGGTATCCGTCAAGGTAAACAAACCCGTTTCCCGATCAAAGTCGTGTACCTCCATCCCTACTTTAGGGCGATGATAAACATAACGAAGGCCATTAGACGAAAATTCAGATCCGCCGCCGCCTTCCCCTTCATGAGGTGGTGAATACCAAACTTCGCTTTGAAAAAATGGGCCTTCTACACCATTTGGCGTCAATAAAAACACCATAAAACCGCCGTCTCCTTCTAGTCTATTGGTGATCCACCAATCGCGCCCATTCGCGTGCTTACTTGCTGTTAGTTGACCGCTTTCTATGGTAGGCGTCTCATCATACAACACCACATTCTTTTCCGTCACCTCCCATCCTCCACCTACCACAGAGTTAATTCTTGTGTAAAAAAGAGGGGCCGTCACCACACCTACACCAGCTACTAAGGAAACTTCTTTATGAAATAAAATAAATTGACTGGAATCATCTGGCCAGGGTAAAAACATGGAGGATTGAAGTACTTGTGGATACCCACTATTAACGCCACAGTAATCATCCCAGACATCACCCGGATTGATCATTTCCCCATTGTCGATGATCTCGCCCTGGGCGTCGTATATGTTGCAGCCGTCCGTAAACAGTACCAGATGGCCCGAGCTATCACAGATCGAGCTGGCCGATTTCACCAGATCTGCATCGGTATCAAATGATCGCAGCGTAGGTTCTCCATCTACGAATTCGACGCTGGTGTTATCAAACCCAGAATCTCCAAATAGCCAGATGTTGTCATGGAGCTGGGCGTTGGCCCGTAGGTAGCAGCAGATGAAGAGGCTTGTCGATAAGGCATTAAAAATAGATGACATGATGATCTAATGAGTAGTCCCAATGAGTTGATTGTGTGGTCTATACCGCTCACGAAGTGGCTTGGAAAAATAACCACTTCGCGAAAGCGAGTATATACTCAAGATGGCGTCCCAGACCACTTCGTCTTGAGTATATAAGCTCAGAATGATGGGTTCCTTAAGATAAGAACTCTTATCCCGGCCAGGAGTGTCTTTTCTATTAACCAGCCGACAAAAGGAGAATTTCTTATGCAAAAAACCATAGCCTAATCAAGGCCAGGCCGACGACAACGACCAGGATATAATAGGCCAACTCATTGGCTCTGGAATAGCGAGAAGCAAAATGAGCAGTGAAGTAACCTCCGGCGGCTTGCCCGATGGCCATGATGCCACCGAGTTTCCAATCGATCCACCCCAGGGAAGAAAACCAGATGATGCCCATTATAGCCATAGGTATCACCATCAGTGTTTTCAGCACGTTGGCCATCAGGAGATCGTAACGCATCCACATGACCGTAATGGCCAAAAAAATAACCCCCATCCCCATGGAGATAAATCCGGCATAAAAACCCAGTGCCAGATAGACCGGAACGCTGAGCCAGGGCGGGACTTCTTTTCGGCGTTCGGCCGGAACCAACCATCGCTTTGGCTTGCTCAGGATCACAACGAACAGAATGAGTAAGAGATAGCGAAAAACGCTTCTGAAACCTTCATTGCTGATGATCGTGGCCAGGTACAAACCACCGATAGACCCGATGGTAATGCAGCCCAGCAACAATTCTTCTCCTTTGATGCGGATCTTGCCTGCGCGGCCAAAGGCCCAACTGCCTGCAGCTACCTGCGCCAGGATGCCTACGCGGTTGGTCGCATTGGCGTGATTAGGGGGCAGGCCCAGCAACTCCATGAGCAGGTAGAGGGTTATGGCCGAACCGTTGCCCGCCAGCGTATTGATGCAGCCCGCCAGAAAGGCGCCGATGATGGCGATCAGGTAAATGAGGAGGTCCGGCATACCCTATTAGCGGGTCAGTACGATGTAGTCCTTGAGCAGGGTGTCGAGCAATTGGACGCTAGACATATTGGGCTTCCCTTTTTCGGCAGGCGACAGCTCGAGCTTTTCCCTGACGATCTCCGCCAGTCGATCGATGGCCCGTTGGTGTGGCTGATTTCGATATCGCCTGTATCTGACTAGCCCGCGCTTGATGACCAACATGTCTTCTTCAGAAAGGCGGGTGACTTCGGGGAAGACGGGCTCGTAATTGCTGGTGGTCCTGATCCTGAGAATGTCTTCCAGATTTAAAGCGCTCAAATTGCTGGATCGTATCACCGCCGTATTGGCGACCATATCCCCTAGGCGTTGTGCTTTGGGGGTTGAGTTGATGAGCAGGATGGCGGGAATACCCAGACTGAATACGACATCTGGCAAGAGCATGAAGGTGCGCATCAGGTAATCGCCGGGGGTTAGCTCGAGCCCGTCGGTTCTGATGACCTGAGTCTGGGTAATGCGCTTGCCGACGGTTTGTCCGCGGGTGAGCATTTCGCAAAAGAAGTAGTAGGTCAGAAAAAGGAACAGGGGCAAAAAACCGTACAAAACGGCCGAGCGCTGCTGCTGGCGTTCGGCATAGGTTATGTAATCGACATCCGAAGGACCATCGAGAAACAGGGGCTGTAGAAAAAGAAGCAGCACCACGTAGGCACCCACAAAAAACAAGACATCGAGTGCAAATGCCCCTACCCGACTCATGGTGGGGGCGAGCTCGTAATCGATATCTACATTTTGGTTGGTGCGTACCGTTATGCTTCGCATGATGCGAAGCTATCATGCATTGGGCAATTGCGCAACCCAAGGCACGTCATTTCCCGATAAGCCCTTACCTTTGAGATATGCGCGAGACTCGCTTTATCGAGCAAAATAAAGATAAGTGGGGGCAGTATGAGCAAGCCCTAAAGAGAGACAAACAAGACCCGGATCTGCTGAGCGAGTTGTATGTACACACGACCGACGATCTGTCGTATTCGCGCACCTTCTACAAAAATCGATCGGTACGCGTTTACCTCAATGATCTGGCCCGGCGGACTTTTCTGAAAGTCTACAAAGGTCGGCGTGGAGAGTCGAGTCGGTTTTTCACTTTCTGGACGGACGAGCTGCCGCGCATTTCTCACCGGCGGCGCTTTGAGCTCCGATTGTCTTTGATTCTCTTTCTGATTTCCATGGCGATCGGTGTGGTGAGCTATCTCATCAACCCGGAGTTTGCCGAGCTTATCCTCAGCGAAGGCTATATGGACCTCACCCGCGACAATATTGCGGCCGGTGATCCTATGGCGATATACAAGTCTTCGGATGCGTTTGGCATGTTTTTGCGCATTACCCTCAACAACATTCAAGTGGCCCTACTCGCCTTTGCACTGGGTGCTTTTCTGGGGCTGGGTACGGCCGTGGTGCTGGTCAGCAACGGTATTATGCTCGGCGTTTTCCAGTTCTTTTTTATGGATCAGGGTCTGTTCTGGGAATCTTTCTGTACCGTCTATCTGCACGGCGCCATTGAGATCAGCAGCATTGTGATTGCCGGTGCAGCCGGATTTGTGATGGGCGGCGGGCTTTTATTTCCAGGTACCCTTTCTCGAGGGCGCTCATTTGCCCTGGCTGCCCGGGAAGGTGTAAAAATGATGATCGGCATCATTCCGCTTTTCATTTTGGCCGGTTTTCTGGAGAGCTACCTCACCCGCCATTATCAGGAAATCGGTATTGAACTGCGGTGGGTGTTTATACTATCCTGTTTTGCTTTCATTATCTGGTACTATGTGATCTACCCCATACGCGTGGTCAGAAAAGGCCCCCCGGTACACGAATATGATGCGCGGCGAGTCAGGGGGCGAGAGCCTCAGACCATCAGACCTCATGCCATAAAAATGATGGGCGAGCTGTACGGCGATGTGTTTTCCTGGCTTTGGAGACGCGGTCCGAAGGTCTTCGGCTGGTTATTTCTGATCGGCCTGGTCTTCTGTTGGATGGCCTTCAACTTCACCGGGGCTTCGCCCGCCAATCGATACGTTTTCGAGAGCAGTGGGTTTTTGATGTTCTACAATTTCTATGCACTGCTCAGCACCTTCGGCTTCGATCGAGAACCGGGCTACATCTTTTTAATATTCAGCAGCTTGTATTCCATTCAGTTTTTGGTCTTCTATTTCCTTGATAAAGATTTCAAGATCCGACAGGAGGAAGAAGCGGGTTGGCGGGCTGCCTTGCGCCTACTCTTACCGACGCTGCTGATCACCGCTCTAGCTTCTTTTGGTGGACTGATTGGGAGCTTCTTTTTCTGGATTTGCCTACCGATCCTGTTGATGTATGGCTTCAGCGCCTATTTCAGATTGGGCGGGCTGGGAAATGGATTGACCTATGCCTTAGCTTACCTGCCCATCTCTTATGGGCTGGCCTTTCTGCTCGTGCTGTTTGGCTTTGTGATTAGTCTCTTTTTCGATACGGTGGTGAGCAGCTTTGTCTTCACCTTCCTGTCATGGGTAATCTCTCCTGACATAAGCTCGATCGATGATTACAACAACATCATTCTGGCTGCACATTTCTGGGCTTACTTCAGCTTTATATTTTGTCTGCTGTGCATTGGACTGGCGTTTGGGTATTTAAGCATCCGGGAGCAGCGCGAAGCCAATAGTTTTTTAGAAGAGGTAGAACAAGTGGGTCAGCAAAAGCAAATAAGGGGCTTAGCGGCGGAGTGATGGATTTTGGTTGGTGGGGAGGAGGAAGAGTCAAGAGATAAGAGGCGAGAGATAAGAAGTAAGAGGATAGAGGCGCTTGCTAAGGCAAGCTTTAGATAGAAGAGGCGCTCACTGGCGTGAGCTTTAGAGATGAGAGTCAAGAGTCAAGAGATAAGAGATGAGAGACAAGAAACAAGGAGGAAGAAGCGCTCACTGGCATGAGCTTTAGAGTGAAAGACGTGAACTATTGGGCAGTATATTGTTGTTGAGACGAGCCGAAAGACTACTGACTATGTCACCACGTGAATTATTTCTCAGGCATGTTGCACAGACCAGCCCGTTTCCGATGGGTTTGGAGGTAGCCAGCTCGAAGGGGTGTTATCTATACGACCCCTCAGGAAAAGCCTATCTGGATCTGATCGCAGGCATCGGTGTGAGCAGTCTGGGGCACTGCCATCCTGCGGTGGTCAAAGCGGTCCAGGAGCAGGCGGAAACTTATATGCACACCATTGTTTATGGTGAGTTTGTGTTGGCGCCGCAGGTGGAGCTGGCGGAACTGATGACATCGCAATTGCCTCCTTCGCTCGATAGCGTATACTTTGTCAATAGTGGGACGGAGGCAACGGAAGGAGCTATGAAGTTGGCCAAGAGGCATACCGGCCGGACTCAGTTTGTAGCGGCTAGATATGCGTATCACGGCAGTACCCAAGGCTCGGCATCATTGATGTGGCCCAAGGATTTTACACAGGCCTACCATCCTTTACTTCCCGGCATCAGGCACCTCAGCTACAACTGTGATTTATGCCTCGATTCCATCACCCATGAAACCGCAGCCGTCATATTAGAGACCGTACAGGCCGAATGGGGCATCAGGCCACCAAGGCCCGAATGGATACAAGCTGTGCGGAAGCGATGTGATGAGGTAGGTGCCCTGCTCATACTCGACGAAATACAAGCTGGCTATGGCCGCACAGGCAAGTTGTTTGCCTTCGAGCATTTTGGTATTGTGCCCGATATTTTATTGCTGGCGAAAGGTATGGGCGGCGGTATGCCGATTGGAGCCTTTGTGGCCAGTCGCGAACTGATGCAAGACCTGAGCACGAAACCCATTTTAGGTCACATCACCACCTTTGGTGGTCATCCGGTTTCCTGTGCGGCAGGCCTGGCCACCTTGCGTACGCTCCTGGCCGAAGATATTATCGAACAGGTAGCTGCCAAGGAGAAGCTATTGCACCAATACCTGGTGCATCCGCTAATCAAAGACCTACGCAGTTGCGGTCTTTGGGCAGCGATGGAACTGGCCGACTTCGACCAGGTACAGCACGTTATCGCTTATTGTCTTGAGCACGGGCTGATCGTCGATTGGTTTCTCTTCAACAATAGATCTGTGCGCATTGCTCCTCCATTGGTGATCACAAAAGAAGAACTCAAATACGCCTGTGGCATTATCATCGAAGCCTTGGATGCCATAGCGTAACAGCTTGATTTTGATTGATGTATCTACATGCGTTTTAAGCCATAAGCTGCTTACAGAATGTGTCATTTCAACCCTTTCTTGTCAGCTAGATTTCAAATAAATCCTTTCTAGTGTACTTTCATCGATTCCCAACGTCCGTTAGTCCATTATTTTGAACTTCCGCAGGTCGCGTGTCATTAAATAAAGGTGTAACACCATACACGTATCCATTAAACCAAACCAGACTCCTATGCGATCAGTCTATCGTATTACCTTCGCCATTTTGGCGCTTATGTCTATTCATACCTATCAGCTACACGCTCAACTTCCCGACATCATTGATCGAGAAGTATTTTTCGGTGACCCCGAAATCACAGGTGCGCAGTTGTCGCCTGATGGAAAGTACATCTCTTTCATTAAGCCTCACCTGGAAACCCGCAATGTTTGGGTGAAGGAGCGCTCTGCCCCGTTCGAAGACGCTGTACCCATTACTGCCGCAACCGATCGCCCCATTAGTGGCTACTTCTGGTCTCAGGATGGACGATACATCCTGTATGTAAAAGATCAGGGAGGCGACGAAAATTATAATATCTACGCTGTGGACCCCCAGGGCGATGTGCCGACTGGTGGCACCGTACCCGAAGCTAGAAATCTGACCGACCGTGAGGGTGTCCGCGCCATCATCTTTGCTGTGCCCGAAAAGGACCCAGACCTGATGTATGTCGGTATCAACGACCGCGACCCTGCCTGGCACGACTTGTACAGCCTAAAGATTTCTACGGGTGAGTTGACGCTCATTCGCGAAAACACCGACCGCTTCACCGGTTGGATCTTTGACAATAACGATGAACTGCGCCTGGCTACACGCTCTGCCGACAATGGCGACACTGAGGTCTTGCGCGTAGACGAAGACGGATTTACACAAATTTACAGCTGTGATGTGCTGGAAACTTGTGGCCCTGTCCGCTTCCATAAAGACAACGAGCGATTCTACATGCAAAGCAATAAGGGAGCAGATCAGGATCTGATCGCGCTATTCCTTATGAATGCAGAAACGGAAGAAATAGAACTGGTTGAGTCAGACCCCGAGGGTCGAGTAGATTTCGGCAATGCGTTCTTCTCCGAGGTCTCCAAAGAGATTGTAGGTACCAGCTATACCGATGACCGCCGTCGCCGCTACTGGATTGACAGCGAATACGAGGAAGCCTACAATGCCCTGCAGGCTCAGCTACCCGGAAAGACTATCGGATTTGGATCTTCTACTAAAGATGAAAGATTCTGGATCATTTCCGCTTACAGCGATACAGATCCAGGAGCAGTTTACCTCTTTGACAAGGACGAAAAGAAGGTAGAGTTTCAATACCGCGGCCGCCC
The DNA here is from genome assembly GCA_039817625.1 of Bacteroidota bacterium. Lineage (GTDB taxonomy): Bacteria > Bacteroidota > Bacteroidia > Chitinophagales > Saprospiraceae > Neolewinella. The sequence goes on from JBCBVN010000089.1 coordinate 11,764, forward strand.
GAATATGCCTATAGACGATTTGGCACCTATGCAGGCCGTTCGCTACAACTCGACTGATGGACTTGAAATCCCAGCTTACCTCACTCTACCTAAGGGAGTAGAAGCCAAGGATCTTCCAGTGATCATCATGCCTCATGGTGGTCCTTGGGCCAGAGACTATTGGGGATACAATCCTTATCACCAATTCCTGGCCAACCGTGGCTATGCCGTATTGAGCCCAAATTTCAGAGGTTCTACCGGTTTCGGCAAGGCATTTTTGGATGCCGGAAATGGCGAATGGGGTGAGCTCATGCAAGATGACCTGACGGCCGGTGCTCAATACCTGATCGACGAAGGCATTGCAGACCCCGAGCGCATTGGCATTATGGGTGGCTCATACGGTGGCTATGCCACTCTGGCCGGTATAACCTTTACCCCAGATGTTTATGCCATGGGTATTTCTATCGTAGGCCCATCTAGCCTGGAGACACTACTCAATAGCATTCCAGCCTACTGGGAACCGATCAAGAAGCTGTTCTACATCCGTATGGCAGACCCCAATACCGAAGAAGGTCAGGCACAAATGGAGCGCCAATCTCCTTTGTACCATGCCGACAAGATCAAAGTACCGTTGATGGTTGTTCAGGGTGCCAATGACCCACGAGTCAAGCAAGCAGAGTCTGATCAAATCGTAGTAGCTATGCGTGAGCTGGGCCTACCAGTCGAATATCTCGTAGCTGTTGATGAAGGGCACGGTTTTGCCAAGCCGGTCAACAACATGGCCTTCCTAGCCGCGGCTGAAGAGTTCATGGCTGAGCACTTGGGTGGTCGCTATCAGGAAGAGCGCAATGAAGAAATCGCTGCCAAACTGGAGGAACTCAGAGTAGATGTCAACTCCGTCACTTTGCCTGAACCAATGGCCGAAGATGCTATAAATGCCGGTCTTCCTGAGGTAGCAGAAGATCTCAGTTCTGGTGAATATAGTTATACCGGGAGCATTGCAATGGGTCCACAAAATATCTCAATAGAATCCACTGTCAGCATAACAGAAGACGGAGACAACTGGGTATTGAGCGAGTTCGTATCTACCCCTATGGGTAATGCTTCTGACGTCGTCGTGGTAAAGAAAGGAAACCTAGAAATGGTATCACGTGAGATAACCCAAGGTCCAGCTGTCATCAGTTTAAGTATGAACTCCGATGAAGTAAGTGGTACTATGACTGTGAGCGGTAATGCGAACCCTATCGAGCAGGAACTAGATGGCCCACTTTTTGCAGACGGTGGAGGTTCTAATAATATATTGGCTCAACTACCACTGGCCGAGGGGTACTCCACCTTCATTCGCAATATGGATCAGCAAACTATGCAGATCAAAACCTACAAGGTAGAAGTGACAGGCACAGAGGAAGTAACCGTTCCTGCCGGCACCTTTAATGCCTACAAACTCGTTATGACTTCTGCGGAAGGTGAGCCTGGAAGCCGGACTGTATTCATTAGTACAGATGGCAGCAGAAAAGTGGTAAAAACGGTAATGGTTATTCCACAAATGAATGGTGCGGTATTTACGACAGAGCTACAGTAGATTATACTGTATCAGATAAATTATTAATTCTTTCGGCAGATGTTCTCATGAGCATCTGCCGTTTTTTATTGGAACCTTGATTACTTTTTTCTAGCTAGTGCAATTGTCTGCTTTACGGTGGGTTTGGGCAGCTTGAGC
>JBCBVN010000090.1:0-13402 GCA_039817625.1 Bacteroidota bacterium
AATCAAATTGCTCTTCAAATGGGATTTCCTCATTGATGCTGACTGACTCGGCAGAACCATTGAATAAATTGAAACTCCGCTTGATATAGGGAACATCGTATTCGATATCGGGAACATTATAGCGCTCATAGACCTCGCGGACTGTTTCTTCCAGCGGTATTAATGCTGAATCCAGGCGATTACTCACATCTACATATTCTCCAATATCAAAGCTATTGACCAATTCCTGATCACGGGAGATCCGCTCGTAAAATGCACTCAGTGCTGCTCGCTCATCATCATACTGTGGGTTTTGATCTCTAGGTTGGAGGTAGTTGTTCAGCAATTCCTCCGTAGAATTCCCTACGTCTGTTAGCAGCCTGATATCGTTGTAGTACATGATGTTTTGTACAGCACTACGCCTGACATACATAGTATCTTGCAGGGCTAGAAATTCTGGATCTGCCTGTAAGCTGGTAGTACTCAGCTGCGCTACCTGCTCGCTCAGACTATTCTGTCGGCGCCTCATCGTTTGCTTGACCTTCTGATAAATCAAGCCAAAAAAGAACTCCCGCAACTGAGCCTCTTCACTGAGCCTGCGAAGTTCGTCTCCTTTTACCCAAACGGTATTTCTTTCCTCATCAACTGAAATAAGGCTGCGCGAAATGACGTCCATGACCAGTATGGCTGGCTTCACATTATCAGATCCTGGAATTAATTCATCGATGTTTTCATTCAAAAAAGAGAGAAGCGCTGTCGGATGACTACCCTCACTCAACTGTTGAATGGCCGTTATAGCCAGTAGCGCATATCGAAGTATTCGCTGTCGCTTGAAGGCGTTTTCTCCCATCGTGGCCAGGCGATCGTTGTTTTGATAGAGTACAGAGTCTACCTCCTCACTTTCTATGTAGAGATCGTAGAGCTGATTGCTCAAAGCTTCATTTAGTGAGTCGCTCAATATTTCAGGGCCATAGTAGGTAGCTTCAAGTCTGTCGATCTCCCTGACTATTTCATTAGATCTCAGCTGATTACTGTTCAGTTCTGAGAGTATACTCGCCATTTCTACTCGGCTGCGGTCCGATATACCAGCCTCGTTGAGTTCTTCCCGCAGATAGTTGCCCATATTGAAGGGCATATTGCTCAGATCTTGTTCAAAGGCAGTTTTCAATATCTGAATCAGTAGTGAATAATCGGCTGTTGCAGAAATATTCATCGCTCCCACCGTATTGGGAAACAGATAATCTAGATTGCCATTACCGATCCAGGTCTTGAATCGATCAAAAAAGGCAATGCTCAACTCTTCTCGCATTCGCTCAGCTATCCATTTGGATGCTCCATCTAGCAGGCTACTTTGAAAAGAACCACCACTGGGTGCCTGAATAACTATAGGTGCAAATGCCTGAGAGGCCTCCGCGGCCGGGCTGAAATTAAATCCGCCACCCGCATCTGCGCTCAACAGTAAAACAGACTCCGTAGAATTTTCGAGATCCGTCTTCTGACGTTCCAGTGCCAGGTATTCGTCTTCTACTTCCAGCAAGTCGTCTTTGAGCTTACTATCGGTAGTGGCTTCGCGCACCTTGCGGAGAATGACTGCATTGGATTCCAGAAAATTATCTTCGACGATTTGGAGCAGATCGCAGTTTTCCAGACTATTGCTCGCTACACGGCAAGTGGCCTCTACCCGTTCAAAAGCAAAGTTGAGTAGACTATCAATTCGGCCATTAATACTATCCAGCTCCTGAGCTGCATCGTCTTCGCGCATTCCGAGCTCTCCGAACACGTTTTGTACACGAGCGGCCATATATTGATTGTTTCCAAAGTCCGACTGAATGACAAACTCATCAATTTGTCCGTCTTGGCCGTATAACTTCTTGAGGATATCAAAGAACTCTTGAGCCGCATTTTCATTGCTGTCCAGTTGCCCATACAGGTCATCTAGTTCGACGGCCATCGTGAGCAAACTTTCTTGTTGGGCAGCAAGCGAAAGACTGGAAAAAAGAAGAAAAGGAATGAGCAGGGCACGGCATGCTACACACATGGGTTGGGTAAATCTCATAGGTGATAAAAGTTGGGATTCTCTCCAGTGAAGGTAGGGTTTTTTAGGACTTCCGCAGGTCGGTTTCCGAGCTTGAAAACCGACCTGCGGAAGTCCTAAAAAGTAAAAATTCCCTGTCAGGCTGTCACCTTATCACCCTTGGCAGGGTTTATGCGTTTACTATGCGTGCGCAATCAATCGACCTGGGTTATCTTTGTGGTTAGCTCTTTCGACAAATAGCGGCAGATAAAGACCAATTATGTTCAATTCCCTCAAAAAACTATTCGGTTCTAAACAAGATCGAGATCTGAAGACCTATAGCCCCCGGGTTGAGGTCATCAATGAGATCTACGAAGGCCTGACCGATCTCAGCAATGATGAGCTGCGTGCCAAAACGACCGAATTTAGAGAAAGGATAGCCGACTATCTGTCGGGTATAGACGAAGAGATCAAGAGCCTACAAGAGGAAGCGAGAGAAGAAGAGGATCTACAGCGCAAAGAGCTGCTCTTTCAAGAAAGCGATAAGCTACGCGATCAGCGCAATGAGGAGCTGGAAGTTGTACTGCTCGATATACTGCCCGAAGCTTTTGCAGTGGTTAAAGAAACTGCCCGAAGATTTACAGAAGGAGATAGTGTTAAGGCAACGGCCACAGACCTGGACCGCGACCTGGCAGCCAAGTCTAAGAAAACCTACATCAGCATAGAAGGCGATCAGGTCGTGTATAAAACGAGCTGGCAGGCCGCAGGTGGCGACATCGAGTGGAATATGGTACACTACGATGTGCAGCTGATCGGTGGTATGGTACTGCACGAGGGTAAGATCGCAGAAATGGCAACGGGTGAAGGTAAAACCCTGGTGGCCACGCTGCCTGCCTACCTGAATGGTCTGACGGCACAAGGAGTACATGTCATCACGGTCAACGACTATCTGGCGCGACGAGATGCAGAATGGATTGGGCCGATCATGGAGTTCCTGCAGCTCACCATTGATTGTATAGATCACTACAAGCCCCACTCGCCAGAAAGACGGGCGGCCTACAATTGCGACATCACCTACGGTACCAACAACGAGTTTGGTTTCGACTACCTGCGCGACAATATGGTGCGCAGCAACGGAGAAAAAGTACAGCGCCCCCACCACTATGCCATGATCGACGAGGTAGACTCGGTCTTGATCGACGAAGCTCGTACACCATTGATCATATCTGGTCCGGTTACCGCTGGTGCCGACGATCAGGAGTACCAGGAGTTTAAGCCCGTCATCGAAAAGCTGTACAATGCACAGCGCCAGCTGGCAAATGGCTTTTTGAACGAGGCCAAGAAACATTTTAAGGCTGGAGAAATTGGCCCTGAACCCGGTCAAGCGGGCTTCCCACTCTTGCGCGCTTACAGAGCTAATCCAAAGAGTCGCCCACTGATTAAGTTTTTGGGTGAAGATGGTGTCAGAGTCTTGTTGACCAAGACCGAGAACACCTTCATGGCCGAGAACAATAAGCGGATGGACGAGATCGATGAGGAATTGCTATTCACCATCGACGAAAAAAATAGGCAAGTAGACCTGACAGATAAAGGCACCGGCTTCCTATCGAAGATGAACGAAGATCCCAACTTCTTCATCATGACCGATATCGGTACTACCATGGCCGAGGTCGAGCAACAAGAGGAACTGAGTGCCGATGAGAAAGCCAAAGAGAAGAATAAGTTGGCTCAGGACTTTGCCGTCAAATCTCGCCGTCTGCATGCGGTCAATCAGTTGATGAAAGCTTATACCCTCTTTGAGAAAGATGAGGAGTATGTCGTCATGGACGGTCAGGTCAAGATTGTAGATGAGCAGACCGGTCGTATGATGGAAGGCCGCCGATATAGCGATGGTCTACACCAGGCAATAGAAGCGAAAGAAAATGTAGAGATCGGTAAGATCACTCAGACTTATGCCACCATTACCCTTCAAAACTACTTCCGGATGTACCACAAGTTGTCGGGTATGACCGGTACAGCGGAAACCGAGGCCGGGGAGTTTTGGGAGATATACAAGTTGGATGTAGTGGTCATTCCTACCAACAGATACATTCAACGCGATGACCAAAATGATAAACTATACCGGACCGAGCGCGAGAAGCTCAATGCAGTCATAGAAGATGTGCAAAGTCTGACGGAGGCTGGTCGCCCGGTTTTGGTCGGTACAACCACGGTTGAAGTCAGTGAAAAACTGAGCCGTCTGCTCAGTATGCGTAAGATTGATCACAACGTACTCAACGCCAAGCAGCACCAGCGAGAGGCCGAGATCGTAACTGAGGCTGGCCGGCCAGGCAAGGTGACCATCGCCACCAATATGGCAGGTCGTGGTACGGATATCAAGTTGCAGCAAATAGTAAAAGATGCTGGCGGTTTGGCGATCATTGGCACAGAGCGGCACGACTCCAGGCGAGTAGACCGGCAGTTGCGCGGCCGTTCTGGTCGTCAGGGAGATCCGGGTAGCAGCCTATTCTATGTCTCTTTGGAAGATAAACTGATGCGCTACTTCCAGACAGAACGCATGTCCAAATGGATGGACCGCGCCGGACTCAAAGAAGGAGAAGTAATACAAGCAGGCCTGATGACTAAGGCCATTGAAAATGCACAGAAAAAAGTTGAAGAAAACAACTTTGGTATTCGGAAGCGACTGCTCGAATACGATGATGTGATGAACATTCAGCGAGAGGCCATATACCGCAAGCGAAATAATGCATTGACCGGTGAGCGCCTTGCTGTCGACATCAATAATATGTTCGATCAGCTGCTGGATGGTACGGTATTCGCCCACAAGGAGAATGGAAACCTGGATACGCTTAAGCGCGCACTGGTATCGACCATAGGCTTCGACCCCAATATTTCAGACGACGATTTCCAGAGCATGGACGTCAATGAACTGAGTGAAATCGTACTGACTCAGTTCCGGGAGTTTTACGATAACAAGATGCAATCCTTGATTGTCAAACTCATGCCTGAGATTAAGCGGGTGTACGAAGCTGACCCAAATAGATATAAGCGCATCTTAATACCCTTTGGTGATGGTCGTACATACAGACTACCTATCTCTGCCGATATTCAGCAAGCAATAGATACGGAAGGGCAGAGCATTATTTCCGACATAGAGCAAGCGGTTACTCTAGCCATCATTGATGATAGGTGGAAAGAACATTTGCGTGCTATGGACGATTTGAAAGCATCGACTTATGCGGCCAGCTTTGAGCAAAAAGATCCGCTGGTAGTCTACAAGATGGAGGCTTTCAAGTACTTCGAGTCCTTGATCATGGACATTAATGAATCGACCACAGCTTATCTGGCGACGGGAGATTTATCATTTCCCGAAAACAATCAGCCCGCGATCCGGCAGGCCAAGCAGCGGAAAACGGACCTAAGCAAGACTCAGACAAACCGAACCGAGACACAGCAGGCCATGCACAGAGCCGCTCAGAATGCTGGTGGTGGAGCTCGTCGCAGACAAAAGGTGGAGACCTTCCAAAGAGCAGGTGTCAAGGTTGGACGAAATGACCCTTGTCCTTGTGGTAGCGGCAAGAAGTACAAGAAATGTCACGGAAGGTGATCCAATAACTTATTGCTATTTTTGATCTAAGCTGGGCAATTCGCACAGATACATAAGTCGGCTCTCGCAAGTCAAACCATCATGAAGTCGATGCCAGTACCAGCGAGGGTTACTCAACCACCAAATGATTTTCTATGAGGTTTATTGGAATGGCAGCCATCTTAGCAATTGGTTTTTCATCCTTACTTGCTCAGGGTAGTGTAGAAGTAACTGCTGATGCCTCTGTCAGTAGGCTGCTCAATGCATTTATGCAAACCAATGAAGAGACTACTACAGTTCAGGGCTGGCGTGTGCAGATTCTTGCCACAACAGATAGACAAAGATTGGAAGCCGTAGAATCCCGTTTTGAGCGCCAGTATCCGAGTGTGCCAGTAGATTGGGTGCACACTTCGCCTTATTACAAGTTGCGAGCCGGGGCTTTTCTGACCAAGCTAGAAGCAGAACGTTTGAAGTTTAGCCTCAGTCGAGACTTTGAAGGGGTCTATTTAGTGAGAGACGAGGTAGAAGAATCGGAGCTTCTGCGGATGTACTAGGTTAGACTTATTTCAAGTGGTTTAGATGGCATGGGGTAAAGGCAAGATCGGCAACAAGGGAGCAGATGCTCTGGTCTTTTGCTTGTATTTAGCACTTACCACTATTGGTGTAGTTATGGTCTATACGGTCGGTAAACCAGTAGGTGGATACTCGACGGATCTGGCAAGTTTTATTTTTACGACTATGGTTGGCAAGCAAGCCATTTGGGTATTGTTGTCACTAGCTGTTTTCCTAGGTGTTTTTCTATTGTTCGACGAAAGGTTATGGCGGTCTAGCTCTTATATCATATACGGGGGTTTGATAGGAGCCCTGGTTTTAGTCTTACTATTCGGTACTGAAATTAAAGGAGCTAAATCGTGGTTTCGATTTGCAGGCTTTACGATTCAGCCTTCCGAATTGGCAAAATTTGGTACTTGCCTGGCCATGGCTACTTACTTGAACACCTGGTCAAATCGCTTAAGAGATATTCAGACCATTGGAGTAGGTGTGATGATTTGGTTGGTTCCTGCATTGCTGATACTCTTGCAGCCAGATGCGGGCTCTGCATTGGTCTTCACGGCTTTTCTTATTCCCATGTACCGCGAGGGCTTATCTCCACTTTGGTTTTGGTTAGGCGGTTGCCTGATAGCCGGATTTCTCTTGGGTATTTTATTCAATCCAGCTTCTGTAAGTTGGTACTATGCTCAGTTGTTACTGCTCTTTCTTTTACTCAGGATAAAGCTGAAATGGTACTACATAGCTGCTATGGCAGCTTTGGCTTTTGGCGGCCTGAACTATGCATGGCTTAATGGCCACTCTGGCTGGGCAGTTGCCGGCCTGAGTATTGGGGTGGTGTCTCTTTCTCTGTGGTATGTTTTACAAAAGGCTGGTCCGTGGTTGCAGTTGGCTATAGGGAGCCTGGCATTGGGGATCGTTGTAACCTTTGGAGCGAATTATTTTTTCAATGAGGTTTTGCAGCCCCATCAGCAGGATCGAATAAATGTATGGCTGAGACCCAGCGCCGAAGATGGTCAAGGTGCTGGTTATAATGTAGCGCAGTCCAAATTGGCAATGGCTTCAGGAGGAGTAGGTGGAAAAGGAATAGGGCAAGGAACGATGACCCGATTTGGACACGTGCCTGAGCAGGAAACAGACTTCATCTTTTCCGCTCTGGGGGAAGAGCACGGATTCATGGGAGTTGCTCTGGTATTAATCTTATATTTTTGGCTTCTCTATCGGATTACACAGATAGCAGAGCGGCAGCGTTTCCCTTTTCATAGAGCCTATGCCTATGGGGTGGCAGGAATACTCTTTCTCCATCTGTTGGTCAATGTGGGGATGGTCATGGGGCTGATGCCCGTCATTGGCATTCCGCTGCCATTTCTGTCCAAAGGCGGATCTTCCCTTCTAGGTTTTAGCATTATGCTGGCCGTTTTGTTAAAGTTGGACAAGTTTAGGGAGCAGGTATAACTTTTTTGCGCAAGTGAACAATACTGTTTCGTCACAGCCCGTTTTGCCAACGATATTTCTACACAGTACAAGACGGAGAGAATTTTCCGTGCTCCGAGCCGGAAGATTCCATATATGGAAATTGGTATGCAACCCAATTTCACAGACTTTTTTTGACCATTGAGAGAGTAGTTTGAATCATCGTGCAGTGCTTGGGCTTCGGTCTGGGCACTGCCTTTTTTTGTGGCTTGGGGTATTATTGCGATCTTGCAGCAGGTGGTATATGCTTGCGCTAGTGCATTCAAACAAACACCTATCAAAAACCACAATCAAACACAAGTAAACATGGATCTAACCAGCTTATTGAAAAGCCAACTTGAAGGGCAATTCACAGGAGGATTAATGGATATGCTTGCCAACCAACTTGGAGGTGGCACATCAAGCAGGCAAACAGCAAATGCGACCAGTAGCATAGTCAGTGTATTGATCAGTGCTCTCGCTCGCAATTCGGCCACACCTCAAGGAGCAGAGTCTCTAAACAACGCCCTGGAAAAGGACCAGCATGGCGGCATATTAGACAGTATAACAGATCTGATTGGTGGCGGTATGTCTAATAACCGTGCCGCAAACGGAGGTGGAATACTTAAGCACATACTGGGTCGTCGAACCAACGATACAGCAGCTCAAATTGGGCAAAGAACTGGAATGAGCACTGGAAATGTTCTTCAGCTTATGACCACTTTAGCACCAATTGTAATGGGTGTTCTAGGCCGCACCAAGCAGCAGGGGAACCTTAATGCAGATGGATTAGGAGGCCTTCTCGACGGATTTATGCGTCAGAATGTTCAGCCACAGAAGCCTGCTCGTGAAACCAATATCGGACTTGCTGGCTTGCTTGATCGCGATGGCGATGGAAGTGCCATCGACGATATTGCAGGGATGCTCGGTGGATTCTTTAGATAAAAATCCTGATGGATCAACCAAAAATGGCCGCGTGATTTCACGCGGCCATTTTTCATTTAGTCCTCTTTGGACCTTCTTTCGCTTTCAGCGAAGATGTCTTGTCGATCACGCGATCGATTGCTCGAACTAGAATCTCGGCGATCTTCATCGCGCATGCCATCTTTCAGCTCCTTTTCAAGAGTGCCTCTGGCTGTATTGAATTCGCGGATTCCTTTACCGATTCCTCGCATGAGCTCTGGAATCTTTTTACCACCGAATAATAGAAGAATGGCGAAGAAGATGACGATCATCTCAGGGCCGAAGAAATTGATCAGGAAAATCGAGCTCATGATTGATTATTTATTCGATTGTACAAAGGTAAGACGCGACTAGATAGCGAAGGTTGTATATGGGCGCACTCTAATTGGTTATTTTTTTAGACCAATCTCTCTCAGGCGCTCGCTCAGGTACTCACCTGCGGTGATGGAATCATAGTTGATTGGTCGCTCTTCAGTGACGCAGTGATCGAGAACGGTAAGATCCATCTGTGGCTTAGGATGCAGAAAGAAAGGAATACTCAAACGAGGCTTATGCCACTCTTCACGAGGTGGGTTTACCACCCTGTGCGTAGTAGATTTAAGATAGTTGTTGGTGAGACGCTGGAGCATATCGCCCACATTAATAACAATCTCATCGTTTTCTGGAACGATCTCCTGCCACTCACCTTCCTGGTTCATCAGTTGTAGGCCACCTGCACTGGCTCCTACCAGCAGTGTGATGAGGTTGATGTCTTCGTGTTGTTCTGCTCTGATAGCAGACTCAGGCTCTTGTGTGATGGGTGGATAGTGGATGGCACGAAGGATGCTGCTGCCGTCCTCGATATGGTTGTCAAAGTAGTCTTCGGGTAGTTCGAGGTGAATGGCGATGGCTCTTAGCAAGGCGCCGCCACTATTTTCGAAAGCTCGGTACAATTGCCTACCCAACTCCATAAATGCGGGAACTTCCTCTACATCTGGGTTTTTGGTCGAAGCATCGCCGCCTTTAGGTTCCTGCCCAATTTGGAAGAACTCTTTGAGATCGGGAACATCACTCTGCTTGGCATGCTCTTTACCAAAGCTGGTATAGCCTCTCTGGCCGGCCATTCCTGCCAGTTCATATTGCTTTTTCTCCGATACAGGCAAGGCGAAAAATGCTTTGGCCGAAGTGTAAAAATTATCGATTAACTCTTGATCTATACCGTGACCAACAACACCAACGAAGCCAATTTTATGGAATGCGTCACCGAGTTGATCAATAAAAGCTTGCCGGTCATCAGCATTGCCTTGAGTAAATTGAGACAGGTCGACTAAAGGGATGGTACGAGCGGTGGCAGTCATGTAGTTTCTTTTGTTACAATATAACGAAAATTGATAATAAGGAGTTGTATGGCTTAGCCCCTGGGTTTGTATCCTGAGCGAGCCAGAATGGTTTGTCCATCATCTATGGCGAGCAAATCCTGAAAGCTTTTATCGCCGTATCGGCGCATGTACGTTTCTACGATCTGCCAGCCTAACCAGTTGGCTGCCTCCCCAGGAGACTCTTCCGGCATGCCCCTGGATGTGGGGGCTGGCTCTACGTAGCGCCTGATTTCTCTTTGGTCGGTCGTGTACAGCAAATCTTCGCTTGCAAGCCAGGCATATATTTGTGCTTCACTGTCATCGCACCACTGAATTTGCTCTGGTGTCATGCGCAGTAACACACTATCGGGTGTGTTTGGAAGTACTCGATTGAGCAGATATAGGCGTTTACCATTATTGATGATGTGATCGATTAATCGACCAGCCCTCGGGGGGGGCACATCCTCTTCCAGAAGAAGTCTGATGGCAGAGGCCAGCATATGGTCAGCATTGTAAGTGCGCGTCAGGTAATCGCTAAAGATGACTTCATCTACACTGACTGATCGATAGTCAAAATCAGGGCCGAGGAAAAAATCGAGCCCAATGGCCAGATCATTGTCACTGAATAAGAAGCCCGCATACTCGAATTGGCTAATGTAGGTGACTACGGTATCTGGAAGCCGGGCATCGGGTAGATAATGCGCATAACTTCGCAAAGCTTCGGCCAGGGCTGGCCACTCTTTTGGCCCGCGTGAGTCTATCTGACCCAACTCATTGGGCAAGGAAGGATACTTCTCGCTAGCGCGTATATAAATTTCTTGAATGAGCGGATACTGGATGAAGGCCTGCATGATGGCGACCTGTTCTTCTGGAGAAAAGTCGCCACGCCGTAAGGGAATCACAAAGCGAAAAAAAACATCGGTGAAGCCCGGATAACGTTCTTCGAGAGATTGAATAGATTCGCCTAGCTGTGTAGTGTCTACAGAAAATAAGTCTTGCTCGAATCGGATTAACTCAAATTCAGGCAAAGGTTCTGCTGAGAGATCGGGTAACTCGGGCTCTAAATCCTGACGGCAACTAAAACATAATGTAGAGACAAGCAGTGCGAAACTTGTAATTGCAAGTAAAAATCGGTCTATTTGCATGGTGTATATAACAGCGGATGAACAAATCCGTTATCAGCTCGCTGGAAATTGTTTGTTAGACAAAATGGAAAGATCAATGGCCAGCAGTGATTATTCAACAGACAAACGCATTATCCCACAAAAACCGTATTTCACCCATGACCAGATCAATTTCTATCCTTTTACTGGCCTCTCTTTTTCATGTATGCGGTCTGCATGCGCAGCAGAATAATATCCAGTTTGGCTTTCAGCTGAGCCCCACGTTCAGCAACATGAATACCAGCGATAACCTGATCAATAGCGATGGCACCAATCTGGGCCTCAAGATGGGCTTAGTCGGAGAAATTCCTATTGGCGATAACTATGCCATCACTACAGGATTGGGATTTCATTTTAATGCGGGTGGAACGCTGTTCTTCGAAGATCGGTATGATCGTGTAGACATATGGAATCAAGTTTCCGAAGTCGGTGATACCAGCTTTGCGGGAGGAACCTCTTTTAAGTACAACCTGCAATTTGTAGAAATACCATTTGGTCTAACCTTGCGCACCCGCGAATTTGGCTACCTGAGGTATTACTTGCAGCCGCTTATTACGCTGGGCTTTTCAACGCGATCCAGAGGTAATGTCAGGAACGTGGCCTTTATTGATGAGAACGAGGATTACGATATCGGTTCTGCGGTTAATGCCATTAACCTGAGTTGGGGCATTGGTGCCGGTGTAGAATATCTCATCTCATCAGAAACTTTCTTGTTTGGTGGCTAAGCATTTCAGTCTGGCTTTGCAGACATAACCCAAGACCGACAAACCGTGGTGACCCGAGATGGGGTAGAACGACAAGAAGACAGCCGGGGCAAGATTAATTCGATTGTGCTGAGGCTGGGTGTTATGTTCTAAATAGTGAAGCCAAAGACTCAGCCCTTTGAATGAAAAAAGAGCAAGGACAACTTTCCGTCCTTGCTCTTTTTTTATAATCACTTTAGCGATTGGCTCCTAGTAGCCCCATCTCAGGTAAACGGCTCCCCAGGTGAAGCCTCCGCCGAATGCTGTTAAGACCAAGCGATCTCCTTCTTGGAGCTGGTCCTCGTAGTCCCAAAGACATAGGGGAAGGGTAGCGGCTGTAGTATTGCCATACTTCTGGATGTTGATCATAACTTTTTCCAGGGGGAAGTCTGCCATTCGGCTCACCGTTTCTATGATCCTGATGTTAGCCTGGTGAGGAACCAGCCAGTCGACAGTTTCTGGGCTGAGATCATTGCGTTGCATGACCTCCTTGACAACATTCGACATACCACTAACGGCAGCTTTAAAAACGGGGCGCCCATTCTGAAAAACAAAATGCTCCTTGGCCATAACCGTTTCTATGCTGGCGGGCTTATAGCTGCCACCTGCTTTTTGGTGTAAGTATTCTGCGCCATTACCATCTCCGTAGTGCTGATAGTCGATAAGTCCCAGATCGGGATCTTCACTAGGTTCTAGTAAGACGGCGCCTGCTCCATCGCCGAAAATAATGCAGGTAGACCGGTCTGTATAGTCAATGATGGAAGACATTTTATCGACTCCTATCACAACAACTTTCTTTTGCAAACCACCCTCTACCATTTTGGCACCAACGGTTAGTGCATACAGAAAACCAGAGCACGCGGCGTTGATATCAAAGCAAAATGCATTTTTGATACCAGCCTTAGCAGCTACCGTATTGGCCGTATCAGGAAATCGCATATCGGGTGTTACCGTTGCGCAGATGACCAGGTCTATTTCATCTGCAGATGTTCCGGTCTTCTCGAGCAGGCCCTCTACAGCCTTGACGGCCATGACAGATGCGCCTTGTTGCTCTCCTTTGAGGATGCGGCGTTCTTTAATGCCGGTTCTCGTCGTGATCCATTCGTCGTTGGTATCGACCATAGTCTCCAACTCGGCATTGGTGAGTACATAGTCAGGTACATAACCTTGTACACCGGTAATGACAGCACGGGTTTGACTCATGGGGTGGGGCAGTTTTGTTTATTAGACTTTCGCGGGTCGGTGGCTTTTATCGGCCAGGTATTATGGCCGTGCTTTAATTGTGGTATGGCTTATTTGGTCGGCGCGAAGGTAAGGTATCTAATTAATTGTTTGAACCTCTTCTGCATCCGAATAAGCCAGCAGCAAAAGCCCCACAAAAGTAATCAGCCCATTGAAGGCCATGATCGTAAAGCCAAATTGAAAACCATTGAACCAGCTGGCAGAATAGTGATCGACGATAAAGCTGATAATGGGAGCGGTCAGACAAACCAAAATGAGGGCAGGAATGCGCAGACTACCGAGTTGTACCCACTCCCGAACTTTCAGGTCCGTAAATAAACCGAAGCAAAATAGCCCTAATAAGGGACCATAGGTAAAGCCCGCGACTTTAAGGA